>DATFQZ010000151.1:0-6121 GCA_035263765.1 Candidatus Angelobacter sp. | reverse complement strand
AACTCAACCGCTCGCATGGAACATGAGGCTTCCACCTCGAAGATCGGTGAAGACCAGCTGTTCTACCTGCGTCAGCGCGGCCTAAAGGCGGAAGACGCCGTTTCCATGATCGTGAATGGCTTCTGCAAGCGTGTGTTTCGCGAGCTGCCCATGGAATTCGCTGTGGAGGCGCAGAAGCTGTTGGGGGTGAGTCTGGAAGGCAGCGTGGGGTAAATCTGAGATCCCGCAAGAAAGTAGCAACGACGCAGCGAGTGAGAGGAAAGGGAATGAGCTTACTGGAAATCAAGAATCTGCACGTCAGGGTGGATAGCCACGAAATCCTCAAGGGCATTGACCTGAGGGTGAACGTCGGCGAAGTGCACTCCATCATGGGCCCGAACGGCTCGGGCAAGAGCACGCTGGCGCAGGTGCTGGCCCGCCGAGAGACCTACGCGGTCAGCGCCGGCGAAGTGTCATACAACGGCAGGGACCTGTTGGCGATGAAGCCGGAAGAAGCTGCTTGTGAGGGCCTCTTCATGGCCTTCCAGTACCCGGTAGAGATTCCCGGTATCAGCAACGCGTACTTCCTCCGGTCTGCGCTCAATGCCATCCATAGATACCGTGGGCTGGATGAGATTGATGCCATGGATTTCCTGCCCATGTTCCGGGAAAAACTGAAGCTGCTGGACATGGACGAGAAGCTGATGAACCGCTCCGTGAACGAAGGCTTCTCCGGCGGCGAGAAAAAGCGCAACGAGATCCTGCAGATGGCGGTGCTGGAGCCGAAGCTGGCCATTCTGGACGAGACCGATTCTGGCCTGGACATTGACGCGCTGAAGATCGTAGCCCAGGGCGTCGATGCCATGCGCAACCCGGAGCGCGCCATCATCGTGGTAACTCACTACCAGCGCCTGCTGAACTACATCGTTCCTGACTTTGTCCACGTGCTGGTGGATGGACGCATCGTGCGTTCGGGCGGCCCGGAACTGGCGCTGGAACTGGAAGGGAAAGGCTATGGCTCGATGGAAGCCGAGGTGCGGCATGCTACACCCGTCTAATGATAACGAAGGAAAAACAACGTGATCACGCCAACCCAACAGTTGGAAAATTACTTGGAAAGCTTCAGCGAGTGCGAGAAGCTTGCCGCCGGACATGCCCTGCCATGGTTGCGGAAGCTGCGCCGGGATGGGTTTGCCCGTTTTTGCGAAGTCGGGTTCCCAACCACTCACGACGAAGATTGGCGGTTCACCAACGTCTCTGCCATCGCGCAAACTCCCTTCCGTCTCGCGCGGAACGGCCGCGCCCGGCTGTCCCAACAGGAACTGGAGCCGTACCGGGTTGCGGGCGTTGCCTGTCAACTGGTGTTCGTGAACGGGCGGTTTGCGCGGGAGCTGTCGTTGCCGGGCAAACTGCCCGATGGGATGAAGGTCAGTGGCCTGGCTGGGGAGATTTCCGGCAATCCCGGAGCGATTGAACCGCACCTCGGCCGCTACCTTGATATCGACCGCGATGCCTTCTGTGCACTGAACACGGCTTTCGTGGAAGACGGAGCGTATGTACACATCCCCAGAGGCACCCTAGTGGAGCAGCCCATCTGCCTGCTGTTTGTCTCGACGGGGGACGATGCCTCATCCATGAGCCATCCGCGCAACCTCATCGTGGCGGAGGAAGACAGCCAGGCCACGATCGTCGAAGACTATGTGTCGCTCGACGGCGGCGCGGTGTTCTGCAACACGGTCACGGAACTGGTGGCCGGCGACCACACAGTGCTTTCGCACTACATGATTGAGCGCGAGCACGAGGAGGCTTTCAATATCTCCACGCTGCGCATCCAGCAAGGGAGAAGCGCCAATGTCGTGTCGCACTCAGTGCTGCTGGGCGGGGCGCTGGTGCGCAACAACGTGCATCCGGTGCTGGCAGGCGAAGGGGGAGAGTGTCTGATTAACGGCCTCTTCATCGGCAATGGTCACCAGTACCTGGACAACTACATGCTGGTAGAACATGCCAGCCCGCGCTGCGGCAGCCGGCAGTTCTACAACGGGATCCTCGATGGCCACGCACACGGCGTCTTTCACGGCCGCATTATCGTGCACAAGGACGGGCAGAAAACCGACGCCAAGCAGACCAACCGCAACCTGCTGCTTTCCGATGACGCGCAAATCGACACCAAGCCGCAACTGGAGATCTACGCCGACGACGTGAAGTGCACCCACGGGGCAACCATCGGCCAGATCGAAGTGGACGCCCTGTTCTATCTGCGCTCTCGCGGCATCGACGAGGTGTCCGCGCGCAAACTCCTGCTCTTCGCCTTCGCCAGCGAAGGTCTCGACCGCATGAAGCAGGGGCCGGTCCGCAGGCACGTAGAAGAGCTGATCAACCGTTGTCTGTTGCAGATGGCCAACTCTGCCCCTGGTGCGTCGACAGGGATCCGCCGCGAGGACACCGGAAGAAACTGGGAGGAAATCGGATGACCACCGCCGCAAAGAGATTACCCAGAGAGTCCCGTCCAGCGGATGTGCACGAAGCCCGTGGCGATTTCGATGTGCAGAAGCTCCGGCGTGACTTTCCTATCTTCCGGCAGAGGGTTCACGGCAGGACGCTGGTTTACCTCGACAATGCAGCCACGTCCCAGAAGCCGCAGGTGGTGATTGATGCGATCTGTCGCTACTACGAGCGCGACAATGCCAACATTCATCGTGGCGTGCATTTCCTTTCCGAACATGCGACGGAAGAGTACGAGGCAGCGCGCCGGACGGTACAATCGTTCCTCAACGCCGCCGATGCGAGCGAGATCATCTTTGTCCGCGGCGCCACGGAAGCCATTAACCTCGTGGCGCAGACCTACGGCCGTACCAACGTTCACTCCGGCGACGAAGTGCTCATCACCGCCATGGAGCATCACTCCAATATCGTGCCCTGGCAGATCCTGTGCGAAGAGAAGGGCGCAAGGCTGCGGGTTGCGCCGATCAGCGACAGCGGCGAGCTGCTGCTCGGGGACTTTGAGAAGCTGTTGGGACCGCGAACGAAAATCGTCGCCTTAACGCACATCTCAAACGCGCTCGGCACAATCAATCCTGTCCAGCGGATCATCGAAATGGCACGTCGCTGGAACATCCCGGTGCTGGTCGATGGAGCCCAGGCCGTGCCGCATGTCAAGGTGGACGTCCAGGCTCTGGATTGCGACTTCTACGTTTTCTCAGGTCACAAGGTGTACGGTCCGACCGGCATCGGCGTTCTGTATGGCAAGTCCGCTCTGCTGGAGGCCATGCCTCCGTACCAGGGCGGCGGCGACATGATCAGTTCGGTGACCTTCGAGAAGACGATCTACAACAAGCTCCCTTTTAAATTTGAAGCTGGCACGCCCCATGTGGCGGGTGCTATCGGTTTGGGCGCAGCCATCGAGTATGTGAATGGCCTCGGGATGGACAATATAGCTGCCCATGAGCACGAGTTGCTGGCCTATGCCACCGAAGCGGTTTCCGCGATCCCCGGTTTCCGTCTGATCGGCACCGCAAAAGAAAAGGCTGGCGTGCTCTCGTTCCTGCTGGACAGTATCCACCCGCACGACATCGGGACCATCCTCGACCAGGAGGGAATTGCGATTCGCACAGGGCATCACTGCGCACAGCCTGTAATGGAGCGCTTCGGCATCGCGGCCACGGCGCGCGCTTCGTTCGCTCTCTACAACACCAGAGAAGAAGCGGATGCTTTGGTCGAGGGCATCCAGAAGGTGCGGGAGGTGTTCGCCTGATGCCCGATCTGCGCGAGCTCTACCAGGAAATCATCCTGGAGCACAACAAAACGCCTCGCAACTATCGCGAGCTGGCGACGGCGAACCACAGGGCGGAAGGATATAACCCGCTCTGCGGTGACCATTTTACCGTTTACTTGGACTTGGAGGGCGACTCGATTCGCGACATCAGCTTCCAGGGTTCGGGATGCGCCATATCCCAGGCCTCTGCGTCCTTGATGACGCAAAGCGTGAAGGGTAAGACCACCGTGGAAGCGGAAAGAGTTTTCGACCAGTTCCACAAGCTGGTGACGGGCCAATCGCCGGCGAACGGGAACCGGGCTGAACTGGGCAAGCTGGCCGTTTTTGCCGGCGTCTCCGAGTTTCCTGTGCGGGTCAAGTGCGCAACACTTGCATGGCACACCTTACACGCTGCGATGCAAGGGAAACAAGAAACCGTGTCGACGGAGTAGCGCGCGACGCGAAGAAGAAGAAAGAGCAGCTACGAAGTGAGTTCTATATGGATGGGAGTGAACCGATCACGCTGAGTCGGGCTTGTGAAGTCATCGAGATCCCCAGTGGGATTCGCAGCACCGTTCCGGCTGGTACCGTCGTAAGGATCATGCAGTCCTTGGGCAGCAGCTACACCGTGGCTACCGATCGCGGCTACATGTACCGTGTCGACGCTAAGGATATAGATGCCCTGGGACTCCCCAACGCAGCGACAGCACAAGCACCGACAGTTCAGGAGGGGACCTTCAGCGATCAGATGGTCTGGGATCAGTTGAAGACCGTATACGATCCCGAGATTCCGGTCAATATCGTTGATCTGGGTCTGGTTTACTCATGTGTGATTACGCCGCTGGAGCAGTGTCGGAACAGGATCGATGTCAAGATGTCCATGACGGCTCCCGGTTGCGGTATGGGCAACGTACTCAAGGCTGACGTGGAGAACAAGCTCCTGCGATTCCCCGGTGTCAAGGAAGTTCATGTTGAAGTCGTGTTCGATCCACCGTGGAATCCCGGTCTCATGTCGGATGCGGCCAAGCTCCAGCTTGGCTTCGACCTGGATTACGGCACAACCCAAGCCTCGCTACCGATCTATGGAGAAGGAAAGTGATGGTAAGAGATTTCAGGATGGTAAAGACATGAAGGCTGAGCCGTCCGGTATAGGCAAGGGACGGCCGCACCCTGATAGTATGAGGACAATTTTCCGCCTGGAGGGAGTTCACATGGGCTGCAATACACCTCCAACGCTGCCTGAACCGGGGAGGCCAGGGCAACGCAAAGTCTTCTGCGTGAAGTTCCAGAGGGAAATGCCGGGACTGGACGAGCCGCCGTTCGACACGGAACTGGGCCGGCGGGTTTATGAAAACGTCTCTGAGGAAGCCTGGAAGATGTGGGGCGAGCATTGCAAGATGCTCTTGAACGAATATCGGCTGAATCCCGCCAACCGCCAGGACCAGGAGGTCCTGGTCAAGCACCTGGAAGATTTCTTATTTGGCGAGGGTGCCGCGCTTCCACCGGGATATGTCCCCCCGCGCAGCAAGGACTAATTTCGGGTTTCTATATGCCCGATCTGAAGGTACTGCTGATCTCGACCTACGAACTGGGCCGGCAACCGTTTGGGCTGGCCTCGCCCGCAGCGTGGCTGCGCCTTGCCGGCTTCCACACCACTTCGTTGGACCTCTCGCGACAGTCGCTGGACGAAGAGGCGACACGCACCGCCGGCCTGATCGCCTTTTATCTGCCCATGCACACCGCCACGAGGATCGCAGTGCGCGCGCTGGAGAAGGTCCGGAAACTCAATCCCGTTGCCCACCTGTGCGGATTTGGACTGTACGCCCCGGTCAATGCCGGCCTGCTGCGTCGTTTGGGCGTCGGCACGATCCTTGGGGGAGAGTTTGAGCAGGGGCTGTTGAGCCTGGCCCGCCGCCTGGAGTCCGTTGCGCCCCGCCCTGGGCTGCCGCAGATTGAGCCTGAGGTCTCGCTCGGCCGTCAGAATTTCCTGGTGCCCTATCGCGACGACCTGCCTCCGCTGGAAAAGTACGCGCATCTCATCCTGCCCGACGACAGCACCCGCGTCGTGGGATACACCGAGGCCAGCCGGGGCTGCAAGCACCTGTGCCGTCACTGTCCCATCGTGCCCGTGTACAACGGCAGGTTTCGCATCGTCCAGCGCGAGGTGGTGCTGGAAGATATCCGCCGCCAGGTCGCGGCCGGCGCGCAACACATCACCTTCGGCGATCCCGACTTCTTCAACGGGTTCAGTCAATCGATGGCTATCGTGGAAGCACTCCACCGCGAGCATCCCAGGCTCTCTTACGACGTCACCATCAAGGTGGAGCACCTGCTGAAGCATGCCAGGCACCTCCCGGTACTGCGTGAGACGGGATGCGCGTTCGTGACCAC
>DATFQZ010000150.1:0-17395 GCA_035263765.1 Candidatus Angelobacter sp. | reverse complement strand
CGGCTTGCGCCGTCGAGGGCTGTGTCTCCAGGTTTTCGGTAGTTGGCTTTTCGGCGTCCAAGATGGCTTCCTTCGTATGTCCTGCCGGGACGGCGGACGAGGATTTCCGGAACAGTACTCCAAACGCTCAGTGTAAGAGACCCTCCCGCAGGCGGTCAAACGGACCACGACCCGGATGCCTGGACTAGGGTGTGCACCCACCGGCAACGCTGCTAGACTCGAAGAATGCCTGCAGCCCCGGCGCTCTCTCATCCGATTGCATCTGACCTGGTCCAGCTCCGCAACGAGATCATCGCCTGCACGCGCTGCCCGCGGCTGATCGCACACTGCCGTAAGATCGCGCGGGACAAGCGCCGCGCCTATATTGAATGGGACTACTGGGCGAAGCCGGTGCCGGGATGGGGTGACCCGCAAGCGCGCTTGCTGATTCTAGGCCTGGCGCCGGGGGCGCACGGTTCCAATCGCACCGGCCGTCCCTTTACCGGCGACGGTTCCGGACACTTTCTCTATCGCGTGCTGCACAAGGCCGGCTTTGCGTCGCAGCCTACGTCCACTCATCGCGATGATGGCCTGGAACTCCACGATGCCTATATCACGGCCGCTGTCCGCTGCGCGCCGCCTCAGAACAAACCCAATCCGGTTGAGATTTCGCGCTGCGCGCCATTCCTCGACCGCGAGTTCGCCGCGCTTGCCAGAGTGAAGGTGGTGGCTGTCTTGGGCAAGATTGCTTTTGACGCTTACCTCAACTATCTGAAGCGCCAGGGAGCGTTGCAATCGAAAGCCGGATTCGCCTTTGCCCACGGAGCGCAATATCCCTTGCCCGCCGGCCGCATCATGCTGTGCGCCTACCATCCTTCCTTGCAGAACACCAACACCGGCAAGCTCACCGAGAAAATGCTCCTCGACGTGTTTCGTAAAGCGCGAAAGTTGATCGCGAAGACCTAAGGCTCAGTTCCTGATGCGTCGCCGCCTTTCCTGAGAGGAAAACGCTGGGAGGAGCAAAGGCATCCCGCAGCCCTGCTGTGAGTTCGAATCAAAAAGAGGGAAGTGTAGTCTGAACGCTTTCCTTCGCCTGGCCCCGTTAGGAAGGAGTGCTGCGTGAAACGCACGCTGATGATCGTTGCCTTGTTTCTGTTTTCCTCCACCGCGTTCGCGCAGCAGGAGTTCGTCCCGCGCTACGTCGGCTTCACCGCTTATTCCTACTTGAACTCGCCCAAGCTGAACCTGGCGGAGCGCGGCTTCAACGCCGAGGGCGGGTTCAACTGGAAGCGGTGGATTGCCATCGGCGCCGATTACAGCATCTTCAACGGCCACAGCAGCCTCGGCCCTCAGGACCTGACTCCCGCGCTGCAAATGCAACTGGCAGCAGTCGTCCCACCCGGCGTGTTCATTTCCCTCCCCTTCACCTCCACGACGTACACCTTAACGGCTGGGCCGCAGTTTAACTACCGCCATTTCAAGTGGGTGACGCTGTTTGCCCGTCCCGCGATCGGCGCGATGCACGAGACTGCCAGGCTAAGACCGAATACGCCACTGGCTACCGCTTTGGTGGGCCAGCTTGTCCCCAGCGGCAAGAAAACCGACGTTGAGCCATACTACGGTGTTGGCGGAGGCTTTGACGTGAATGCATCCAAAAATTGGGGCGTGCGCGTGACCTTCGACTTTGTTCACGTGACCCTCTTCAGCGGCTTCCTCAACGAAGGCCGCAACAGCCTGCGTATCTCCGTGGGTCCGTGGTTCGGCTTTGGCCCGAACGTGAAGTAGTGCCTGCCCTCCCGAGCGTAGCGAGGGACCCCTATCCCTTCGCATGCCGCATCAGTTCGGCGTTGGCCTAGTACCAGTTTCACAAATCGCTGATGCGTCAAATCATGAAACCTAGGGTTTTTACGGTGGTATAACTTTCGTGCTCCTGGATCTCAGGTGGCGAGGTCGAATTGAGTGTACCTGAGACAAATTAAGCAGAGGGGAGCATGCTGCCGTTAGCAGCCTGGCGAAGCATCTAAACATTTAGAAAGCGCGTCATGGCGATCTCCCTTACGGTTGATATTGTTGTCTTTACTTTTGAGGACTCGGCGCTGAAAGTCCTGTTGGTGCGCCGCCGCAATGCACCGCATCGCGGACGGATGGCCCTTCCCGGAGGCTTCGTCAAGGAAAAAGAGAATCTGGAGCAGGCCGCGCTGCGCGAACTTAGGGAAGAAACTGGATTGCACCATGTTTCCCCGGAGCAGCTTTGTTCTTTCGGTGATCCGCGGCGCGATCCACGCGGCCGCGTGGTGTCGATTGCCTATCTTGCCCTCGTTGCTCCCGGACGCCCGTTGCACGCCGGAAGCGACGCCTCGGAAGCGGCCTGGTTGCCGTTGAATAAGTTGCCGGCGCTGGCTTTCGACCATCGCCAGATGGTTCGCTGCGCCCTCCAACGCCTGCGCAACAAGCTCGATTATTCCACTGCCGGCTTCCAGCTCTTGCCCCGGAAATTCAGCCTGCCTGAGCTGCAGACGCTGTATGAAACCGTCCTGGACCGCGAACTCGACAAGCGCAACTTTCGCAAGAAAATGGACCTACTCGGCATCCTGAAGCGGTTGAAGGAATGGCGACGCACCGGTCGCAAACCTGCCCGGCTCTACACCTTCATTCCAAAAAAGTTTGAGAGGCTGAAGGATAAAGGGATCCTATTTCCATTCTGAAATAGACGCTAAATTTTAGATTTCAAATTTCAAATTTGAAATCTTGAGCCTCCTGCTACGTCGTATAGATCACTATTCCTCATCCTTCGACGAAACAACAGCTTTCTGCGATTGCAGGCTCGCTTCAATTTTGATCTCCGGCAAGCCTGATTGCTTCAACTGCGCGTTCAGGGATTGGATGTCTTGCGACTTAATTGCTGTCCAGCGTTCCAGAAGAGGTGGTACCTGTTGTTCGAGTTCTTTGACGCCGGCGGCTGCCTGCGTGCTGGGCGCGACGTCGGCTTCCTGGAAGACGTTGAACAGCGCCAGGTAGCGGGTGCGCAAACCGCCGAGCGTTGGCGTCTCAGTGCCGGCGCCGGGCCTGCGCCCGCCGCCGCCCACCAGAGCCTGCACCTTCTGGTCAATCTGATCGACGGCCGCAGCCAACGTACCTTGGTTGAGCTTCTGGCGTATGGCCTTGAGCTGCTTGCGTACATCGCCGGCTTGGTCGACAGCCGGCGAGAGCGTCAGCAACCGCGAATAAAGCTGATCTGAGAGTTTGAACTGCTCGGCCAGGCCTGCGGCGGGAGTCTTGACCCGCGGGTCCATTTTGACGGTGAGCGGCTGCGAATAAGCCTTGCCATTCACCGTGAGAACCACGGTGTAGTTCCCGGGCATCGCCCACGGACCCGTGGATTGCGGCGCAGTGTTGTGGGGCACGGCAGCGATCGGATACTCGGCTTCCACGCCCGGCACCGGCGCGTAATGCATGTCCCACAGCCAACGATGCATGCCTGCGGCGGCAGAGAGCGCTTGCGGCGGGCGCACCCAATACGCCGGAATGTTAAGCATGGGATCGATCGGCTCAGGCTTGTCCGCGGTCGAATACTTTCGCACAGTCTTGCCCGCGCTGTCTTTAATCTCCAGGGTGACGGGGCTCGCCGGCGCCGATTGCAGATAGTAATCGATCACGGCACCGTCGGGAGGGTTTTCCGCAGCGGGGAAGTCGGGAGGGAGAGGCGTATCTGTGTTCATATCCCAGCGGACCCGGATGGCCGTCTGCGGCTTGAACAGGAACGCTTCGGCCGAAGTCACTTTTGGTTCGAATTGGCGAAGCGGCGTGATGTTGTCGAGAATCCAGAAGCCGCGGCCATGGGTGCCGGCGGCGAGGTCGTCACCTTTAATAATGAGGTCGCGCACCGAACTGGGAGCCATGTTCAGGCGCAGCGACTGCCAGTGATCGCCGTCGTCAAACGAGACGTAAACGGCGCGCTCTGTGCCGGCGAAGAGCAAACCTTTGCGCTTGGGATCTTCGCGTACCGCGTTAACATTTTCATTGGCTGGGATGCCGTTCACAATCTCTGACCATGTCTTGCCGGAGTCGCGGGTACGCAGGATGTGCGGCCGCAGGTCGTCGAGGCGAAGAGTGTTGATGGCGGCGTAGGCGGTCTGTGCGTCAAAGTGGCTGGCTTCGATAATGGAAACCTTCTCAAACGGCTTCATGTCCGGCGGCGTGATGCTGGTCCACTTCGCTCCGCCGTCGGTGGTGACATGGATCTGGCCGTCGTCTGTGCCGGCCCAGATGCGTCCGATCTCCAGCGGTGACGGCGCCACCGCGTAGATCACGCCGCGCTGGATGGGCTTGGCCGTAGGTTCGTTGCTGTAGATGCCGATGGTCGCAGGCAGCGCAAAATTTTTGCGTGTCAAGTCGGGAGAGATCCGCTGCCAGCTCTGCCCGCCGTTGGTCGTCTTCCAAAGAGTATTGGTGGCGAAATAAAGAATGTGCGGATCGATGGGCGAAAACACCACCGGCTCCGTACGCAGCACGCGGAAATCCTGCGCGCGAAACGGCTTGGGCATGATGTTCTGTGCTTGGCCGGTGCGGCGGTCGTAGCGCGTGAGTTTGCCGCCATACACAATGTCGGGATCGAGCGGATCCGGCACTACGTAGCCATATTCCTCGGCGGCCACGGGATGCCACTCGCGGATGGTGACCTGCCCGTCATCGCCGCGGCTGGAAACGCAAGCGGAGCCGCTTTCCTGCTGGCCGCTGCACAAGCGATAGGGAAAAGCGTTATCGGCGTTGACGTGATACATCTGCGCTGTCGGCTGGTTGTACCACGAGCTCCAGCTCTGGCCGCCGTTCACGGTCACGATGGCGCCCTGGTCGCTAGCCAGAAGAATGGTCTGTGGATTGTTGGGATTGATCCAGATGTTCTGGTAATCGTCGCCGCCGGGCGCGCCGCGAAAGCCGGTCCATGTCTTACCGCCGTCAGTGGACTTCCACGTTACCGTGCTAACGGCATAGATGACGTCGGGGTTCTTGGGATCGATCATGGGCACGGAGAGATCGCCGCCGCCGATCCTTCCCGCCGGACGCGGGTCGGTGGTTGCGACCGTCCAGTTTGCGCCGGCGTCGTCTGAGCGATAGAGTTTGACGCCGTCTTTCGCTGCTACTGAAGCAAAAAGGAATTTCGGGTTGCTCTGCGAGATCGTTATATGCGCCTGAATGATTTCCTTTGGCAAACCGCTGGTGAGTTGCTCCCACGAGGAGCCGTTGTCGCTGCTTTTGTAAATGCCGCCGCGGCCTCCGCTCCACGCGCCGTTCTCCCACGGCCCCTGCCGCGCTTCCCACAACGTGGCGTACACAATCTTTGAATCACTGGGATCGATCAGCACGTCCGCCGCGCCGACGTTCTCGTCCTTCTGCAAGACCGGCTGGAAGGACTTGCCGCCGTCGACAGTGCGGTACACGCCGCGCTCCAGGTTGGGTCCGTAGGGATGTCCGGCCGCGGCCACGAAGAGGCGGTTCGGGTCGTGCGCGTCAATGGCAATCTGCGGTATCTGCTGGGCGTCATGCATGCCCAGGTGGGTCCAGGTCTTGCCCCCGTCAGTGGATTTGTAGATCCCATCGCCGACGGAGAGATCGGGCCGTTGCAATCCTTCGCCGCTGCCGACATAAATAATGTTGGGATCGGAGGGAGAAACAGCGACCGCTCCGATGGAGCCGGTGGCTTGGTCGTCAAAGATCGGCTCCCAGACGCGGCCAAAGTCGTTGGTCTTCCACACTCCGCCGTTGCACACGCCGATGTAAAAGACGTTAGGTTGGCTGGGCACGCCGGCGACAGCACGCGTGCGTCCGCCACGATATGGGCCGATGGCGCGCCAGTGCAGCGACTTGAGCAAGGAAGGATCAAGCTGCGTTAACGACTGCGGTTTCTCCGCGTCGTTAGCAGTAGGCTTCCGCGGCCCGGCCTTGGACACTTGAGCGACCGCCGGCGACAGCCAGCCAACGCCCAACAAGATCGCTAGAGCAAACGCGCAACAACGTGAGTATGAGAGCACGGTGGTTCCTCCGGAAATGGGAACCAAAGCATACCCCAGAGACCTTAACACGGCAAAGAGGCACGTACGATTTCCCAGCGTCCCTAGTCCGCACGTCTCCCGGAGCCGTAGTAACATCGAAGGAATTCTAAAAATGGAGCCTTCATAACTTTGCCGGATAACGACAACGAAGCTCTCAGAACAATCTCTGTGGTGCGGCACTACCGGCTGGGTCGCTCGACCATATGCGCGGTGGACGGCGTGAGCCTGGCGGCGAAACGGGGCGAATTTATTGCTTTGCTGGGCGCATCGGGTTCGGGCAAGTCGACGTTGCTCAACCTGCTGGCCGGGCTGGACCGTGCTGATTCAGGGGTGATTGTGGTGGAAGGGCAAAACCTGGCCACCCTAAGCTCCCTGGAGCTCGCGCATTATCGCCGCCATACCGTGGGCATGGTGTTCCAGTCCTTCAACCTGGTTCCCAACATGACGCTCTACGAGAACGTGGAGCTGCCCATGCGCCTGGCTGAGGTGCGCCGCCGCGAACGCAAGGCGCGAGCGCGCGAGGCCCTGGAAAAGGTCGGGCTGAGCGAGCGCATGAAGCACCGCCCCAGCGAGATGTCGGGGGGCGAGCAGCAGCGCGCGGCTCTGGCGCGAGCCCTGGTGAACGAACCCAAGGTTCTGCTGGCCGATGAACCTACCGGCAATCTCGACTCCAAGACCGGCACGGAGATCATGGACCTGATCCGCGGGCTGAATCGAAGCCTGCCCATGACGGTGATCATGGTGACCCACGAACGCCCGCTAGCCGAGCGATATGCCGACCGCATGATCT
Organism: Candidatus Angelobacter sp.; assembly: GCA_035263765.1. GTDB lineage: Bacteria > Acidobacteriota > Terriglobia > Terriglobales > Acidobacteriaceae > Angelobacter. The sequence goes on along the minus strand of DATFQZ010000150.1, from coordinate 10,576 downwards.
TCCTTGGCGACGGAAGAGTGCTGGAAGAAACCAAAAGCAAAATGGGAGCCGCGAAGTGAAGCTTTACGACATGGTGGAACTTGCAGGGCGCAACCTGCGTGAAGCCGGATTGCGCAACTCGCTGACGACACTCGGAATCGGCGTGGGCGTAGCTTCGCTGGTGGCCATGCTCTCCTTGGGTATAGGTCTGCAGTTGCTCTTCCGGCGCGAACTCGGCCGGTCCAGCTTGTTTGATTCCGTTTACGTTACCTCGCGCCAGGATTTCCGCCAGCGCCGTGTCGGTGACAATCGGCCCACTCGGCCCTTGGATGATGGAGCACGCAAAAGCTTCGAGAAACTGGCAGGCGTGCTGGAGGTCTACCCGAACTTCGCAGCCGTGGGAGAGTTTCGTTTTGACGACAGCAAGACCACAGACGCACAGTCACATTTCACCGTACTGACAGGCCTCCCGCCCTCGTCGCGCAACAGCGAGGCTTTTGACGACATTCAGGGTCACTTTTTCTCCGGGCCAGACGCAGCAGAGGCCGTGCTCATGGTTGATTTTGCCCGGGAGCTCCTGGGCTTGCCGGAAGAAACCGATTCCGACAAGAAGCTCGGTTCCGAGCAAGCAAACCAGCTGTTGGGAAAAACACTTGTCCTGCGTTACGCGGAGCGCGAGGCGCCGAGCCTGACGGGCAACGAGCCGGCCAACGCGCCGGCTAACGACAACACGGCGGCAGACAACTTAGCGTTCAACGTAGTCCGGAAAGAGCAGGCCTTGAAGATCGTGGGCATCGTCGTCCAGGAGCCGGTACGAGGCATCCCGCGCACCGGACGCTCTTCCGTGTTCTTGCCCATCGCGTTTGCTGAGTCATTGAATATGATCCAGCCCGGAGACCTGCGCAACGTTGTGCGTCCCGCGGAAGGAAAGACCTACCAGGCGCTGATCGTGCGCGTTGCCAAAAGCAAGGACGTAGCTGCGGTGGAGGAAGAGGTGAAGAAGCAGGGCTTCGGCGCGTTTTCGCTTCTCGATGCTTCTCGCAACGTCCGTATCGTCTTCGTTTTTCTTGATCTGTTCCTGGGGATCTTTGGCAGCCTCGCCCTCGTGGTTGCGTCGCTGGGGATCGTGAACACGCTGGTCATGGCTATCCTGGAGCGGCGGCGAGAGATCGGTATCATGAAGGCCCTGGGCGCCAGTGACCGTGACGTCAAGCAAATCTTCTTCGTCGAAGCCTGCACCATGGGTGTGCTGGGCGGAGCGCTGGGCGTGGGCCTGGGGTGGCTGATCGGCCGCGTGATCAACTTCGGGACTAACCTTTACTTGCAGCGACAACTGGAGGCCAAGCCACAGGAGTTCTGGTACGTGCCTCTATGGCTGGTGGTGGGGGCAATGATTTTTTCCCTCCTCGTTAGCTGGTTCGCCGGAATATATCCGGCCTCGCGAGCAGCCAAACTCGATCCCGTGCAGGCGCTGCGGCATGAATAAGCACTCAGCAGTCAGCCTTTTTCTGAAATCCCGAAGCGGAGCGAGGGATCCATATGATCGCGAGAATCATGAGGATGAGCTTTTTTCCCTGAACGACCAACTCCATGCCCGGGAGAAGGCAAGCGAGCTTTTATGGTGAATGTGCGGAAACCATTGTGCAACCAACAGAGCGTTAAAGATTATATGGATCCCTCCCCTTCTCCCGCTTGCGGGATCAGGGTCGGGATTTCAGAAATAGGCTGAATGCTGACTGCTCGGTGCTCACTCTTGAAGCTCGTGGTCGCATTCCTGTTTTTCACCAGCACAGCATTCGCCGCCGCGCGCGTCCAGTGCGACTCGGTCAAGAGCCGGTACATGCCCTCGCCGGTTGGATACTGCGCCCTCCTTCCGCCCAGCTACGATTCCCAGCCTGCGAAGAAGTTTCCCGTGCTCTACTTCCTCCATGGTCTTGGCGGCGACCAGACGTTTCTGGTTTCTACAGGCGCATGGAACATGATCGCCGACGGCTGGGAACAAAAGCGCTTTACCGAATTTGTGATCATCACGCCCCAGGCGAACAATTCTTTCTACCTCAACTCCAAGAACGGCAAGATGAAGTACGAGGACTTCTTCATCCGTGACTTTGTCCCGCAAATGGAGAAGAAGTTCCGTCTTGCCGGCACGCGCTCCGGCCGGGCGATCAGCGGCATCTCCATGGGTGGATATGGGGCGCTGCGGCTAGCTTTCAAGTATCCGCAGATGTTTGTTTCCGCCGCCGGCATAATGCCGGCGCTCATGGAAGAACTGCCGCACGGTTCCCAGAACGCCGGCTTCACTGCGTTCTTCGGCTCGGCATTCGGTTCGCCGTTGGATGAAGCTTTCTGGAAAGCCAACACGCCGTTCATCTATGCGAAGACGGCAAACTTCGCCGGCATGCATGTATTCCTGAGTTGCGGCGAGCAGGACAATTACACCTTCGACAGGGGCACACGCGAAATGGACAAGCTGCTGACCCAACGCCACGTCGCGCATGTGACGCGGTTGAGTCCAGGCCAGCATGATTGGCAATTTGTGGCTCAGTATCTTATAGAATCGTTGGAGTATCAGGCCAAGGCGTTCGCGCCAACCCGATGAGAATTACCAACTGCTGTAAGGAGTTCCTTCGCTGCTGATCAGCTCGGAACCACTATGTACGTTGGTGATCCCTGGCTCGATCATGGGTGACCCACTGGTTAGGTCCTCTTGGATGGCCTGCCAAGTGTTATTCGATCCAGTGAACGGATCTTTTGGGATGTCGCGAAGGTATCCTGTTCTGACTAGGGTATCCAGATCCTGCGGCGCCTTCTTCTTATCCTCCGTATACCCACTGATCGCATCGCGCATGAGGTAAAGGTCTTGCTTGAGTGTTGCTTCTCGCATGCGGAGGTCGTGGCACCTTCCGCATCCGAAACTCAGACAGACAGCGCACGTGAGAGCCAAGAAAGCGATTTGTTTGGGATAAGGCTTACGCATTTCAGTAAAAATCGGTAAGTTCATATTAACCACCTTCGACAGAACGCATAAATCTGTAAACTCTTGCGTCTGATCTTTTGGTGTCTTGATAAGATTCTCCCAAGGGTTACCAGAATCCGTGTCTCGCGCGGGAATTTGAGCCCTGTGAGGAATCATGCGTTGGTTCATCGCCGCAATCGCCTTGATCGGCTTGCTCACTTCGGTAGCAGCTCTCCGAGAGCATTACAATACTGGCGCGTCACCGTGCAACATCAACGACAAATGGGATTGCGGACTGGTCAATCACAGTCCGTATGCGGTGTATGCGCGCGTTCCTGTAGCCGCGATCGGAATCGCCGGGTACGTTTTGTTGGGGACGCTGGCGCTGATGAGATTCCGCCGGTTGCTTCTGCTAGCCGCTCTGGTAGGCCTCGGGTTCTCCCTCTATCTAACCCGCATTGAAGCGCAGGTCTTGCAAGTGTGGTGTTTGTACTGTGTAATTTCCCTGGCATCGATCTCTCTGATCACACTGCTGGCGCTGCTGGCAGCCTTGCGTGGGCGCAACAAACAGACTCAGGCGGTTTCTATACCTTCCCCATGATGCCGAGGCTCTGACTTCGCGTCCCGCAGGCGCTGTACCGCGGTAACGCTGTTTCCCGGATAAAACCTGGACAGACGCGCTCTCGTGGACTGTAATGGGAAGTCACACTCTGATCCCCCAAAACACAAGCTGAAGGGAGAATGGCCCGTGAGGAAACTATTCGTTTGCGTGGCATGCTTGGGCCTATCGCTCAGCGCCGCTTGGTCTCAGGATTGCAAAAAGACAGACTACGGCCCGGATCAGCAGAAGTCCATGGATGCGGCCATCCAGAAATTCGCCTCCTGCCAGCTTCCTTTGGATGATTCATGCCGCGCCGCGCTGGCTGAAGCTCTGCAGCTGGTGTACAACGTGAAGGACTTCGGCGCCGCGCCGAAATACCAGACGCCCACGGAGATCGGCAAAAAAGTCGCCGGCGATCCCAGCTGGACTCACTTAGGCAGCGCATCCGATCAGAATGCTCTGAAGAGCGCGCAGGACAGCGCTAACTGCGGCAGGGCGGTGATAGCTGTTTTGGCTTCGGAAACCGGCGGACATGTGGCCATCATCCTCCCTGGAAAACTGGCACATTCCGGCAGCTGGAAATTGGATGTCCCGAGCTCCGCCAGCTTCTTTACTCACAATCCGAGCAAATCGTTTACCGGCAAATCGCTGGCGTACTCGTTCCCGAAAGCTGAGGGAATCGAGCTGTACGGGCGCAAATAGTTCCACGAAAAATCATGGGGTAGAGACGCGGCACTCCACCCCGGCACTGCCGCGTCTCACTGTTTCCTAATGAAACAACCGGCCGGTACAACGATGCACCTGCTTTGAACGCGGAGACGCAGAGGCGCGAAGAGTGCCTGATCGCGGCAAGGCGCTCACAACATGGCCGCCAAGGAACCAATCCCCGACTCGAATACCCATCTTCCTCCATGTCTCCGCGCCTCCGCGGTGAATCATAAGCTTCTTGGCGTCAGCATTGAGACGTGGCGGTGCCACGTCTCTACGTTTGAAATGCGGTTCTTCGGATATACCTTCGCGGAACATACTTTAAGCGCGGGTGAGCAAGACAAACGTCTCGCGCACCCGGCTCCATACGGCTGATGAGGGGTCAACAATCTCATAATGCCCAACCTGCGCCAGAGTGATGAGCTCGACTCTTTCGCCCATCTTCCTTTTTTGTTCTGCATAGCTGGAGGCGATTTCATAGGGGACATCCTCGTCGGCCGTGCCGTGTACCAGCTTCTGGGTCGCTTGCGGAATAAGCTGCTCGGCCGGCGATGCTTCACGATAATGCTCACGCGCCTGACTCGGCGGCCCGCCAAGGAACTCAGCGACTGCGTCGTTGCTCAGGTGCATTTCCCAGCCGCGACGTAGATCAAGCACGCCGGCGAGCGACAGCACACGCGTGACGGACGGCGAGTGCGCTGCCAGGCACAAGGCAAGTTGTCCGCCGGAGGAGTGTCCGGCAACACAAAGACGCTTGCGGTCGAGTCGAGTGTGCTGATCTGTTTCCGTGGTAGCCATCAGCGCTTGAAACGCGGCGCGGATGTCCTTGAAAGTCCCCGGCCAGCCGCCGCCAGGATTGCCAACGCGGCGGTACTCCACGTTCCACGTGGCGATGCCCTCGTTTTTCAGCGCGTGGCAAAGGTGTCCGGCATAGCTCAGGTCGTATTTGGCCCGCCAGTAGCCGCCGTGAATGAAGAAGACAACCGGATGAGGTCCCTTCCCCGAAGGCAGCCGCACGTCAACGAACTGGTTGGGGTCGCGACCGTATTCCACGCGCTGATCTGCAGCCGGTGGCGTTCTGCTCAGGATGTCTTCATTGGACACGACTAGGCAGTATAGAAGGCGGCTCGAGCGGAGAGCTCACCGTCTCCTTCGCGCTCACGGTGTTCTCCGAACGAGAGAGTCGGCGCGCCGTTTTCGCGAGGATTTCACGAATTCCACACGTACAGGAATCCCTTGTCAGCCGCTGTTGCCACTGACTGGTGTGATTTACGGGTGGCGCGGTTGAGAGCAGAACGGATGTTCACCTTTGTGTCAGGCAGCTCGGAGAGAGGGATCTTCAAGCACTCGCCGGACTCAAGCCCTTCGAGGTCACTCAGGATTTGGGTAACGATGATCTTGTGCTTTCCGTTGCGGCCGGTTGGAATCTCTCCACGCCCAGCGACCTTGAACTTCCGTGGCGCGCGTTTGCTAGGCATTGTTATCCTCTCGCTAACGTATCGCTAATGAACTACTAATTAGATGCTAATGAACTGCTAATTAGATGCTAAAGATACACTAACGTAGACACGACGGCAAGTACTTCAAGCGCCGAATTGACGTTGCCCGTAACCTATTCTCCCGCTAGGACTTCGCTTTATGCCAGCTTAAGAAAAAGTCCCCGTATCGGTTCACCACTGCTAGACTCCGGCTTAAGTGAGGTCCTCGTGAAAAAACCCGTAATCAAGTTTGAAAAGATTCCGCTCTCAAAAGTCCCAAAGACTGTACTCAAAGCGAATGGCAAAGTGAATCCGCTACCGCCTTTGCGACGGGGAAAAAAGTCCCGGGTGCAGGCGCAATGACACGCCAACCATTGACATCTCGTGAAGGACTTCTTATGCGCGCTTCGCCGAAAGATAAACAGCACGGCGGGCAGTCCGAAGACGGAGCGGACCCCAAAGCTGGGCAGAAGCGCGTGCTGGTGGTGGATGATGAGGTATCGATCGCCGAAACGCTCACGGCAATCTTCCGGAGCGCAGGATACGAAGCGGTTGCGGCTTATGATGCAAAGAGTGCAATTGAGAAATGCTTCGTCTTCCATCCCGACTTGGTCCTCAGTGACGTGATGATGCCGGGAATGAATGGCGTTGAAATGGCGATCGTGATCCAACAGGTTCATCCGCACTCCAGGGTCATTTTGTTTTCCGGTCAAGCCGAAACGCATGACCTGATGGCAAAAGCCCGGGAAAACGGCTATGAGTTCGAGCTTCTGACGAAGCCGATCAGTCCGGAAGAGTTGCTGGAGAAGGTTGGCGCATACCGCTAAGCAACACGACGGTCAAATTGCTTCCTCTGATGCTCGCCCAGTATCTCACCCGCGTAAAATTTCTTTGAGGAGACGGACCGCGCCGGGTATTTGCGTGGCGGGCGTGTTGCCAAACCCGAGGACCAATCCCTGACGGAAGGAAGATCCGATGTAGGAAAGCGATAAAGGGGAAAGCCACAACTTTCGCTGAACCGCTTTCTCCGCGATCTGCCGGTCGCGAACCTTATCGCCAAGGAGCAGAGTCAGGTGCAGTCCCGCTGCTGCCCCGGCAATCTCACATGCCGGGCCAAATTGCCGTTCAATTTCCTCGACCAGAACCCGTCGTCGGTCTTCGTACACCTTGCGCATCCGGCGGACATGTCGCGCGAAATGACCCTCTTTGATAAAGGCCGCAAGGACAGCCTGACTTGTGTGGCTGGGGCAAATATCCATAGCTTGCCGAACGGCCGCGAAGCGATCGACAAGGTCAGGTGGTACGACGATATAACCCAACCGGAGAGCCGGAAACAACACCTTACTGAAAGTTCCCGTGTAGATCACTCGAGCGTTGACGTCCAGTCCTTGAAGGGAAGCAATGGGCATGCTGTCATATCGGTACTCGCTGTCGTAGTCATCCTCAACGATCCAGGAACCTGCCTTGTCTGCCCACTCGAGAAGTTGAAATCTTCTAGTCGCACTCATCGTGACGCCAAGGGGATACTGATGCGATGGCGCAACAAAAGCCGCCCTTGCGCTGCGACTCAGCTTTACTCCAGCGGCTACATCGAGTCCCTCCGAGTCCACTGGAACGGCTACCGCTTTGCAGCCGGCTGATGCCAAGACGTGATGAACGAGCCAGTATCCCGGCTCCTCCACCCACGCCGACGCTCCTGGCTCGAGCAAAACACGTGCCGCAATATCCAAGGCCTGTTGCGAACCACTAACAATCATGATTTGGCCCGCTTCACAGCGTACCCCCCGAGAGGTCCGGAGATACACCGCAAGCACTTCTCGAAGTTCGTCCAGGCCCATGGGATGTCCATACTGCAGCGCTGAAGGCCGCAGATCGCGAGAATAACGAGAGAGGAGCCTGGACCAGATATGAATGGGAAAGCTCTTGAGCTCTGGCTGGCCGACCTGGAAAGGGCCCAGGTGTTCAGCCCAGAAAGGCCGTTCGAGTTTAGGCAATCCGCGTGCGCGAAGTGAAATCAATCGCTGTGGCGCTTCACTTCCTCTACGGCTTACGCCATCAGTGCGTCTCTGCGGGGGCAGCGTGGCCGCGATGAAGGTGCCTGCGCCGATTCGGGCTTCGAAGTGCCCTTCGGCTAACAGCTGCGAGTATGCATTCAAGACAGGTAAGCGCGAAATTCCAAGCTCGCGGGCCAGTTCTCTTGTGGAGGGCACGGGCTCACCACCGTGCAATTCTCCGTGCATGATCTTGGTCCGGAACGAGTCGTAGATCTGTTGAAACAGGGGTTTCGGCGATTTTCGCTCGACGGCGATCAGCCAGGGAATTCCGCGCAAAGAGCGTTTTGAAGTGGTCATGTTGAATCGACGAAAACCGGTCATTGAAGTAGACCAGTTTCGTATTTATACATTAACCAATGAAACGCCCACAAGACAGCCATCGAAACCTCCTCGCGGTTTCACGCGACAGGATTACCATCAACGAAGGAGCAAAGCCCCATGAAATCGCGCTCCCCGGTGCTCTCTGTTTCACAATCGCAGTCATGTTTGCTTGCCTGTTGATCGGATCTCAAGCGGTCGCGCAGGCAAGTTCATCAACGGCCTCTGTAGCGCCAAAGGAAGCATTGCGCGATGGCCAGCATGACTTCGATTTCGACTTTGGAACCTGGAAGACGCATTCCTCTCGTCTTCTCCATCCTTTGACCGGCTCAACGACCTGGGCGGACATGGATGGGATCACGGTGGTCAAGAAGGTTTGGGACGGCCGCGCAAATTTGGCGGAATACAAGGCTGACGGTGCAGCCGGCCATGTCGAACTTTTGTCTCTGCGCTGGTACAACCCGGATGCTCATCAATGGAACCTGGATTTCGCTAACCCGGGCACCGGTATCCTGGGCGTGCCGGCCGTGGGAGAGTTCCGAAACGGCCGCGGCGACTTCTACGATCAGGAAGAGATCAACGGAAAGTACATCATTGTGCGGTTTTCGATTTGGGGAATCACTCCCGATACAGCCCAATCCGAACAGGCTTTCTCCGACGATGGCGGGAAGACATGGGAGGTGAACTGGATCAACAAATACACGAGGCTGAGCGACCAAACCGGCATCGATTGGAGTGCGCAGCCCGGGGTTGCAGAACAACCTGGTCAGCACGATTTCGATTTTAATTTCGGAACCTGGCACACACATATCCAGCGAATCTTGGATCCATTCTCATCTCCTTCGGGCTCCATGGAGATCAATGGAACCGTCACGGTGCGAAAGGTCTGGGGTGGGCGCGCTCAACTGGAAGAGATTGAAGCGGACGGCCCGAAAGGGCATTGGGAGGGGCTTACGCTTTTTCTTTACAATCCGAAGTCGCATCAGTGGAGTCAGGCTTATATCAATAGCAGGTTCGGCATCCTTAACCAGGCGAGCATCGGCGTTTTCAAGAATGGCCGCGGTGAACTGTTCAGTCAGGACACGTTCAATAACCGCTCGATTCTTGTGCGTGGCGTGTGGTCCGACATCGCCGCGGATTCCCACAGCTACGAGGAATCCTACTCGGACGATGGTGGCAAGACTTGGAAGCCAGCGTTCATTGCGCATCTGTCACGACAAAACAAATGATCTCAATCGACTTGTAAAGAATCCAGACAAACGAGGACCGCGACATGCCGAGACTTCACCTTATGGCGGCGCAGTTGGCATTTTGTGCTCTGCTGATCGGGTACTGCACGGCCCAATCACCATCGGCAGCAGCTCCAAACGTGGCGAGCCTTCTTCCGCAGCGAGACGGCTCCCACGATTTCGATTTTGAAATCGGTACCTGGAAGACGCAGCTCAAGAGGCTGGTGCATCCACTCACCGGATCTACAACGTGGGTCGAGTGCCACGGCATCACGACCGTGCGCCCGGTGTGGAACGGGCGCGCAAACCTGCTTGAACTCGAGGCGGATTGCCCGGGCGGCCATTTCCAGGGATTAAACCTGCGCCTCTACAATCCGAGCTCACATCAATGGAGCTTGAATTTTGTGAACAGCAGCGATGGCACGTTCACACAACCGACCATTGGCGAGTTCAAGGACGGACGCGGGGAGTTCTTCGATCAGGAAATGCTGAACGGACGGGCGATTCTCGTACGATTTGTTATTTCAGAGATTACCGCCGATTCGTGCCGCTTTGAACAGGCATTCTCGGCCGACGGCGGCAAGACTTGGGAAGTAAATTGGGTCGCGACGGATACACGCATTAAAGAGAACGCCTCAAAAGGACACTGACACCAGTTACCGGTTTCTGCGCTGATGTGCTGGCAGAGGCGTTGTGCCATGATCTCTCGCCGTACGTACACAAGATAAGCCGGGCCAACGATCTCCTATTTAAAACGTATCCTGCCCGCGAGGAGATGCGTAATAGCAATAGAAACAGCAACGTCCAAAAGGAGAACGATATGAATATTGAGAATAAGGCAATCTTGATTACCGGCGCCAATCGGGGTATCGGCCGGGCCCTTGTCGATGAAGCCCTGAGACGGGGAGCGAAGCGGGTGTATGCGGGAACGCGCACCACATTGCAACATCCTGACCAACGCGTGACGCCCCTAACGCTGGACGTGACCAGCGCCTCGCAGATACAACGGGCAGTCGAAGAGATCGGCTGCCTCGATGTCCTCATCAACAACGCCGGCATCGCGATCTACGACGATCTGAGCAATCTCGACGTGATTGAGCAGCACCTGGCGGTCAACTCCCTGGGATTGCTCAAAGTCACGAACGCGTTCTTGCCGCTCCTGAAGCGTTCCCAGGGCGCGATCGTCAACAACCTGTCTTTGGCAGGACTCGCCGCGTTGCCGGTTATACCCGCCTACTCGCTTTCCAAAGCGG
>DATFQZ010000149.1:0-5686 GCA_035263765.1 Candidatus Angelobacter sp. | reverse complement strand
TTGTCTTCAACTTCTCTGGCGGGCCAACGATGCTCTGGCATCGTCAGGGATACTTTTTGCTTGACGGGGCCGTCGTTTTTATCGAGGGCTACCCTGTTATCGCGCCTACGGCGCTGGGATTGTCGAGTAGGCAAGTCGGTCCTCGCCTAATTCCACTCGCGAGGAGGAAAAGCGAGTCCGCATCAAGCGTGGATAGTTCGTTATCTAGAATTTCGTTAGATCAGGTGAAGATCAATCCGATGTCTCGCATTGGCGAATGACTTTGTCCGCCTCGGCCGTCACACCGCCTTCGGACTCCCGCGCCAGATGCTCGGACTTCTGATTGAGCGCAACGCCAGTCCCCCCGCGCCTGACCGCGACGACCTGGGACATGATGCTGAGCGCAATCTCTTCCGGACTGGCCGCACCAAGGTCGAGGCCTGCAGGAGCCCACACGCTCTTGATTCTCTCCGCCGGCATGCCCTCGGCCGCAAGGTAATCGAGCACCAGCCGCGAACGATGTGCGCTCGCGACCAGCGCCACGTACGCCGCCTGGCCTTCGAGCGCCCGTTGCAGCCAGATATGGTCGTTCTTGTGCTGAGTAGCAATGACCACGAACGTGCGCGGGCCAAAGGCGATCTCGCGCACGTCAAAATCTCGATTGATGATCCTGCGGGCTCGGGCGAACTTTTCACGCTCCGCCATCGGGTCGTGGACGGTGACGGAAAAGTTCATCAAATGGCCAAGGCTGGCCAGGGTTTCGGCGATTCGTCCGTGGCCGGCGATCACTAGCTCGGGCTTCGGAATCACCGGCTCGATATAAACGTCCACCATTCCACCGCAGGGCATGCCCACGCCCAACACTTCGTCTTGCATGTCCAGGGTGATGAGCTGCGGCTTTTCCGTGGCGATCACTTTCAAGGCTTCCGCGCGGACAGCGCTCTCGGCGCAGCCGCCGCCAACCCAGCCTGTCACCACCCGGCCCTGCGCATCTATAATTGCCTTTGAGCCGCTCCCTGCAGACGAGGAGCCTTGCACGCGCACCACGGTCGCAATCGCAAACGGCTCCTGCGCGGCGGCAAGTTCTCCGGCTTTGGCGTATACGTCAACCGACATTCGTCTACCGAGTATCATAGCCCTGCGGCATGGGCGGTTCAACGCGCGTCACGAGATGTTTCGACGTGAAACTAGTTGACGAGGTATACACGCTCTGGCCGATATGATATAAGGGACACCCTCCGCCCGGCAGAGCGCACTTCTCGCGCTGCTGCCAGGCAGTTCGACGTCAAAAGGTGGATCTATGATTCCCCCAGCTTTTGAGTATCTCCGCCCCAAAACCATTCCTGAGGCCATAACCCTACTCCAGCAACACGGAGACGAAGCCAAACTCTTGAGCGGTGGCCAGAGTCTGATTCCGATGATGAAGCTGCGCCTGGCACGGCCCGGCTTCCTGATCGATATCAACTCCATCTCCGGACTTTCCTACATTAAGGAGGAGGGCGGCTTCTTGAAGATCGGCGGGCTGACCCGCGAAGCCGAGCTGGAAGCTTCGCCTGTGGTGCGGTCGAAATACCTGCTGCTCATGGATACGACCGCGGTGATTGCCGATCCCCAGGTGCGCAACCTGGCTACTGTGGGCGGGAACCTGGCACACGGTGATCCGGCCAACGACCATCCCGCGACGATGATCGCATTCGGTGCCCAGATCGTGGCCACGGGCGCGAAGGGCGAGCGCGTGATTCCTGTTGAAGACTTCTTTGTTACGCTGTTCACCACCGCGCTGAAGCATGATGAGATCCTGACCGAGATTCGCATCCCCGTCCCTCCGCCGAATAGCGGTGGCGCCTATTTCAAGGTAGAGCGCAAGGTGGGAGACTTCGCGACCGCCGCGGCTGCAGTGCAACTCACGCTGGACGGCGGAGGAACAGTGCAAAAGGCAGGCATCGCGCTGACCAACGTTGGTCCAACGCCGATCAAAGCGCGTAAGGCAGAAGACTTTCTCAAGGGCAAGAAACCTGACGCCGCAACGCTGGCGCAAGCCGCGCAGCTTGCTTCCGAAGAAGCACAGCCCAGCTCTGACCTTCGCGGCCCGGCGGAATATAAAAAGGGATTGGTCAAAGAACTCACCAAACGCGCGTTGTCTCGCGCCGTGGAACGGGCCGGCAAGTAGCGGTCTCTAGAGATCGCGGAAAGGATCTTCCAGCATGGCAAGCAAACAGCAAGTCAAGATCACGATCAACGGCCGCGCCAGCGAGGCCCTCATTGAGCCGCGGACGCTGCTGGTTCATTTCATTCGCGAATCAGCCGGGCTCACGGGTACACACGTTGGCTGTGACACATCGAACTGCGGCGCGTGTACGGTAATCGTGAACGGTAAAACCGTGAAGTCATGCACCATGTTCGCAGTCCAGGCCAATGGCGCGGAGATCACCACGGTGGAAGGGCTGATGAAGGACGGCCAGCTGCATCCCCTGCAGGAAGGGTTTAAACAGGAGCACGGTCTGCAGTGCGGGTTCTGCACCCCCGGTATGCTGATGTCGTCATTGGCACTACTCAAAAAGAATCCGAGTCCCAGCGAAGCCGACATTCGTTGGGGCATCTCCGGCAATCTTTGTCGCTGTACCGGCTACCAGAACATTGTGAAGGCCGTGCAATACGCCGCGAAGAAGATGAGCGCGGCGCAAGGAGGTTCAAAGTGATCCACAAGACATCTCCGGAAGTCGGTGGCATGGGCCACGCGATCAAGCGCAAAGAAGATTTGAGATTCATCCAGGGCCGGGGCAACTACGTTGACGACATTACCCTGCCGCACATGGTGTACGGACATCTGGTGCGCAGCCCGTACGCGCATGCGCGAATCAAAAGCATCAACACGGCGAAGGCCAAAGCCGTGCCGGGAGTACTGGCTATCGTCACCGGCGAAGACCTGGCCAAAGCGAATCTGGCCTGGATGCCGACACTTTCCGGCGACAAACAAATGGTGCTGGCCACAGGCAAGGTTCTGTTCCAGGCGCAGGAAGTCGCATTCGTGATCGCGGAAGACCGGTATGCTGCGGCCGACGCGGCCGAGTTAGTAGAAGTTGAGTACGACGAGTTGCCGGTGCTGGTGGATCCCAAGAAGTCTCTGGCTCCTGGAGCGCCGGTTCTGCGCGAGGATCGCGAGCAGAAAAACAACCACATCTTCCATTGGGAAGTCGGCGACAAGCCGGGCACGGAGAACGTCTTCAAGAGCGCGCCGGTCAAGGCCAAGGTGGACGCCTTCTTCCAGCGCTGTCATCCGGCGCCGCTCGAGACCTGCGGCTGCGTGGCAGATTTCAACAGCGCAACCGGCCGGCTGACCATGTACATGACCTCGCAGGCGCCACACGCTCATCGCACACTATTTGCGTTGGTCGGCGGGATCCCGGAGAACAACATCCGTGTGGTGTCACCGGACATCGGCGGTGGTTTCGGCAACAAGGTTCCCATTTATCCGGGATACGTTTGCGCCATTGTTGGGTCGCTCACGCTGGGCCGTCCGGTGAAATGGATTGAGACGAGATCCGAGAACCTGATGTCGACCGGCTTTGCCCGTGACTACCACATGACGGCGGAGATCGCCGCCGACAAAGACGGCAAGATGAAGGCACTGCGCGTGAAGACGCTGGCCGACCACGGCGCCTTCAACGCCGCTGCCCAGCCCACAAAGTTCCCCGCCGGCCTGTTTAGCATCTGCACCGGCAATTACGACCTGCAAAACGCTTTCTGCGAAGTGGATGGCGTTTATACCAACAAGGCTCCGGGCGGGATTGCTTACCGTTGCTCGTTTCGCGTGACCGAGGCCGCATACCTGATCGAGCGTGTGGTGGATGTGCTGGCCCAGGAACTCAAGATGGACCCGGTGGAGCTCCGGCGCAAGAATTTCATCGCTAACAACAAGTTTCCTTACAAGTCTCCGCTTGGCTGGATCTATGACAGCGGCGACTACGAAGCGAATCTCAAGAAGGCCCTGGACATCGCCGGCTATGCTGCGCTGCGAAAAGAGCAGGAAGAAAAGCGCAAGAAGGGAGAGTTGATGGGCATCGGCATCTCGACGTTTGTTGAGATCGTGGGCGCGGGGCCGGCCCACACCTTCGACATCGCGGGAATCAAGATGTTTGACAGCGCTGAGATCCGCATCCATCCCACCGGAAAAGCCATTTGCCGCATGGGCACCAAAAGCCAGGGCCAGGGACACGAAACAACCTACGCCCAGATCGTGGCCCAGGAACTTGGCATTCCCGCAGCGGACGTTACTGTAGAAGAAGGCGATACCGACACCGCTCCCTACGGACTTGGAACTTACGCCAGCCGCAGCACGCCGACGTCAGGCGCTGCAACGGCGGTGGCTGCGCGCAAGATTCGCGACAAAGCCAAGAAAATTGCAGCGTTTCTCCTGGAAGCCAGCGAGGCCGATCTGGAGTGGGAGCCGGGCAAATTCTATGTAAAAGGCTCGCCCAGCAAGGCGAAAACGATCCAGGAGATCGCCTTTGCTGCTTACACCAATGTTCCTCCTGGTCTTGAGGCCGGGTTGGAGGCAGTCGACTACTACGATCCGCCCAACCTGACTTTCCCCTTCGGCACCTATATATGTGTGGTGGATATCGATAAGGGAACAGGCGAAGTCAAAGTCCGCCGTTTCATCGCGGTGGACGATTGCGGCAACATCATCAACCCGATGATCGTGGAAGGCCAGATCCACGGCGGGCTGACTGAAGGCATGGCCATCGCTTTCATGCAGCAGATCGATTACGACGAGAGCGGCAACGTCCAGGGAGGAACCTTTATGGACTATCTGCTGCCCACGGCAGTCGAGACGCCCAACTGGGAAACGGACAAGACAACCACGCCATCGCCGCACCATCCGTTCGGAGCCAAAGGCATTGGCGAGTCGCCCAACGTGGGCTCGCCGGCGGCCTTCGTGAACGCAGTCGTGGACGCCCTGTCACACCTGGGCGTCAAGCACATCGACATGCCGATCACACCGTGGAAGGTCTGGAATATCCTGAAGGAGAAGGGAGTCACGGGCTAACGATCTATGGCAGTACGAGTCGAGAAGACATTCCAAGTCCAGCAGCCGGTGGAGAGAGTCTGGGCGTTCTTGAGTGATCCGCGCAGAGTGGCGACGTGCGTGCCCGGCGCTCAGATCACGGAGCAGGTGGACGACCGGAACTACAAGGGCGCCATTAGCGTAAAAGTGGGTCCGAGCGTGACCGACTACAGAGGCACCGTAGAGATTGTTCGCCTGGATCCCGATGCGCACGAGATCGAGATTCTGGGAAAGGGCCAGGATGTGCGCGGAAAAGGCAGCGCCTCCATGAAGATGACCGGCACGCTGCGCGCCTTGGAAAACGGTACCGAAGTCGTCAGCGTCTCCGAGTTGAACGTGGTGGGCATCCTGGCGCAGATGGGTGCGCGCGTGATCAATGAAGTCTCGAACATCATGTTTGAGCAATTCGCCGAGTGCTTCCGCCAGAAGTTGCAGGGAGTTGAAGGGGAGCCACCCGGTGCGCCCAAACCGGTCAGCGCGGTAGGCATTGCTTTTTCAGCGTTGAAGGCTACCTTGACCGGCGGATCTAAGGCCAATGAATCAGGAAGCCCTGAGAAAGAAAAAAGCTGACAACCAAACCATGCCACCAACTCTTCCGCCGGGAAAGCAGATCAACGATCCAGGCGATGTCATCCGCGG
>DATFQZ010000148.1:0-20169 GCA_035263765.1 Candidatus Angelobacter sp. | reverse complement strand
CAGTTCGCCCGCTTCGCTTCACAGTGCCGTCCCTACGCTCCCTTGTATCGCCAGGTTACTCTTGCCGCGCTCCGCGCTGCGCTCCGTGGAACGCCCATGGCTGTCGACCGTGCCCTGGCTTACAACGATGTGCGCGATGCCTGGAACTACTACCTGGAACACGACAACCAGGGCCGTGGCGTGGTTTTGATCGGACATTCGCAAGGGTCGCTGGTGCTTACGGCACTGATCCGTAACGAGATTGAGAGCAAGCCCGTCGAGTCGCGCATTATCTCCGCGCTGCTGCTGGGCACCAGCCTGCCCGTGCCCAAAGGCAAGGACACCGGCGGCGCTTTTCAGCATATACCGTTGTGTCATGCGCCGACGCAGACCGGATGCGTGATCACCTACGCTTCGTTCCGGGCAAATGTGCCGCCGCCGGCCAACAGCCGCTTCGGCAAAGTCGCGGGCGAGGGCATGATTTCCGGCTGCACTAATCCGGCCGCACTCCATGGAGGTAGCGGCGAGCTCCATGCCTATCTGCGATCGGGAGGCAAAGGCATCGTAGTTGACGTTGAGGCCAATCCTTCGCCGTGGGTCAAACCGCCGCAACCCATCTCCACTCCGTTTGTAAGTCTGCCTGGGCTACTGACGGCAGAGTGTGTCTCCAACGAGAGCGGATCCTATCTTGCAGTCACTGTGCACGGCGATCCTGCCGGACCGCGGGCCACTGATATCGTCGGCGAAGTGGTGGTGAACGGGCAGGTTCTTACGGACTGGGGCCTGCACTTGATCGACGTGAATCTTGCCATAGGCAATCTTCTCGACATCGTCAAGCAGCAATCCAAGGCTTACCTGGCAACGACGGCGAAGAAGTAGACGCCACTTCTTCAGCTTGTGGACTTGCCCATTCCACGACCGACCCGCGTACAATGTCCGGCTCAGGAAAGAAAAATGAAAAGCACATTGTCTCGCTGGTGCTGCCTTGCGGTCTTGGTCGGAACGTCGCTGTCCGCGGCGCAGGAGCCGGCCCGCGTTCGCGCCCGGGAGATGGGTGTGCGGATCGGCGTGCTGTCTCCGGGGCCGTTGAATGCCATCACCGACGTGCCGGGTGTGCTGGTCGGCCAAGCCACCGTGGTCCGCGGCGAGAACATTCGCACGGGAGTGACGGCCATTTTGCCGCACGGCGGCAATCTTTTTCGGGAGAAAGTCCCGGGAGCCGTCTTCATCGGCAACGCGTTTGGGAAGCTGGCCGGCTCGACGCAGGTAAACGAACTGGGCGAGATCGAGACGCCCATTCTCCTCACCTGTACGCTCTGCGTTCCTCGCGCCGCCGACGCGCTGATCGACTACATGCTGGCCTTGCCGGGGAATGAGGACGTGAGGTCCGTGAATCCACTGGTAGGCGAGACGAACGACGGCTACCTGAACGATATCCGCCAGCGCCCCATCTCCCACGACGATGTCTTTGCTGCTCTTCAACGGGCACGCAGCGGGCAGGTCGAGGAGGGGTCGGTCGGCGCCGGCACAGGAACCGTGGCGTTTGGGTTCAAAGGAGGAATCGGCACGGCATCACGTAAGCTGCCGCAATCCCTTGGCGGTTATACGGTGGGAGTTCTGGTGCAGACCAACTTCGGCGGCGTCCTGACGGTTGCCGGCGCTCCCGTGGGAAAGGAGCTGGGGCGCTACTATCTCCGCGACGAGACTTCGTTAGGCAACTCCAGTGGCCCATTACCAACCGCTCCGCGGAATGGCGACCCGCCCAAAGAGCGGGCCGCGTCTCTGGATCATGCGGATGGGTCGTGCATGATCGTAGTGGCTACGGATGCGCCGTTGGATGCGCGCAACTTGAAGCGGCTGGCGTCCCGGGCCGTCATGGGACTGGCGCGCACCGGTTCATCCGGATCCAACGGCAGCGGCGATTTTGTGATCGCGTTTTCAGCTGCCACCGCGTTGCGCATCGCGCCCGAGCATGCCGCCGAGGCCCGGCAAGTGACAGTGCTTGGCAACGAAGCCATGTCTCCCTTGTTTGAAGCTGTCATCGAAGCCACAGAAGAGGCCATCATCAATTCACTATTCAAAGCTACGTCCGTCACCGGACGAGGCCACACTGTGGAAGCCCTCCCTCTGGACAAAACGCTCGAAATCCTCCGCGAGCATCGCGTAGTCCACTAGTCCGCTCCGGCTTTGGAGCTGCGGCTCTTTTCTATGTTCCTCCCAACTACCCCGGGTTTACCATTAGTTAAGGGAGAGCGCTGCGATGAAGACACACGATGACGCGCCGCACCCCGGCATATCCATGCACCGGATCCAGGTTGGAGCTGGCGCCGCGGGCGTGCTGGTCACAGTGGGTGTTGTATGGGCGTGTCTGGTAGGACTTCCCCACGCACGCTGGTTCCTGCTGATCAGCATCGTGTTCGGCGCTGCTGCCGCGGGTTGGTTCCGGTACTGGTACGCGCACAAACCACCTGAGGTCAAACGCCTTTCGATCAAGTAGTCTTCGCGGCTCCGCGTCCCTTTTGCCGCGCGAAGACCGATCCCCAAAAAATTGATGGCCGGCGGCGCAGGATATCGTCGATAGCCTGTTGCATTTGGCTTCGTACTTCTGCGCTGATCTTCTTGACCAGCGTCACGTCGCCCGCCGCCTCTGGTCCGTGCTGCGCTGCAGGATGGATCGCCGGCAGAAAACGGATGTGCCACTTCGAAGGCAGAGGCAACGGCAAGAACGGGAATGTGGACAGCGGGAGGCCGGGCCAATCCGAGTAGCGCCGCCACCAGCGCCAAGCGAACAGCTTGAAAATGGGAAGAGCTTCGACGTTGCCCACCGTCACGTAGGGAACGATGGGTATTCGGTTGCGCAAGGCAATCTTCACGAACGCGTCGCGTCCGAAGTCGAGCAATTGATACGCTTGGCGACAGGGCGTGAACGCGCCCTGCACGCCTTCCGGAAAAACGCCAAGAAGTTCGCCGGCAGCGAGCACGCGTTCCGCGTTCTCCTGGCAAGCGACCACCCCGCCCATCTTGGTTATGAAGCTGGAAACGAAAGGAAACTTCAGCAGCCCGGGATGAGTCAGGAAGCGAGGCACGCGCCCGGTTTCGCGGAGTACCAAGTGCAGGGCCATGACCGCATCCCAGGGAATGAAGCCGCGGTGCGGGCCCGCCAGAATGCCCGGGCCCTGACGAGGGATGTGCTCCAGGCCTTCAAGCTCGATTCGCCAGTAACGGTCGCTCATGAATTTGAAGATCGTCCTGGCGAAGCGATCAATGGTCTCGCGGTCCATACCGAAGTTGTCAAAGCATGGCTCCGGGGCGGCGTCCGAAGTCTCCTTGCGCAATTGGCGCAATGCGTCCAGACTCGAGTGGCGCGGAGTGAATCCCAAGTCGCGTTTGATTTTCTGAGTCGAGACTGTCCACGGATAGCGGAGGTAGTCGAGTGTGGCGCGCCGCCAAGCCAGCCGCTGCCAGGTACGCGGCAAGGCCAGGCGATGTCCTCCTCCCAGCCGCAGTGCCGCGCGCACGGGGATCACCCCATCCGGCGCAACATTGAAGACGCCGGTACGATTTGCGCGAACGGCGCACAATACGGCCGCCGCCAGGTCTTCCAGGCTTAGAAGTTGCAAGGTGGGATCGTGTCCGGCGGGAGTGATGGTAAGCCGTTGTGCCAGGCTTCGCGCCAGTAATGCCGGCGACGGCAGTACGGTTACAGGGCGCAGGATCACCAGCGCAGTCTCGATTCGCCGGCAGGCCAGGGCTTCAAGGGATTTCCAGGTTCTGCTGATGGCATCGGCCCCGTGGCGAGGAGTGGCATAGCTTTCATCGACCAGGCCTTGCCGCGCCGTTCCTGTGCCGTAGATCAATGCGCTCGAAAGCAGAATGAGTTTTGCCGGCAGAACCGCGGCGCATCGTTCGAATACCCGCTCAGCTTGGGCAAGATCGGGCGTCATGCCGTCGCGCCCGGTGAAAGAGGGGACGTAGATAGAGGCTACTGAGGTCTGTAGAGCAGTGTCGCGATCCAAAAATGCGGAGAGGTCCAGAAAGGCGCTTTCGCCGGGTTGGGTGGCATCGCGGAGGGCGGCAAACAAAAGGCCGGCCCAATCATTGTTTTCATGGGCGATGAGCGCGATGTTTGCCATGGCACAGGAAGCCGGTCCCCAAAAACAGCGCGGCTGGCCACGCGGCCAGCCGCTTCATTCAAGATGCTGGATTCTTACCGGCTGAGTTGCGCGGTGTCGCCACGATCGTCATTGCCGGAGAAGAACCGGGTCACAGCGGCCCAGAGGTCCTGGCCTGCTTCATAGAGCTGGCCAATCTTAGGTGGCACGCCGACTTGGCGGTAAATCTCGTTGCGGTCGTAATCGTTCCATACTTCGGCGATCTTGCCGTTAGCCATGCGGAAACGGCTGGTCCCGTGGATAAGGATCGGCTTACCTGTCGGCTTGACAAGGTCGTTGCCGCGGCCGGTGTGCGTGCCGCGCGCCGTCCAAGAGACGGTAACAATGTCACCCTGAACGCTGATCTGATTAACGGTCATGACCAGGTTGGGAGCCGCATTGCGCCAGCCTTTGCCTTCCGCTACTGCTTCCTGCAGTCCCTGGTTGCGGCCGCGGGTGTGAACCTGGCAGTTCGGCAGGTAAATCTCGTTGATGCTTTCGTAGCGTCCCTGGCTGAAGAGCTCCTCGAACACCCGGCGCACCACGACCTTGTGCTGTTCCGGCGAAGCCTGGTTCCCGGCAGGTATGCCGGGCTTGGCCTGTGTCCCCGGCGTGGGAATCTGGTTCTTCGGCCGGGTCTGCTCGCCTACCGCCGCCAGCAGTCCACCGCAGATGATTGCTGCCAGGCAGATCAAACAAAGGGTCCTTAACTTGGGCATCTGAACCTCCTCAGTGGGCCGTTTTGCGAGCGATTATACCCCCTTAAGTACCCGGCAAAAAGGAATATGTTCAAGGTTACTTCCAGCCCAGTCCCGCTTGTTCTTTACAATCCAGGTACTTCCACATAAACTGATGGCCACTCTCTCCCAGAAAGCACCTAGAATTCCCAATCATCCATGGGAAATGGCATGTTCTCGGGCTCACACGGATCATGAAAGCTGAATGGGGAGAGGCAACCGCTGTGGCCAACACGAAGACCCAGACCAAGAACTACGTGAACGCTTTCGCCGGCGCCGTGGCTGCGCTCAGCCGCACCGGGGAAGACTTGACGGCGCGCGCGCTGGAAATATTGGTCAGGGACTTCGATGCCGTCTGCGCTGAGCTCTGGCTGTGGGATGGTTCTTCCGGTTCCTGTTATCTTACACACGCCGCCGGCCAGGAAGCCGGCCACCGTCGCGACTTTGCCGAAGCCGGAGTCGGCGCCGTAGGCAAGCTGGCGCTGAACAAGACCTCCATCGAGAACGTTGTGCTCTCCACATTCGGCGGGGACGATCAGGAATTCGCGCATCGCACCGGCCTCTCCCACATTTCCGGATACCCGCTTCTTTCCGGCGACCAGCTCGCCGGCGTGCTGGCTCTCTACACCCGCAGCGAAGTCCCCGACGACCTGCTGTTGTGGTGGCGGCTGTATTCGGAAATGAGCGCGGCCAAGCTCAACAACGTGCTGACGTCGCAGGAAAAAGATAAACGGATCAGCCAACTTTCTCTCCTGTTTGACGCCACGCGCCTGCTCAACTCGACCCTCGATCTGGCGGAATTGCTGGAGTTAATTCTGAAGATCGCGCGCACGGAAGTCAGGGCCGACCGCGGCACCGTTTTTCTGGTGGACCACCGGCGTCAGGAATTGTGGTCGATTGCGGCCTCCGGGCTCGAACACCAGGAGTTGCGCATCCCGTTTGGGAAAGGCGTGGCTGGAACCGTGGCCCAGGCCGGCCAAATGGTCAACACCGACGACGCCTATGAGCTCGACTATTTTGATCGCAGCTCCGACCAGCGCTTGAATTACCGCACAAAGTCTTTATTGAGTCTTCCAATTCGCCATCACTCCGGCGAGGTGGTGGGCGTGCTGCAACTGGTGAACGCGCAGAGCGGGCACTTTTCCGGTGACGATGTGGAATTTCTCAACAAGCTCTCAGGCCATATGGCCATGGCGCTGGAGAACGCCCGGCTGCATCGCGATACCATGGAGCGCCACAGGCAAGAGCGCGAACTGTCGCTGGCCCGCAGCATCCGCAGCCGCCTGCTGCCGGATGCGCCCCCTGTGATCCCCGGATACGACCTGGCGGTGCTGAGCGATTTTTGTTACGACATGGCGGGCGACTACTATGACTTCCTGAACCTGGGGCCGCAGTCGTTGCTTATCGTGAGCGCCGAAGTCGAAGGCAAAGGCGTATCGTCGGCGCTGATCATGGCCAACCTGCAAGCCACGTTGCGCGCCCTCATCATGCACTTGCATTCGCTCGAAGTCCTGGCCTTCTCGCTCAACGAGATGCTCTACAAGGACACCCGGCAAGGGAAGAATCTCAGCATTTTCCTGGGCCTGCTGGATACGCGGCGCAACGTCCTGCATTACGTCAACGCCGGCCATGTGCCACCCATGCTGGTGCGCGGCGAGAGCGGCGAAGTGAAACTTCTCGAAGAAGGCGGCACCGTCATCGGGCTATTCCCGCAGGCTGACTACGCTCGAGGCTCGGTGAAACTCGAGAAGGGTGACGTGTTGGTCTGCTCGACCGACGGCATCATCGATGTCGCCGACGAAAGCAAGAATAAATTCGGCGCGGCGCGGCTGGCGGAGCTGGCCCGCGCCAACCGGTCACACACCGCGGGCGAGATTGTAGATGCCGTGCTCTCGGAAGTTGCGACGCGCTCCACCGCGAGCATGAACGATGACGACAAAGTGCTGATCGTAATGAAGGTGAACGTCGATAGAAGCGCTGAAACACCGGGCAATGGGAATGGGTAGTACATGGCACTTAGCCATTAGCCCTTGGCACTTAGCCCAAAGCAAATTGGCCACCGGTTTTGGCTAACGGCTAAGAGCTAACGGCTAACGGCTTCTTCTTCCACCACAAGCGCCGCCTCCTTCGGCAGGTAACTCTTTCTTCGAAACCAATCCTCCATTGCCTCGCGCAGGCGGTCGAGGGGCACGCGCGAGCCGATCTCCATCAGGCCATCCGCGACAGGCAGCGTATCGTCGAAGACCGGATCGTTGGTGAAGTTGCGCATGGCAAAGCTGTCCAGCCACTTCAGGGGGCAGGGCACGGCCTTGTTCTCGACCTCGTACTGGATGCTGATTTTTCTCGAGTACACCGCAATCCCTCGCAAAAGCAATCCCAACCGGGCCGAAAACTGCCGGCCCAACCGGAATGCCACCGGTTCATTCCTGAACTTGCCTGCTGAGGCCCCAAAAACGACGATTGTTCTACCCGTTACCTCGGGAATTTCCCTGGTTCTTCATCCCATTTCTTCCTTAAAACCGCCGTTTTCATGTTGCTCATAAGGTTAACAGTGTTAATGACCTGGTTAATGCATCCACCTGACTGGCACGCGCCCGTTATGGTCCATCCCCAGGGGCATGTACTTGAGTAACCGGCACGATTGAAGCGATGGGAGCATTCTAATCACTAGAGGATGTTAGAGGCACTCCCCCAATGACCAAGGTATCAGACGTAAAGAACTCTATTAACGAACTGGTAAACAATCTGCGGGCTCTTACCAATGAGCTCACGGACTTGCACGGCGATTTGTATTGGTTGGCCATGCAAGGCCAAGACTCGAGCGCAAAGCCTGCCGCAGGCGAGCTTAACGTCGAGCTTCTGACGGAGTTGAAAGGCGCAGTCGACAACATGCGGCTCATGCTCTGGAACTATATCGCTTCGGCTGAGCAAGTCGATCCGGAAAAAGTGCAGGAAGGAACGGAGACGGAAAGGCTCCAGCGCATGTCGCGTTTCCTGCAACTGCTGCGCGACCGCCTGGGGCGCAGACCGGACGAACAGCCCGTATCCTTCATTGAGAAGATCAGTGCGGCCATGAAGAAACGCCTTGGCGACAAGGTGGCGTAAACCCCACAGCGGTGACTATCGCTGCAACTTGCGGCCGCAGTTCCAGGTTCCGGACGCGCTACCGTCCGACATCCGGAAGCTGCCGCTTTCCTCGTCGCCATTCACGGTGACTGTTCCGTAGCCGACAAACGGCTTCTGCCCAGGAGCTTTGCCGGCGATGCCTACGTTCGGGTAATCGCCCGGACCGGTAAACGCCTTGTTGTTTTCCTGACCGGGAGACAGGCCGTCGCGCAGAGGGCCGATGGTGAATCTCAGCGCGGCGTCGGGTCCCCGGTTGGGGAAGCCAAAAGCTACGTCACCGGCGTTCTTTCCGCTCCCGCTGTAACAATCAGCCCCGCTTACTGAGAGAGCGAATGGTTTATCGATGCGAGCTCCGGCTGAGGAGCTGGCGGCGGGAAGATTGGAAGACACGTTCGGGGACACATTGGGTTGGTTGCAAGAAACGATCAGGCCACATGCGCCAAGGAACAAGAGCGCCGTTTTTTTCAAGCGCTATCCTTTCTTAGGTCCCGGGCCGGCGGCGCGCACGTTGGCCGGTGCGTCGAACTTCTCGAAGTTCTTGGCAAAGCGGGCAGACAGGTCGGCGGCGGCCTTGTCGTACGCGGCTTTGTCCTTCCAGGCTTCGCGCGCGTTCAGAAACTCGGGAGGTACTCCCGGCGCAGTCTTCGGCACGCTCAACCCGAACGCGGGATCGGGAGCAAACTCCGCGTTGTTGAGTTTGCCTTCGATGGCGGCGCGAACCATGGCGCGGGTGTAAGGCAGCTTCATGCGCGCGCCTACGCCGTACGGCCCGCCAAACCAGCCCGTGTTCACCAGCCAGCATTGCGCGTTGTGCTCTTGCATGCGGCGGCCCAGCATCTCTGCATAAACTTTCGGCGGCAACGGTAAAAAAGGCGCGCCGAAGCAAGTGGAGAAGTTCGGGGTCGGCTCTTTCAGTCCAGCTTCCGTGCCGGCGACCTTTGCCGTGTAGCCGGAAAAGAAGTGGTACATGGCCTGGTCGGTTGAGAGTCGCGAGATCGGCGGCAGCACGCCGAAAGCGTCTGCGGTGAGGAAGATGATGTTCTTGGGATGCCCGCCCACGCCGGGAATCACCGCGTTATCAATGTACTCGAGCGGGTACGCGACGCGGGTGTTCTCCGTGTGAACGATGCTGTCGTAATCGGGGATGCGCGTTTGGGGATCGACCGGGACATTTTCCAGGACGGACCCAAAGCGGACGGCCTTCCAGATCTGCGGCTCATTTTCTTCCGAGAGCCTGATGGTTTTGGCATAGCAGCCGCCTTCGAAATTGAAGATCCCATCGCTGCTCCAGCCGTGCTCGTCATCGCCGATGAGGCGGCGCTCCGGATCAGCGGAGAGCGTGGTCTTGCCGGTACCCGAGAGCCCGAAGTAGAGCGCGGTCACGCCATCTTTGCCGATGTTGGCCGAACAATGCATGGGGAAAACGTTGCGCTGCGGCAGCAGGAAATTCATGATGGAGAAGATGGACTTCTTCATCTCGCCTGCGTAGCCGCTGCCCACCACCAGCACCAGCTTGCGTCCGAAGCTCACGCCGATGAATGCCTCGGTGCGAGTGCCGTCGCGCTGCGGGTCGGCCAGGAAGTCGGGCACGCACAGCACGGTGAACTCGGGTTGGTGGGTCTTCAATTCTTCCTTCGTGGGACGGATAAACATGGCGCGCACAAAAAGGTTCTGCCACGCTTGATTGTTGATCACGCGGATGGGCAAACGGTATTTGGGATCGGCGCCTGCGTAGAGGTCCTCGACAAACAATTCTTTGCCGCGCAGGTACTCGAGCACACGCTCGCAAATGGCGTCGAACTTGGCGGCATCGAACGGCTGGTTCACCTCGCCCCAGTTCACAAGGCTCGAGGTGATGGAGTCTTTCACCATGAAACGGTCTTTGGGAGTGCGTCCCGTGTACTTGCCGGTATAAGCGGCAAAGGCGCCGTTATCGGCCAGGTGTCCTTCACCGCGCCGCACGGCGTGTTCCACCAGGGGGCCGGAATGGAGATTGCGATGAACTTTGTTGGCTTTGAGAAGAGTTTCCAGAGAAGAAAGGACATCAATGGCTGGCAGAGTCTGCGACATAGTGACAATCTCCTGTTCCCCAAAAACCATGAAGCGCTCCAAGGCTGCGCTGATGGGAAGTTGGGGTAAGCGTGAACGGCTTTAAGCCGTCGGGACCAACGCGTCTCTCGGCGCGCCCACTTCTTTCAGGACCGCGTTCAGGTGCTCAAGGGCTTCCTCGACCGTAAGTGAGTACATTTCGCGCCCGTGCTCGTAGGTGCCATCTTCAATGGCCGTTTTCAGAAAGTGACCAGCAGTCTGAATAGCCAGCGGATCGGTAATCGTGCGCCCGGTGCGGCGTTTATACTCGACCCAAGTTGGATGCGGCAAAGCGATCCAAACCGGCCGTCCGCCGGCCAAAAACTTGATATCTACGGCATCGGCGTGACGGGTGGATATGGCAACGATCAGGGCCTGGTAAACACAGTGGAGACGCTGTCCGCTCCATCGGTCGGTAACGTGAAAGTCCTCGTACATTCTGATTAAAAATATATCGGACTCGCGGCACCCAGGCAATCATAACCAGGGTGCGGAGCCGGCAACGTGATCCCGGTCACATTAGAATCAAATGCTTGACGAACGGTAGCTCCCTTGAGTAAACACGGTAGCTCAGCCATGTCCATGAACACCATGCAAGCCGCGTGGATTCCGCGCTTTGGCGGGCCTGACGTGCTCGAAGTCCGCTCCGTGGGCAAGCCGCAAATTGCACCAGACCAGGTGCTGGTTCGGGTGCGGGCTTCGGCGCTGAACCGCGCTGACCTGTTGCAACGCCAGGGCAAGTATCCGCCGCCTCCGGGATTCCCGCCAGAGATCCCCGGGATCGAGTTTGCCGGCGAAGTAGCAGAGACCGGAAGGGGCGTCACTGCCTGGAAGATGGGCGACCGCGTCTTTGGACTGCTCGGCGGCGCTGCGCACGCAGAATACGTTGTGACCCACGAACGGCTGCGGGCTAGAATCCCCGAAAACCTGGATTGGGCCCACGCGGCCGCAGTCCCGGAAGCGTTCATCACGGCGCACGACGCTCTCTGGATCCAGGCACGGCTCCGTCCCGGTGAGAGCGTGTTGATCACCGCAGTAGGCAGCGGAGTCGGACTGGCCGGCGTGCAACTGGTTCGCGCCATGCAGGCAGTTCCGTTCGGCACTTCGCGCACCCTGGACAAGATCGCGCAGGCCAAGCCTTTCGGATTGGAAGCTGGGATCGCCGTGCGCGACAACTTGGATGAGTTGGTTGCGGCTGCGGAACAATGGACAGGAAAGAAGGGCATCGACGTGGTGCTCGACCTGGTGGGTGGACCGTACGCCAAAGTGTGCCAAAGACTCATGGCCTTGAAAGGCCGCATCATGCTGGTGGGAACTGTGGCCGGCGGTTCGTTCGAAGTCGATTCCCGCCACGTGATGGGCAAACGCCTGGAGATCCGCGGCACCGTGCTCCGCGCTCGCAGCCTGGAAGAAAAAATCCAGGTCACACAGGCCTTCTCCGAGGAGGTGGTACCGCTGCTGGCCTCGGGCTTGCTCCGCCCCACGATCGACAGCGAGTTTACTCTGGCGGAGATTGCCAAAGCGCACGCCCGGCTGGAGTCGAATGAGACGTTTGGAAAAGTTGTGGTGATGATGGAGTAGCAGCCAGTGGGCCCTCGTCATCAACCCAGTAGTCCTGGCCGTTTGGGCTGTGGTCATCATCTGGCAGAAGCGTACTCAAGACAAGGGTCCTTCCAAGCCGGCGCGCCTCCGGCGCTCGTGGGCCTCGCGGCACGAGTGGGATTCACCCCTACGGCTTCCGTGTAGTAAGGAAAGGAATGTTCTTCAGTCCCTGAGTTCGATGTGCGAGGCTATCCGCCAAGAGTCAGCTGGCTTCTTCCGACCGGCTATGCGGAGTGCGAGCAGTTTACACGCGATATTAGCTACCGCGATTGATTCCTGCCTGCGCTGGAATTTCTTGAGGGATTGGCGGGCCCACAACGCGACCCGATACCGCATTTACGCGTTGCGCGGCCCGCTCACCCATCAGGCGGCTTGCCCGATAGCAACAGGCGTTCTTGCCACGGCTTGCGCGCGCACCTCGGTCAAGCGAGCGAGAGCAAACGCTGCCAAAGCCATTTCCACGTCGCGTACCGCGACATCAAAATAAGTGCCGGTGGTGACAAGGTTGACGGCGATCAAGATCAGCCAGACCGCAGCAACATAAGCGCCCAGGCGCGTCCACTTGGCCAGGATGGCCAGGCCAACGACCATCTCAATCACGCCGACGATGTGCATAAACGTCGCGGCGCTGAACGGCAATACCCGCAGAGCGAGCGGGCTAATGTAGTTGGTCCAGTGAGCCAGGATGTTGAAAAACTTGTCCAGCCCCGCCAAAAACGCAGCCAGTCCAAGTCCAACGCGCAACGTCCACCAAGCTTGACTTAATCGCGTATCGAATTGAGTTTGCATGATGTCTCCTTGCCTGAATAGAGTGGAGACAGAGAGATTGGTTACACCTGCCGGAAACCGCAGAGGAGCCAAAACCGCTGTAACCTTTTGGCCCTTGGGCACTCCAATGGGAAGGAGGCTTCCATGGTCACAGCAGGCCTGACGGGGCCAAGTTTAGCTGACGAGGAAGTCGTCCAAACTGTCCTCGCCGGCGACACCGCGATGTTCGAAATCCTGATGCGCCGCCACAACCAGCGACTCTATCGGGTTGCCCGCGCCATTCTGCGCGACGACGCCGAAGCGGAAGATCTGATTCAGGACACCTATGTCCGCGCGTATCAGCATCTGAACCAGTTTGAGGGGCGAGCCAAGTTCTCGACCTGGCTTACGCGGATTGCGGTGAACGAAGCCTTGGCGCGCAAGCATCGCCTCAGCCTTCACAAGGAGTTGGATCCCATGTCGGAACAGCAGGGGGAAAAGATGGACCGGTTCGCGTCAACCGCGCCCAGTCCTGAACAGCAGGCGTCTTCGTCAGAGACGTTGCGCATTTTGGAGCGCGCCGTTGCCGCGCTCCCTGAGATTTATCGCACGGTCTTCGTTCTGCGCGATGTCGAAGACATGGACACGGGCGAGACGGCGACTGTGCTCAATATCAGTGAAGAGAACGTGAAGACCAGACTTCACCGCGCGCGCGCTCTGCTGCGCAAGAAGCTCTATGCCCAGGCAGGGGCCTATACGCGGGAGGCGTTTTCATTTGGCGCCGCGCGATGCGACCGCGTCGTGCGGAATGTGTTCCTGAGAATCCGGGAGGCTGGGAGCCACGTCGCGGGATGACAGGGTGAAGGACTGGTTCTGCAACCGGCCTTCACCCCCGCCACAAGTACAGCTAGAGTGACTTCAGAAACTCCACCAACTGCTTCTTTTCCTGTTCCGATAATCCCAGGTTTTTGAGTTGGTCATAGTGATCGACCACCGCATCCAGGGTCGCAAAGCGGCCGTCGTGGTAGAAGCCACCCTTCTGGTGACTCCATAGCCCGCGCAGCGGCGTTGTGCGGTAGCGCTTGTCGGGTGACCGCGAAGACTGGAAATCGTCGATCCCCATCTCTTGCGCGGTGTGCATCGCCCAGCCCGGCTCCGTGTAGAGCGGTGGCGTGTGACAGGTGGCGCATCCTGCTTTTCCGTTGAATAGATCCTTTCCGGCGGCAGCAGCATCCTTATCGAAGCTGCCTTCGGGGGGCTTTGGCGAGGGGATAGCCAGCTGATAAAACTGCAGTGCAGCGAGTTTGGAAGTAATCAGGTCGGGTTGGTTACGCACGTCTCCGAAGCCCGCTTTTACGGCTACCGGAAACTGTGCAGTCGCCAACCTGGGATCGAAAAACCTCCCTTTCCCGTGCATCTGAGTGTTGGCCACGTAAGCATTCCAATAGGGGACCGAGCCCCAACCGGTGTAGGTATGGAGGTTCACGCCGGCCAGACCGAACGCCGCGGGCAGCAAGGTCGCGGCAGGCTTCCCGTCGGGCCGGAAAGCTTTTCCGTCGACATCGAGCTCGGCATCGTATTTGCCGGGTCCCCAGCTCGCCAGGACCTTCTTCACGGTTGGCCCATCTACGCCCAGAAGGTCGGCAACCGGCTGCAGGTTTGGAGCCAAAGAGACAATGGCGCCCACGTTCAGGTCGCGATTGGCCCAGCCGTCCAAACGATGGCCGATTCCCTTCGTGAACGAATCGTCTACCGTGGAATGACACAAGGCGCACTGAATCCCGATGGATTTGAGTTTTCCTTGTTGATCGAAGAAGCCGGTGACGCCTACCACAGAGTTGAGCTTGAGCAGAGCCAGAGTGGTAGCGGGATCGTCGAGGTTGACTTTGCCCGCCTTGATCTGGGCTACCAGGTCAGCCGGCAAAGCGTCGGCATCAACTTTCAGGCCCACGGCCAGCGCGGTCTTGGGGCTCACACCCGGACCCACGCCTCCTAGGCGCTCTCCCTCAATTGCTTGATGGAGATGAAGAGTGTCTCCCCAAAAAGCTTCGTCGCCGAAGGTGTCGAAACGAAAGATCTGCCTGCCCTGCTGGAGCATATCCTTCGCGTTGTTGGTGATGTTTTGGTCGTTGGCAGAGTCTTTTGCTGGCGATCCCCCCGGCTTCTGCCCCACTGCCAGGACCCAGATCAGCGTTAGCAACGCGCATACTTGAATGGAGATTGCTAACTTCTTCGCCGTGTTCATAGACATGGCCTTTGCTCCTTTCTTCGACACGTGTAGTGCGGACAAGCGAACTGCGCTTGTCGAATGGAGGTATCGGGTAGCGGTATCGGGGTTGCGGTTGGTACGAGCTAATTTGTACTAGGTTTTCGCATCTGCCACTACCATCAGCAGACTGCTGGTTTCCTGGGAACGCTCATACGCACGTACCTTTCTGGATCTGTGCGGCTCTTCGTCCGGCCGATGAGACCCATGTTCATAGTGGAATAGAGGCGGGAGTGGACGCCCGGTGACATAAATTTTTTGATCTTGTGAAAGATATCGGGGGGCTCGAGTTATGCCGATGTGCAATAAAACAACCGGGCCGGCAGGATGTTGCGGGGTTCGAAGTCCTGGTGGATGCGGCCGAAGTGGGTGCGGAGGTAAGGCAGCACCGCGCGGGTGAACTGGTACACCAATACTGCCCCGCCTGGATTGAGCGCCCGGCGCGATTGGAGCATGATCTTTTCCCGCAGTTCCACGGGCATCGTCGTGAAAGGAATGCCGGAGATGATGTAGTCGGCGCCGCTGAGACTGCGACGGTCGAGTTCCTCCTGGACGTTTTCCGCCGATCCGTGGACCACGTGCAGGCGGGGATCGGGAACTGTCCGTTTCAAATAACCCACGAAGTCTCCGTTCATCTCAAAGACCACCAACAAGGCGTTCGGCTGCATGCGGGCAAGAATCTGTGTCGTGATAGTGCCCACGCCAGGACCGTACTCCACGATGGTTCGCGCGCGTGCCCAATCGACCTTGTTGAGCAGCCGTCCCACGAGGTAACGCGAGCTGGGAATCAACGAACCCAGCATTTTGGGGTGTTGAAGGAAGTTCTTCGCGAACAGCAATGTTTCTTCGCCGCGCGAGGGTCTTGGTCGCATAGGTGTTCTCGAGACAGCAAATCGCGTCCGCAGCCAACGTCCGTGTAGCCACGATACGCGCTTGTTCTTTGAGATGTAAAGCAGAAGCTGAGGGATGACACACGCTTTGTTCCAGAGGGAAAACGCGATGACGGAACGACGGCAGCGTGCGTAATTCCACGTTGCCGCACGCCTGGGTTCCAGCTAAAATCAGAAGTCAGCCAGTGCCTGGGCAGGAACTACCTCTTGAACCTAGTGCGCGCGATCTATCCCGGTTCTTTTGACCCGCTTACCAACGGCCATCTCGACCTGATCGAGCGGGGCAGCAAGATCTTTGATGAGCTGATCGTGGCCATCCTGCGCAACGCGGAAAAGGATCCGCTGTTCACGCTTGAGGAGAGGCGGCAGATGTTGGAAGAGATGGTTCGGCCGTGGGACAACGTACGCGTCGGCATGTTTGAAGGCCTGCTGGTGGATTATGCCATGCAGCAGAAAGCGAAAGCCGTGCTGCGCGGCATCCGCGCCATCAGCGACTACGAATACGAGCTGCAAATGGCCTTGATGAATCGGAAATTGCAGCCGCAACTGGAAACGGTTTTTATGATGCCGGCGGAAGCTTATTCCTACTTGAGTTCGCGGCTGGTGAAGGAAATCTTCCGTCTCGGCGGCTCGGTGCGCGGCCTGGTGCCGGAACTGGTGGAGCACAGGCTGCGTGAAAAATTTCAGGCCAGCGCGGCCAATCCTTGATTGAGGTTAACCATGGCGACCCTTCCCGAAGTGAAACAGTTCAGTGACCGTGTAAGCCGGATTGAAATCTCCGCCACCATGGCGGTAGTGGCTGAAGCCGCCAAGCTGAAGGCAGCCGGGGCCGACCTGGTCGAGTTTGGCGCGGGCGAGCCTCACTTCCCGACGCCGCAGCACATTAAGGACGCCGCCATTGCGGCCATCCAGCAGAATTTCACGCGCTACACACCGGTGGCCGGCATTCCTGAGTTGCGCGCCGCGATCGTCAAGCGCCACGCCACGGACTTCGGCTCCGCGTACAGCGCGGACGAAGCCATGGCTTCCACCGGCGGCAAGCTGGCCCTTTTCAACGCCATCCAGGTGCTCGTGGACCACGGCGACGAAGTGATTCTGCCTGTGCCCTACTGGGTTTCCTTCAAGGACATCATTGAGTACGCCGGTGGTAAATGCGTTTACGCCGAGACCAGTGAAGCTGATGGCTTCCGCCTGACCGTGGACATGATCGAGCGCAAGATGACACCTCGGACCCGCGCTATCATCATCAACACCCCGAATAATCCCAGCGGCGCGGTCATGACGCCGGAAGACTTCACCGCGATCTTGCGGCTGGCTCACAAACGCGGCATTTATGTGATCGCCGACGAGTGCTATGTCTATCTCAACTTTGCTGGAAATTTCTCCGCGGGATCAGTGAGCGACGCCCGGGAGCACACCGTGATCGTGGGTTCGCTCTCCAAGACGTATGCCATGACCGGATGGCGGCTAGGCTACGCCCTGGGACCGGCGGCGATCGTCGCCGCCATGATCAAGCTGCAGAGCCAGAGTACGTCGAGCACCGCGCACATGATCCAGAAGGCCGCGGTAGCGGCCCTTACCGGCCCGCAGCAATGTGTGGGGGAAATGAAAGCCGAATACATCCGCCTGCGCGATCAGACTTTGGAAGCGCTCCAGAGAATCCCCGGCATTCCCTGTGTGAAGCCGGAAGGCGCGTTTTACGTGTATCCCAACGTGGCGTCGTATTTCGGCAAGTCGGGCATCAACTCCGCGGCCGAAGTATCACGCCGCCTGCTGCATGAGGCTCACGTGGTCACGGTCCCGGGCGAAGCCTTTGGCACACGCGAACATATCCGGCTCTCGTACGCGACTTCTTCCGCCGAAATCAAACGCGGACTGGAAAGGATGCAGGCCTGGTTTGCCAAGCTGTGAGATCGGCTCAAACAGCGGATCCCGCCATCTACCACGACTCGAAAGAGATGTGCGCTTGCTTATAGCAAGACAACGCCTGAGCTGCTGCTGGACTCCAAATAAACACAGCCTTAACATGGTCCTTCGCGAGACGCAGGACCTCCGTTAGCATGTCCGACTTATATCCATTCCTATTAAAACCCCAGTTCCACGAGCGCGTGTGGGGCAGCCGCGATCTTGCGCCGATCTACTCCCGGGAGATTCCGGGTGGGCCAGTCGGCGAGGCGTGGCTCACCGGCGACGATTGCCAGGTGGCGAACGGTCCGCTTGCGGGACAGACGTTGGCCGAACTCAGCCGCACCTTCGGCAGCAGGCTTCTCGGTGAAGCTACGCCACTGGCCGCGCGGTTCCCTTTGTTGATCAAGTTCCTTTTTCCCAAGCAAAAGCTTTCCGTTCAGGTCCATCCTGACGATGAAACGGCCGCGCGCATGGGCCTGGCCTGCGGGAAGACGGAATGCTGGTATGTGCTCAAAGCCGACCCCGGATCGCAGATCGGCCTCGGCCTGAAGCCGGGAACCACGAAAAGCGAAGTCGCGCAGGCCATCCGCGAAACGCGGATGGAACGGCTGCTCAATTGGATCGACGTGCATCCCGGCGACGTGTTCTACGTGGACGCAGGTACAGTCCACGCTATTGGCCCAGGGTCGGTGATTGTCGAGACCCAGCAGAACTCCGACACCACGTATCGTCTCTACGATTACGGGCGGCCGCGCGAGTTGCACGTGGAAGACGGGCTGGGCGCCGTCAAGGAGAAGACCCACGCCGGCAGAATTGTCTACGACGACGAGCAGGCGGCAAACGGCAAGGTGCAGACGAATCTGGTGACCGCCCCGTGCTTTGTGGTGGATAAGTTCAAGCTGGCCCGAGCCTGGCAGGTGCAACGAGGAAGCCGCGAGCGGCGCAGTGTGTGGTGCCTGGTGGTGCTTCGCGGCTGCGGAGTGATTGAACACGAAGGCAGCGGGTCCATCACCTGCGCGGCGGGGGAAGCCGTGGTTATCCCGGCGGCCGTGGACCGGTTTGTCCTGAAACCGCAGTGGGAGCTGGAGTTCTTGTGCGCCTCGTTGCCATCGGAGAAAGAGGCGCATCCCATTACGGTTCTGACTGAAAACGGAAGGGTGGGGTAAGGCGTGGCAGACCCCGCGAGCAGGAGTTCGTCCTTGAACAAGAATCATTTCTACCCGGTGATTCTCGCCGGCGGCAGCGGGACACGCTTCTGGCCGCGGAGCCGGCGCCGGCGCGCCAAGCAGGTGCTGGCGCTCGAGGGCAGCCAGACTATGATCCAAAAAACGGTCGAGCGATTACTGCCCCTCAGCGCCGAAGCCGCGTTCTGGATCATTACCAACGAATTCGTAAGTGACGCCATTCGCCGCCAGCTCCCCGGGATTCCCGGAAAGCAGATCGTCATTGAACCGGAGCCGCGCAACACCGCGCCGGCAATCGGGCTGGCCGCGTTTCTGTTGGAACGGCTGGATCCGCAATCGATCATCGGGATGTTCCCGGCGGACCACATCATCGCCGACGAGAAGAAGTTCCACAAAGTCGTTACGCGTGCTATCGAGATCGCGAGCCAGGGTAAAAACATCGTGGTCATGGGCATCGAGCCTGCGCGCGCCGAAACTGGATACGGATACATCGAAACCGGCGACAAGCTGGATTCGCTGCTGGTCCGCGTGACTCGTTTCACGGAAAAGCCCAACCAGCAGCGCGCTGAAGAATTCCTGGCGTCAGGCAATTATTTTTGGAACAGCGGCATGTTTATGTGGAGCACAGCCACGCTGTGCAAGGCGCTGCGCGAGCATTTTCCAGAAAGCGCTCCGTATCTTGAACAGATCGCGGCCGCCTGGGACACCAAGGACTTTGAGGCCAAGTTCACCCGCCTGTATCCCAAGTGCGAGAACATCAGCATTGATTACGCGGTGCTGGAGCCACGTTCCGCCAAGGGACAACACTCGTCCAATCTGCTTTGCCTGCGCGCCGACTTCGGCTGGAGCGACCTCGGGTCCTGGGCCGCTCTGTATGACCATCACGCCGTCCGGCTGAACGACGGCGGGCGCAACGTGGTCGACGGCAAGGATTTTTACGCTGTCAACGCCGCCGGAAATTACATTTATGCTCCGGAGAAATTTGTGGCTGCGATGGGCGTGAACAACCTGGTGGTCGTGGAAACCGAAGACGCCATCCTGATCACCACGCGGGAGCACTCGCAGGATGTGGGGAAGATCGTAAAATACCTGACTGAAAAGAAGATGACGGATTTGGTGTGAGGGCAGCCGTTAGTTAGTAATGGCGTCAATATATTTGGCCCAGAGACTGCTCTGCCGCCAATTTCTGTCATCTCGACCGACCACGAGGGATCCCGCAAAGCGGGAGACTGAGTGCGAGTGGAGAGATCCCGAGAATGCGTCCACTTAGTACGCCGACTCAGGGAGTTCTACCCGGGCTCTGTCACTGAAGGCTTGGTGCGCCGAACAAAGTTGTAGCGCGTTCAGCTGGGGAGAACGCCTTGTAGCGGCATGGCAGAGGACACGCTGTCGGGATTTCTCGACTACGCCCTCAGTCGCTTCCGCTCCTTCGGTCTCCGCTCGAAATGACAGGTCCGCATACATGAGTCAGGCAAGTTGATGCCTTTGCTG
>DATFQZ010000147.1:0-5923 GCA_035263765.1 Candidatus Angelobacter sp. | reverse complement strand
GATTGTTCTCACAGTGCCCAGTTCAGCACGATTGAGCACATCATTTCACGTCTTTCATAGGTGTGATAGTGGCGTATTCGTGGCCGAGGCCGTCCCTAGCGCGCACGATCACGGACGCAAACGCCTCGCGAAACTCGGGATACTTGGTCAATAGTGCTTTCATCGCCCCCGCGTTTTCTTGTGCGGCCATAACCGGGTTGCTCGCAGTCGAGCTTTCGTATTCCAACCGCAGGTCCATGTCGGCGCCCAGCGTGACAGCGGCAAGTTCGGTAACTTTGACAGGCTTGCCTCCCACAGTTAGCTCCAATGGTGCGCTGGTTCCCGGCATATCGGGAGGGCGCGAGGCCTGGATTTCGTCGTTGAGCTTATCGAGCGGTGGCGTGCTGATGAAGTCTACCGGCGCCAGTAATTCCCATGCGATGAGGTAGTAGAGCCAGGCGTTATGCAGTTGGCCCTTTTCCTTGTAGGCGCGTGCCTTGGTTACAAACCATTCGCCGTCGTGATCGCTTATCGTGTTTCGCCGGACGTAGTATCCGGCCAGCTTCCAGGAATTTCTTCCTGTATCTTTCAGAATCAAAGTCAAGGTTAGGGGTTCTTTGCCGGTGAGCTTCGCGATAACCAGCGCATAGCGCGCGGGCGGAAGGTTCGGTATCGAGATGCCAACGCGGCTCGCTGAATTATAGATGCCGCAGTAGAAGTCGGCCCGCTGCCATGTCGACTTCGAATTGGAGGCATCCAGCACGAAAACGCGCGTCTCGGAGAGCTGGTTCTGCGCGAACAGAGCTTTGTTGTTGACCACAGCCTGCTCAATGCCGGAGAAATTTCCAGCTACGTCGGGCAGGGCGTTGGTCTTGAGGGTGGCAAGATCGCCTTGCGCTGACAGATTCAAGAATTGCTGAGCCGCCGCGTCCAAGGACGTTCTGGTGGCGCCGTCAATTTCTGATCCGCTGTAGCACTCCTGCGCGTGCGCCGAAACGAGAAGAGCCAGGCTTGCCAGAATGGTTGCAGCGAAAGCTCGGCTGTGCCGATACAAAACCAAGAAGTGCAAGCTCGTGACAAATCGTGCCGTTTTTGCCAAATCAGCAAAACTCCGGACCCGGGCCAGGGGTTAAAATGGGCGAAGCGGCGAAGCGAAGTTCGTCGCCAGCCTTAAATTCATGTTACGCTCCTGCATGTTACGCTCCTGTATGTTACGCTCCTGTCGAATGCGCGGATTGGCAATGTTGCTTCTGCTGTGTGTCGCCGTTGGTGGTTACGCACAAACGCAGCCCCCAGCAGGCGCGCCGAACAAGGGAGCTGCTTCGACGGCTTCCTCACAAAAGCCACGGGTACATGTCAAGAAGACTCCGGCCCCAGTTGAGGTTCCACCACCGCCGCCACCGCCGCCGACCTTGGAACAACAGCCGCCGGCGCCTCCGCAGGTTACTTATCAAGATGGACAGCTCACCATCAATTCCTCAAACGCCACGCTGTCGCAGATCTTGCGCTCGGTACAGGCGCAAACCGGAGCCGCAGTGGACATTCCTCCCGGAGCCGGCGGTGAGCGGGTTGTCGCGAACCTTGGCCCGGGAAAACCGCAAAGCGTGCTAGCCAGCCTGCTCAACGGCAGCCGCTTCAATTACGTCATTTTGGGTGATGTCAACCAGCCGGGGGCGTTGCAGAAGGTCATTCTCATGGCGAAGACCGGCGGAGCCGGCACCAGCGCTGGGCAGCAAGCTATCGCGCAGAGCAATTTCCAGCAGCCGCAGCTACAGATGCCGCAGGGTGTCGAGCCGCCGGAAGATGATTATCCGCAGAACGAACCTGTGGTCGAAAACGAGAACCAGCTACAGCCTGGACAACCAGGGATGCCGGGCAGCGAGAACCTGACTCCTGACCAGATAAACAGCGGCAACAAGACGCCGGAACAATTGTTGCAGGAACTGCAACGCATGCAGCAGCAACAACAGCAGATGCAGCAGCAGCTCAATCCGGCGAATCAGCAACCGCTGAATCAGCAACCGCTGAACCAGCAACCCCAGAACCAGCCGCAGGGAACTCCATTCCCGAATCCGCCGCAGCCAAGGCAACAGTAGCTGGTTGCTTATAAAAGCCGGCGTCCTATACGTTGCTGAGATCTCAATGCTGGTCTAGCCGGAAACAAAGGACGCTGCTCCCCGGCTTGAGCTGTTTTTGGGAATGCCTAGCACGGACTTACGAGGCTGTTACGAAAAAGCTGCCGTCCCTACGGGACTCGAGCTAAATTTTCCTCTTCACCGCCTAGATCTAGATTGTTCTGTGCCTCCGGCACTCGAAATCATGGCCTCTGTTCCACCACAATGAACCACCTACGAGCTTCGTAACAGCACGCCCAGGCCTAAAACCACGTCGTGGCTCCGCCGCTAGGTTCGAAATCAGGACTAGTTGGCATTTACTAGCTTCGGAAGCGATTCGAGATAAGGCGCGTGGGCCACACCGCGTTCAGTGATGATGGCCGTCACATATTCGCTGGGAGTTACATCGAAGGCGGGATTCTCGACGTGCACGTCATCAGGTGCGATTTGCTTGCCCGCCAGGTGGGTGACCTCCGTGGTGGCGCGCTGCTCAATGGGGATCCGGCTGCCGTCGAGTGTGTTCAGGTCGATTGTTGAAATAGGCGCTGCGACATAAAAGGGAATCGTGTGCTCCTTTGCCAGCACCGCGACCGTGTAGGTACCGATTTTGTTGGCCACGTCGCCGTTGGCGGCAATGCGGTCAGCGCCCACGATGACGGCATCGATCTTGCCGAGCCGCATCATGGCTCCGGCCGTGTTGTCGGCAATTAACGTGGTGGGAATGCCGTCTTTCATCAGCTCCCACGCTGTCAGACGAGCACCCTGCAGAAAAGGCCGAGTCTCGTCGGCGAAGACACTAAGCTTTTTCCCCGATTCAACAGCAGCACGGATAACTCCCAAAGCCGTTCCGTATCCCGCTGTAGCCAGGGCTCCGGCGTTGCAGTGGGTGAGCACGGCGCCCGTGGAGGGCAGTAGGGCTGCGCCGTTGCGACCCATGGCTTGATTAATGGCGATGTCTTCGGTTAGTACCCGCTGCGCCTCGACAACCAGTTCGCTTTTGATCTTATCGATAGGCAGAGGGCGAAGCTGGTCAAACTTGTCGCGCATCCGCCGAATACCCCAGAAAAGGTTGACTGCCGTAGGCCGCGTATCTGCTATCACTTTGCAGATCCTATCGAGGTCACGTTCGAACTCCGATAGCGTCGTGGCCTTCGATTGCAGTGCTCCGAGCGCTACTCCCATGGCAGCGGCAACGCCGATCGCCGGCGCCCCGCGCACGATCATGGTGCGGATAGCGTCGGCAACTTCTTGGGAATTTTTGCAGGTGACGTACACCTCTTCCGTCGGCAGCTTCGTCTGATCGATGAAGCGCACGCCTGCCTCTGTCCATTCCAGTGTTTTGATCATGAATCTCGTTTAGTACAGGCTTAGCCCTGTCCTTGCGCCATCATTCGTGCCCGAGATGAACGGTCATTTTCGATAGCGGTGTGCTCCGCGCGAACGTCGTTAGCCGTGAACAGTGCCACGAACCGCGCCGGCGCTGCGGCCATTTCCACGTTCGCGCGACCGCCGGCTTCTTCGCGCTCGACCAGGCAAAGCACTCCGGAGATGTGAAACCCGAACTCCCGGGCAGCTTCAATCGCCTGAATGGTGGAAGCGCCGGTGGTACACACATCGTCCACGATAACCACGTGCGCGCCCTTTTCGCCGAAGCCTTCGATGCGCTGTCCGGTGCCGTGAGTCTTCTCTGATTTGCGGACCAGAAAGCCGTTGATCGGTGTGCCTAGCTGCGCGCTGATCACCGAGGTTGCGACCACGATGGGGTCGGCGCCCATCGTCAGGCCACCGATGGCGTCGGCCTGCCACTTGCGGCCATGGATTTCTTCCAGTACGAGCTCGCCGGTGGCGACGGCTCCGGCGGCATCCAACGTGGTGAGCCGGCAATCGATGTAGTAATCGCTCGTGCCGCCGCTGGAAAGCGTAAAGTTTCCCAGCCGGAAGGACTTCTCGGCCAGCAGTCTCAGGAGTCGTGCGCGGGCATTTCGCATGATGTTCAACGATAACACCTCAATTCATTGCCTTCTCGAGATGAAGGAAGCCGTCACTGGCTACCCACAGCGAACCAAACAGAGCAAGGTTGTAACCGCAGTGCATCAGGAAAGAAGCCGCCACGGAACCTGTGCGTTCGCGCACCAGCGTGAACACCAAACCCACGACGAAGATGCTTACGAGCGGCGCCCACGCATAATCTAATTGACCGCCATGGATGAAGGCGAACGTGGTGGCAGTGACCAGCACCGCGGCGGTAACACCGGCGGCACGACGCACCAGAGGATAGAGCATTCCGCGAAAGAAGAGCTCTTCGAGCAGCGGCGCGAGGGTGATGCCGAAAATGGCCATCAGGTA
Source organism: Candidatus Angelobacter sp. (assembly GCA_035263765.1). Taxonomy (GTDB): domain Bacteria; phylum Acidobacteriota; class Terriglobia; order Terriglobales; family Acidobacteriaceae; genus Angelobacter. The sequence goes on along the minus strand of DATFQZ010000147.1, from coordinate 1,484 downwards.
GGCGCCGAGCCTGTCAGTGAAAAACTTGTCGACCGGTAACGATTTGGGAATGGGCAGATAACGCGAGGCCAACTCAACCACAAAAGCGAACCCCACACCTGCGAGCAAAAATACAATGGCGCGGGCCTTGGGCCAGTTCCATTGAATGGTTCGCCAGAAATCCAGGCGCGATTTGTTGCGCACCAGAAACATCATGAACGCAATCACCAGCGGGTACGCAGCGACCTGCGATCCGATTACCACGATTGGACTGGAGGCAAGGTCGCCGAGGGGAACGTGCCGCTTGCCAGTGAGCAGATGCGCCGCTCCCAGGGCGAGTGCGGTGAAGAGCACGATGCTGGCAACGGTGAAGGCAAGTACCGCGGCCACATCCCAGGCTGACCACGGGGGAAAGACGGCCCTGGGGAGTTGGGCGACGGGCTCGTCTACCGGAGGAGAGGTCTTGTACCCAGGCGGGGACGATCCCGGCGAAGGTTGTTCGGACCACTCGAGTGGATTGTGTTCAGGCTCGATCACAGTATTCGTTGTGCTGCCCTAAAACTCTACCGCATTAGATGCCGCGTGCAGCAATTTCGCCAATGCCTGGCCGGTATGAGACTTCTTGACGCCGGCGACCTGCTCGGGAGTACCCTGGGCCACGATGCGGCCGCCGTCCTCGCCGCCTTCCGGGCCAAGGTCGATGATCCAGTCGGCGTTGCGGATAACGTCCATGTTGTGCTCGATAATAATGATGCTATTGCCAAGGTCGGTGAGCCGGTGCAGCACCTCGAGCAGTTTGCTGACATCTTCGAAATGCAGTCCGGTGGTGGGCTCGTCGAGCAGGTACAGGGTCTTGCCGGTCTGTCGTTTGCTCAACTCGCGCGCCAACTTAATGCGCTGTGCCTCGCCGCCGCTCAGCGTCACCGCCGACTGCCCAAGATGGATGTAGCCCAGGCCGACATCCACCAGCGTCTGCAGCTTTTGGCGAATCTGAGGGATGTTTTCCAGCAGCGGAAGGGCGTCAGCAACCGGCGTTTCCAGCAGGTCGGCAATAGAGTAGCCCTTGTATTTCACAGCGAGTGTCTCGTGGTTATAGCGCTTGCCGCCGCAAACTTCGCACTGCACGTAGACGTCGGGGAGGAAGTTCATTTCGATGCGACGTTGTCCGTCGCCCTGGCAGGCTTCACAGCGCCCGCCGGCGACGTTGAAGGAGAAGCGTCCAGCCTTGTAGCCACGCTCGCGCGATTCGGGCAGCATGGCGTATAGATCGCGAATCTGCGTGAACACGCCCGTGTAAGTTGCCGGGTTCGAGCGCGGGGTGCGCCCAATCGGCGACTGGTCGATGCAGATAACCTTGTCGATGAATTCCGTACCGGAAATGTTTTTGTGCGCCCCGGGTTCTTCGCGCGAACCGTAAATCGCCTTGGCCAGCGCGCGGTAGAGAATGTCATTGACCAGCGTCGATTTTCCCGAGCCTGAGACTCCGGTCACCACAGTCATCACAC
>DATFQZ010000146.1:0-14992 GCA_035263765.1 Candidatus Angelobacter sp. | reverse complement strand
TGGGGACGCTTCTATTGCGAGAATTCGCGGGAATATATCTTTGAGTTTCTTGCCGGCAACGGCATCAAGTTTCTGCCGCTGGTCAACTGGGCGGAACGTGGCGTTTACGCGCCCGGCAACACGGTACCGCGATGGCACATCGTCTGGGGCACGGGCCATGAAATCATCGCCTGCTTGCTGAACGCGCTGGATGCGCATCCGCGCCGTTCCAGCCTGGATGTGCTCTTCGACACAGAAGTTTCCGCGATCGAAACCTCGAACGGCCACGCTGTTGGCCTCCGCGGCCGGACCATAGATTCGGGCGACGAAATCAGCGTCTCAGCCGAGCACGTGGTCATCGCCTCCGGCGGGATCTGCGGCGGCGATCTGAGCCGTCTGCGCGCGGAGTGGTACAAGCCTTGGGGCGAGCCACCGAAGAAACTTCTCAACGGCGCGCATATCTACGGCGACGGCATGCTGCACGATCGTGTCGCCGGTCTGGGTGGCGCCGTGACCCATCTCGATCTGCACTGGCACTACGCGGCCGGGGTACATCATCCCGCCAAACGACGCCCTGACGACGGCCTGAGTCTGGTCCCTCCGCGCTCCGCGCTGTGGTTCAACGCGCTCGGGCACCGCATCATGAACCCCGGCCCCATGCTTGCCTACGGTGACACGCGCCATCTGGTCGAAAGCGTGTTGCGCCAGCCGGGTCAGTACTCCTGGCAGGTGATGAACTGGAAGATCGCCATCCGCGAGTTGGCGGTTTCCGGCTGCGATTACATGACCACTTTCCGCTATAAGAAACGACTGGGCATCTTGCGCGGCGCGCTGTTCGGCAACAAAGACCTGGTCACACGGCTGGTCCGCGAGTGCGGGGACGATATTGTGACCGCAAACGCACTCGAAGACCTGATGGACCGCATGGATGAGAAGAATCTCTACGGTCTACGGCTTGACCGCGCGGCCATGGCCGCCACCGTCCGGAGTTGGGATGAGATGATCGCGCGCGGGCCGGTATATCACAACGACGACCAACTGCGGCGCATCGCGAATTTCCGCGCCTATCGCGGCGACCGGATCCGCACTTGTAACTTCCAGCGGATCCTCGATCCGAAAGCTGGGCCGCTGATCGCGATCCGTGAGTTCATCCTGGCGCGGAAAAGCCTGGGAGGAATCCAAACCGACCTGCAGTGCCGCGTGTTGCGCGCGAGTGACGGCCAACCGGTGCCCGGCCTCTACGCGGTGGGCGAAGCTGCCGGCTTCGGCGGCGGCGGAATCCACGGCAAAGGATCGCTCGAGGGGACGTTTCTGGGCAGTTGCGTACTCACCGGCCGGGTCGCGGGCAGGCACATAGGAAAGTAAGATAGAGGAACACATGGCGAGCGACACACAGACGGATTCGGCCAAACAAACTTTCATCGGCGGCCATAAGACCGGCGCTTGGCTGGCGCGCTACGCACTGGAACAGTTGCCCGTGTCTCACACCTTCGGCATTCCCGGCGTTCACACCACGGAGCTTTATGACCAGCTCAGCCAGTCAGAAAAGATCCGTCCTGTCCTGGTCACACACGAAGTTTGCGGCGCGTTTGCTGCCGACGCCATCAGCCGCACCAGCACGGGAGGAAGCCAAATTGGATGCCTGGTCATTGTGCCCGCCGCCGGCGTCACCCACGCCATGAGCGGCATCGGCGAATGCTACCTGGACGGCATTCCGCTGCTGGTGATCACCGGTGGGCCGCGCACCGACGTTCCCTTCGGCTACCAACTCCATGAGATCGATCAGCAGCGCCTGGTGGACGGCATCGTGAAGCGCTCCTGGAAAGTCACCGAGCACAGCCAGATCGTCCCTGTGATTTTTGAAGCGTACCGGACGGCGGTGAGCGGCGTGCCCGGGCCGGTGCTGGTTGAGATTCCCGTCAACATTCAACTGTTCAGCCAGCACGTGGAGATGGTGCCGGCGTTTGTGCCACCTTTTCCTGAGCCCGTGAGTTTAGACCGCGAACTTGACGCGGCTGTCCGTATGCTCTCGAGCGCGCAATCGCCCGGGATCTTTGTGGGCTGGGGAGCGGTGGACGTCGCCGACTCCGTCGCCAAGATCGCGGAAATGCTTGGCGCACCGGTCTCGACCACGCTGCAAGGGCTCTCGGCGTTTCCCGGCAACCATCCTCTGCACACGGGTATGGGCTTCAGCCGCGCCGCCGTCCCGGCCGCGGAAAACGCCTTCGCCAAATGCGACTGCATGCTGGCCATCGGGACGAGTTTCGGAGAGATTCCCACTGGCAGCTTCGGTTGTCCGGTCCCGGAAAACCTGATTCACATTGACATCTCGCCGAAAGCCATCGGACGTAACTTCCCGGCCAAGGTCAGGCTGGAAGGCGATTCCCGTGTGATCGTGCCCGAGCTTCTGGCTCGTCTCGAAAAAGCTGCTGTGAACCAGGTAGCTCGCCGCCGCGATGTTGAAGCCCAAATTGCCTTTGACAAGGCCGCGTATTGCCAGGAATGGCATGCCCACGAGAACGAGCGGGTGAATCCCGCGCTGTTCTTTGAGGAACTGCGCGCGCAACTGCGCAACGACGCCATCATGACCGTGGACGACGGCAACCATACGTTTCTCGCGGCTGAACTTTTCGAAGTCCGCGCCCCACGCACCTTCGTGTCGCCAACGGATTTCAACTCCATGGGCTACGCCGTGCCCGCCGCCGTCGGCGCCAAACTCGCCAACCCCGCCCGCCAGGTGGTAAGCATTGTGGGCGACGGCGCTTTCCTCATGACCGGCTTCGAGACCACCACTGCAGTCACGCTGGGCCTTGGAGTCGTGTATTTCATCTTCGACGACGGCGAGCTCAGCCAAATCTCCCAGGGCCAGGAAATCCCGTACAACCGCAAGTCGTGCACCACGCTGGGCGATATCCGCTGGAAAGGCATCGCCGACGCCGTCGGCGCACACTTTGTCTGCATCGACAACAACGCACAGATCAAGACCGGCATCGGCGAAGCCTTGGCCACAGCGCAAGATGAAGCGCGGCCGGTCATCGTTGACGTTCAGGTTGACTATTCCAAGCGTACCCGCTTTACCAAAGGCGTGGTCAAGACGGCGCTGAAGCGCTTCCCGCTGCGCGACCGCGTGCGGTTTATCGCCCGCGCCCTGGTAAGGAAAGTAACCGGATGAGAATGCGCTCCCCCACTCACTCTTTATCTTCCTGCTTTTCCGAACCGGGATGCTCTTTGATCCATTGTTCCGCGACAAGCCGGGAACGCTGCACTTGAGCTACTGGCAACAGACGCGCCAGTTTTTTGGCTTCCGCTTTGCTCTCTGCTGACCCGAAGCGGGCGCCGATCGTGAACCACAGGAGAGCTTGGCTTTTGTCAGCGCCGCATTTGCCGGTCAAGTAAAGCTTGCCGAGCTCGTACATCGCCGCAACCTCAGCACGCGCCGCTGCTTCCTGGTACCAGTGGATCGCCTGCATGCAATCAGCTCCTTGCGCAAGTTTGCGGGCCAACTCCAACTGTGCGGCCGGCTGATTCCGTTTGGCTGCCTCCTCATACCACAGAGCGGCTTCATCAGGATTCTTACTCGTGCCAGCGCCCTCATCGAGCGCCCTGGCTAACTGCAACTGCGCGTCCGTCTGGCCCTGGGCAGCAGCTTTTCGGTTCCACTCGGCGGCTCGTGCCGGATCTGCCGGCACGCCGAAGCCGCGCTCGTACATAAAAGCGAGGTCGCGCTGGGCGCGCGCGTCGCCTTGTTCCGCCGCTTTCTGTTCCCAGAGCAGGGCCTTCGCATAGTCGGCCGGCACGCCACGCCCGTAGAGGTAGATGCGCCCAAGCTCATATTGTGCCGGCGCGTAACCCTGGTTCGCTGCCTCGGTGAGCCAGTGGATCGACTGTTTGCCATCGGGCTGGACGTGAAGGCCGAGGTCGTAGCAGGAGGCCAAAGCCGTTTCGGCCCGTGGGTCTTTGGCTGCCACTCTGCTCTGAACGACAGCAAACTCTTTCGCCTCGTTCGGACAAAGATCCGGGCGCCCTTGTTGTGCCAGAGCGGAAACGCTCGCTGTGGTGATGACGCAGAGTATGAGCTTATAGCGGGGAATCATGGAACCGCTTTTCTCCGGAGCAAGCAAGTATAGTTGCGCCATAGGGAGGTTGGTCCGGCATTCGCCGGTTTCACTTTTTCTTAACATTCCGAAACGGATCCAGTTTGGGTCTAGCGCTTCGTTTCATCCAGCCACTTCTCGATGTGCTCCGGCGGGGTCCACTCTTCAAATCTGAACAGCATCCCTTCAGGCGTGGACGCTACCAGGATTAATTGGGCATTTTCAGGACGCACAAATTTTTCGTCCACCGCATGGTCCAAGACGGACAGAAGGCCGTCCCAATATCGCTCGGTGTTCAGCAGACCACAGGGCTTTCGCTGAATCCCCAGCTGCGACCAGGTGACGGCTTCGCAAAACTCTTCGAGCGTCCCGTAGCCACCGGGCAGGGCGATGAAAGCGTCCGACAAGTCAGCCATCAACGCTTTGCGCTGGTGCATGGTCTCGACCACGTGCAGCTTGGTCAGACCGCGGTGGGCAATCTCACGCCTGACGAGCGACTGCGGGATCACGCCGATGGCTTCGCCACCTTTGGCCAGTACCGCGTCGGCGATCACACCCATCAATCCGACGCAGCCTCCGCCGAACACCAGCCCGATGCCGCGGTCCGCCATCAGTTCACCCAGATGATGCGCGGCATCTTTGTAGGCCGGCCGCGCGCCGACCGATGAGCCGCAGTAAACGCAGATGCGCTTCAGCTTGGTCACGAACAAAACCTTACCACTGATCAACACTGATGACACTGATGAAGGATCGCCGGAATCGGAAAACCAAAACCTTACCGCGGATTTGCGCAGATGATCGCGGATCAGCAAGGGCAATTGGCAAAAAGCAAATGGCAATTAGCAAAATCGGATCGCCGGGCACACGACATGGCCGGTATCTCGATACAAACGCTAATTGCCAAGTGCCAATTGCTAACTGCTGCTTTTTTTTACGCGAAGGTCTTCACCACGAGAGTCGGCTCCAGCTCAACATCTTCTGTCTTCAGCTGCGCGGCCTGATTGCGCAAGTCCTCGAACAGGAAGGTGCTCAGGTAACGTTCGCCGAAGTCGGGAATGACTACAACGATCCATTTGCCGCTGTTCTCCGGCCGGGCAGCCACCTTTAGCGCCTGGGCGACAGCTGCGCCTCCGGAAATGCCAATCATCATTCCTTCCTCTTTCGCCATGCGGCGGGCAACAGCCACGGACTCCTCAGTGGTCGCAGTCAGCACCTCATCAATCAGGTCCGTGCGCAGGATTTCCGGAACGAAGCCTGCACCCAGTCCTTGGATTTTTTGAGGACCGGGCTTGCCGCCGGAGAGCACCGGCGAGTCCGCCGGCTCTACCGCGATGATCTTGAAGCTCGACTTCTTGGGCTTGATGTACTCGCCCACGCCGGTCAGCGTGCCGCCCGTACCGACCCCGGAGACCAGAAAGTCAACCTTGCCGTCCGTGTCGTTCCAGATTTCCGGGCCCGTGGTTTCGCGATGGATTTTGGGATTGGCAGGATTGGCGAACTGCTGCAGGATCACTGCATTCGGTATCTCTTTCACCAATTGATTGGCTCGAGTAATAGCGCCCTTTACGCCTTTGGGTCCAGGTGTCAGGATGATCTCCGCGCCCATGGACAACAAAACCACACGACGTTCCAGGCTCATCGTGTCCGGCATGGTCAAGATCAAACGATAGCCCCTGGACGCGGCCGCAAATGCCATCCCAATTCCAGTGTTGCCGCTGGTGGGTTCGATGAGCACACTCTTGCCCGGGGTAATCTTGCCTGCTCTCTCGGCTTCATCGATCATGCTTACGCCAATGCGATCTTTCACACTATGGCAGGGATTGAAGCCTTCGAGCTTGGCCAGGACTACACCCTCCATGCCCGCAGTCAGTTTGTTGAGTCGCACCAGCGGCGTGCGGCCGATGGTCTTGGTAATGTCCGAGTAGATGTTCATCTCTCCACCTTTCTTTTCCAGTTAGTAGAAAATCAGGCGTCCCGCGAGAGTATGACCTTTTAAGATTAAACACCAACGCGGGGGGATTCGTAAAATTCCTAAGAACCCTTACCGCGGATCTACGCAGATGAGCGCAGATCAGGCGGGAGCAACTCTGTCCTCGGTCTGAGCCCAGATCGTCCTCAGACTTACACTCGGCCCCTGGCAGGCGGCCAAACTGACGCTCACGACAGCGAAAAGCCGTCGTCAATATTAAGATAGCGTTCACACCAAGTGAGGGGAGCACCGCATGCTCAAAGCCATTTTGCGAAGCAGGATCGTCGCTAGAGTCCTGGTAGGCACCATTTTCATGGGCATGCCGGCCGCGTACGTTGCGGCCCAGCGTCTTCCAAGCAACGTTATTCCTGAGAACTACAAGCTTTTTCTCGATCCCAGGATCAGCGAAGGTCAATTCTCCGGTGAAGAGACCATCAGCGTGCGGCTCACCACGCCGCTGACGGAGATCGTTCTCAACTCCCTTGACCTGGAGATCTCTCTAGCCGAGGTCACGGCCCGTGGAAAGACCCAGCAAGCCAACGTGGTCTACGACCGCGCTAGCGAGATGGTGCGCCTTCAACTCCCCGGATCTGTTCCCGCCGGGCCTGCTACTCTGCATCTCAAATTCTCGGGCAAGCTGACGGAGAGCTTGCGCGGTCTCTATTTGAGCAAGTCGCCTCGCCGGATGTATGCCGTCACTCAGTTTGAAGGCACCTACGCGCGGTTGATGTTCCCTGGCTTTGATGAACCTGGCTACAAGGCGACTTTCGACCTCTCGGTGATGGCCGATGCCGGCGATACCGCGATTTCCAACGGCCGTTTGATCTCCATGGAATCTGTAGGGAAGCGCCAGATGCTCACCTTCGCCACTTCTCCCCGGATGTCCACTTATCTTCTCGCGCTGGCTATAGGCGACTGGCAATGCCTGGAGCGCACGGCCGCCGGCGTTCCCGTCCGCGTGTGCGCCGTTCCGGAAAAGAAAGAGATGGGTCAGTTTGCCTTGGACGTGGCATCTCATGTGCTCGAGTTTTATCAGCAGTGGTACGGCATTCCCTACCCGTTCGGCAAACTCGACATGGTGGCCATTCCCGACTACGAGTGGGGCGGAATGGAAAACACTGCCTCCATTTTTTACCGCGAAACAGCTTTGCTGATGGACGAACGCACAGCCTCGGTATTGGCCAAGCGCGGCCGCGCCACCACCATTGCCCACGAGATTGCTCACCAGTGGTTTGGCGACCTGGTTACCGCCGCCTGGTGGGATGACATATGGCTCAACGAAGGCTTCGCATCCTGGATGGCCACCAAGCCGATCCAGGCGTGGCATCCGGAATGGCACCTGGAAAACAACGATGTGTCCTCCGCGCAAGGAATCATCACCGTCGATTCGCTGGCCACCGCCCGCGCCATCCATGGCGATCCCAAGACGTCTCCCGAGATCAAGGAGATGTTTGACGGCATCACCTACCAGAAGGGCGCTGCCGTGCTCCGCATGCTGGAGTCTTATGTAGGTCCGGAAGTGTTTCGCCGCGGCGTAAACCAGTATCTGAAAGAACATGCTCATGGCAATGCCACCTCGGCTGATTTCTGGCGAGCTATGGCTCAGGTCTCCGGCAAGCCGGTGGACAAGATCATGCCCACCTTCGTGATGCAGCCTGGTGTGCCGCTGGTGACCATCAGTGGAGCCTGCCATACGGATTACACTCCCCTCAATATTCAGCAGCAGCGTTTCCTGATGTCGTCAGAGGCGCCGGCTTCTGGGAAGGAGCTCTGGCAGATTCCTGTTTGTCTCAAGACGGCGGTCGACAAAGCCCCCGCCTGTCAACTCATCACCCAAAAACAGCAGGAGACCGCACTCAACGGCTGTCCGGCCTGGTTTTTCGCGAACCGTGACGCCGAGGGGTACTATCGTGTCCTCTATGAGAACCAGCAGGTTTTCCGATCGATCGCCGACTCCGCTGAAAAAGCGTTGAATCTCCCTGAACGCGTCGCGTTGATCGAAGACACCTGGGCCATGACTCGCGCGGCGAAGACGCCTGTGGTCGAGTTCCTGTATCTGTCCAAGTCCCTGCGCGCGGATCGCGAGCGTCCTGTTGTCGAACTGCTTGCCTATCATCTTGAGTACGTTGGGACCTTGTTGGTTCCTGAGGTTCAGAAGCCTAAATACGAGAACTTTCTACGTGCGCAATTCGCGCCCAGGGCCGAACAACTAGGCTGGGAAGCGCGCCCCAACGACAGCGACGAAGAGAAAATCATGCGCGCCAGTCTGCTTTCCATCATGGGGAATGCGGGTGATAGCGGGGCTGTTTCTGCCGCGCGTAAAATGGCACAGCAATACCTTTCCGCGCCCGATTCAGTCGAAGGCACCCTGGTCGGACCAGCTCTTACGGTCGCCGCGCGTAATGGCGATCCTGCACTTTACAATCAGCTGGCTTCCTTCCTGACTTCCGCTAAATCCACGGAGCAATACAACAATGCGCTGTTTGCGCTGGCGGCTTTCTCCCAAGCCGATCTCCTGCACCGCACACTGGATTTGATGGATCAAGGGAAAATACGCCAGCAGCTTTATCCGGCTCTGTTTTCTTCACTGCTGAGTAACCCGTCATCGCGCGCTTTTACCTGGGAGTATATGAAAACCCACTGGACGGATCTGGCAGAGAAAGTCTCGAGCTTTGGCGGTGGTGGCGCCGTCTCTGCTCTGGGCAATGCCTGCGACGCGCAGATGCGGAATGACGTGCAGCAATTCTTCGCAACGCATCGCGCCACCGGCGCGGAACGCGCGTTGCAACAGAGCCTGGAGCGCATCGATACCTGCCTGAAATTCAAACAGCTCCAGGAGAAAAGCATGACCGAGTGGCTGGCGGAACAAAAAGCAAATAGCAATTAGCAGTTGGCAATTGGCCCAGCTAAAGCGTGGTCTCCACAAGCTCGCAGAGAGGTTGGGTATCTATCTCAATCTGCTAATTGTGCAGCTAAGTCTGAAAGAGAATGTGGAGGACTGGCTTTAGCTGTGCTAGCTGCTATTTGCCATTTGCCAATTGCTTTACGCATCCGCCACTTTGATCATCAGCTTCCCGAAGTTCTCCCCGCGAAACAGTTTGAGCAGCGTCTCGGGAAAAGTCTGGAAGCCTTCGACAATGTCTTCCTTGGACCTGAGTTTGCCCGCTGCCATCCATCCCGCCAGTTCGCGGACAGCTTCGGGGTAGCGTGCGGCGTAGTTGAAGACAACAAAGCCTTCCATGCACGCGCTGTTGATTAGCAGAGAAAGATAATTGGACGGGCCTTTGATCCCGGTGGTCGAGTTGTACTGGGAAATGGCGCCGCAGATGACCACGCGCGCGCCGCGCGCCAGTTGCGCCAACACTGTGTCCAGAGTCTCGCCGCCCACGTTGTCGAAGAACACGTTCACGCCTTTCGGACAGTGTTTGCGGAGCTCCTCAGCGACGTCCTGGCTCTTGTAGTCAAGGCAAGCGTCAAAGCCCAAATCTTTCACCGCGTAATTGCATTTCTCAGCTCCGCCGGCAATGCCCACGGCGCGGCAGCCTTTGATCTTGGCGATCTGCCCCACCACCATGCCGGTCGCACCCGCCGCGCCGGACACCACCACGGTGTCTCCGGCTTTAAGTTGGCCAACTTCGAGCAGCCCGAAATAGGCGGTCAATCCTGTGAGGCCCAGCGCGCTCAAGTACACCGGCAGCGGCAGGAGCTTGGGATCGACTTTAGCCAGCCCTTTGGCGCTCTGGGCATTGATGAGGGCATACTCTTGTACGCCCAGTATGCCGGTGACATGGTCGCCTGCGGCAAAGGCCGGGTTGCCGGATGCGATCACTCGTCCCGCGCCGCCCGCTCGCATGACCGCTCCGATTTCAACGGGTTCGATGTACGACCTGCCGGCGTTCATCCAGCCGCGCATCGCCGGATCGAGCGAGAGATACAGCACCTTGACCAGAACCTCGCCCGGGCCGGGATCGCGCACCGGCTCTTCAGTGGCTGTCCAGTCGCTACGGTTGGGCAGGCCTACGGGACGCGCGGCCAGCCGGAATTGATGGTTGGTAAGGTTCATGGCGAGTGAGCTCCGTTCGCAGATTCGAGAAGCCGACCAGTATATGATGCCGGGTCTCACGAGTGTCGCAGAAACTCCGCCTGCGGTGAAAACAGAGCTGGCAAAACTATTCACAAACCCGGCTTTCAAATATCCAGCTGGACAAGATCAAAAATAGTGCTGGCAGTTTCTCCTTTCATGGAACCAATGGACGCTGGCAGGAGTAGGCGCAGATAGAAGGTGCACAGTCATGCGCCGCATCGCCGCCATCCTCGGATCAGCCCTCTTCCTGGTCATTGCGCCAGGGACGTTGGCCGGTTACGTGCCCTGGAGCCTCTCGCGCTGGCACGTCGCGTCCCCGTTGCTCGGCTTCTTTCCTTTTCGTGTGATGGGAGCACTGCTGATCGCCTTGGGACTTCCGGTGCTGCTGGATTCTTTCGCTCGCTTTGCCATTCAGGGCCTCGGCACACCGGCGCCGGTCGCGCCGCCAAGGCATCTGGTGGTCACCGGTCTTTACCGCTATGTTCGCAATCCCATGTATGTGGCCGTTACCTCCCTGATTCTCGGCCAGGGACTGCTCTTGGGAAGCGTCAGCGTGCTCGAGTACGGGCTGGTGGTGTGGGTAGGGTTCCACCTCTTCATCCTCGGCTACGAAGAGCCGGTGCTGCGCGGCAAGTTTGGGGCGGAATACAAAGAATTCTGCACCCATGTCCCACGCTGGCTGCCGAGACTGACGCCGTGGCAGAGAATGGCCAAACCCGGCGCAGACTAGCCCACCAGCACCTCATTTTTTAAGCCGGCCACCTCGCCCTTGACTTCTGGGTGTAGAATCTTAAGAGCGAACAAAAAGCGAATATCTTATGCCCAGCCTCTTCCCGCAAATTGAAATCGGCCAGCAACTGGTAGGCATCGCCCGCCTTGCCGCCAACGGCGAAGCGGTAGCGGAAGGCCATCAGGTGGAATACCTGACGATCGAGAACCGCAGCCTTCTCGCTCGTTGCTTTTCCCCGCGCGTGCCTTTCGAGTGGATGATCAATCCCTATCGCGGCTGCGAATTCGCCTGCAAATACTGCTATGCCCGCTACACGCACGAGTTCATGGAGCTTCGCGACGGACTGGATTTCGAACGCAAGATCTACGTCAAGCAACACACCGCCTGGCTGCTGCGGCAGGAACTGAAGAATGTACGAGCCGGACAGTCGATCGCCATCGGCACGGCCACCGATCCTTACCAGCCGGCGGAGCGGAAGTTTCAGATCACGCGCGCGATCCTCGAGGAATTCGCGCGACATGAAGGACTGAGCCTGGGCCTGGTGACAAAGTCCGACATGGTGGTGCGCGATCTCGATCTGCTCCAGGCGATCTCCCGCAAGAACCGCCTCAGCATCATGCTGACTGTGACCACGATGAAGACCAAACTGGCCCGGATGCTGGAACCGCGTGCGCCCCGCCCCGATCTGCGCCTGAAGGCGGTAGAGCAGCTGGCCAAAGGCGGCGTCCGTGTCGGCGTAAACTGCGCTCCGGTCCTACCCGAGCTCACCGACTCGCCCGCGGATCTTGAAAACGTCGTCCGCGCGTCAGCGAAGGCAGGCGCACAGTTCGTGTGGGCTAATAGCTTGTTCTTGAAGCCGTGCTCAGCGAAAGTGTTTCTTCCCTTCCTTCAGGAACACTTTCCTCATCTCGTGCCGCTCTACGAAAAGCGCTACGCGCGCCACGCTTTCGTTTCGCCGGCTTACAATCGCAGGATCACCGATCTGGTCGCCAAGTTCCGGACCAAGTACGGCATCACCTCCGGCGAATCACGCCGCGAAAGCCCAAGCCGTGTGCCCGCCGGCCAGAAACCCGGCGCACAAATGGGTCTGTTTGATCACAGCGGGCCGAGCGGATTTCCTGCTGTGGGAGACAGAAAGTCGATGTCTTACGGCGAGCTTGCACAAACGCGTCTGAAAGGGTATTCATAGTTCCTTCTCACTCACAGGAGGAAACGTGATGCGCCGCGCCGCAATTCAGCCTGTTGTCCTGATCTGCTGCTTGATGCTCGCCGGCCCAATCCAACTCCGGGCCCAAAAGACTTCCGCCGCCGCGCCGGAGAAAGTGTTCGCCATCCGCGCCGCCAACCTGATTGACGGCTTAGCCGCGCAACCGCGGCACAACGTGCTGATCGTGATCCGCGGCAACAAGATTGAGAGCGTGAGCGAGAGTGGGACCCCGCCGGCTGCGGCCACGGTGATTAATTTTGGTCCGCAGGTCACGGTCCTGCCCGGGCTGATTGACACCCACACGCACATCTTCCTTCAGGGTGAAGATCCCGCGGAAGGCGGTTATGACGAGCAGCTTCTGAAGCATCCGTCGTCCTACCGGGCAGCGCGGGCCACGGTCTCCGTGCGCCGGGCTTTGGAGCAGGGCTTCACCACGCTGCGCGACCTCGAGACCGAAGGCGCCGGCTACGGCGATGTGGGAATCAAAGAAGCCATCAACGCCGGTTACATTCCTGGACCGCGGCTCTTCGTGGTGACGCGTGCCATCTCTACCACCGGCGGCTATCCGCTGGAGGGCTATAACCCTGACATCGTGGTGCCGAAAGGCGCACAGATCGGCGACGGGCCGGTCGAACTGCGCAAGATTGCCCGCGAGCAGCTGGACCATGGAGCCGACTGGATCAAGGTCTATATGACCCACCGCTCTTGGGCCGACGAGGACGGCAAGCTGGTCTCGCAGCCGACCTTGACGGAGGAAGAACTCAAGGCCGTGGTGAACGAGGCTCATGGCTGGCAAAAGAAAGTTGCGTGCCACGCGTACGGCGGCATCGGCCTGCGCCGTGCCCTTGACGGCGGTTGCGATTCCATCGAGCATGGGCTCGACCTCGACGATAACGCCCTCACCCAGATGCTGCAGCAGGGTACATGGTATGTGCCCACGCTCGCCGTGTACTACTACGACAACGAGCCGGAGAACACGCCTGGCGGCAAACGCGATCGCGCGCGGATTACCGCGCATGAAGCGTCCTTCAAGAAAGCGCTGAAATTAGGAATCAAGATTGCCTTCGGGACTGACGTGGGCGGCTTCTCCTGGAACGACCCCATCGCCCAGGAGTTCGGCTACATGGTGAAATTCGGCATGACGCCCATGGACGCTATCAAGTCGGCGACGTCGCGCGCCGCGGAATTGCTGGACCAAAAAGGCGAGCTCGGCGTGATCGCGCCCGGCGCCTATGCTGACGTGATTACCGTGAACGGCGATCCGCTCGCGAACATTGACGCGCTTAAGAACGTGAACTTCGTGATGAAAGATGGCAGCGTGTTCAAGCAAAAATAGAAAAGGGAGACTAATCGAGTCATGGCAGCGACAACGAAGAGTACGTCTACAAGTTCAGTCACCATGACGGTGGCGCGCATCGTCGTCGGCATCATGTTCCTGTTCTTTGCTCAATACAAACTGATGCACGGCGACTTTGCGCACGGCGGCTATCAGAAGACGGTCAGCGGCTGGGTCGACACAACCGCTGTCAGGTTTTACAAGCCGTTTTTGCGCGCCACCCTGCATTACCCAGTGGCCTCGGGCTACGCTGTCGGAGTGGCCGAGGCGCTGATCGGGGCTTCGATGGTGCTAGGTCTCTGGGTGCGTCCCTTTTCCATTGCTGGAGCCCTTTTCATGCTGAACTTGCTTCTCTCCACCTGGAATCTCCCCCCAGGCAGCCCGGCATGGAGATACTTCGGAACGCAACTCGACAACATTTCTCTGCTGCTCTTGTTTCTGATCTTTTTCTCCCACCGGGCTGGCGAGACCTTGGGCCTCGACCAGGCCAAATAAGGGGAAGAGCGTTTCGCCTGTAAAATAGACCTTGAGCCCTTCGACGAATGGCCGCGGGCCCCGTGTGGGGGCGAGCGGCCCGACGCAGGCGCAGGATAATCTCAACACGAAAGATCGGCCTCAAGCGGTGGGTAGCGAAGCGACAACAATGACGGAAAGATACGACGTGGTCGTGGTCGGCGCGGGACACGCCGGCTGCGAAGCCGCCATGGCCGCGGCTCGCATGGGCTTGAGGACTGCCCTGTTTACCCTCAACGTGGACCTGATCGCTCAGATGTCGTGCAACCCGGCTGTGGGCGGCATCGCCAAAGGCCACTTGGTGCGGGAAGTCGACGCCTTAGGCGGCATCATGGGCGAGGTCACTGACGCCGTCGGCATCCAGTTCCGCCTGCTCAACACCTCCCGCGGGCCGGCCGTGTGGTCGCCGCGCGCCCAGTGCGATAAGCAGCAATACCGTCTCAAGATGCGCGAAGTCCTGGAAGGCCAACCCAATCTGGTGATCAAGCAGGCCGAGGTTGCGGAGTTGATCGTGGATTCTTGGAGCGCAGCCGCCCCCGGCTGCGACATCGAATCATCTCTCGCAGGCGAGGGCGCCTGCGCTCCTGATCGTCAAAGAATTGCGAAGGGCATAAAACTCCGCGACGGTCGCACCGTGGGCGCTGAGGCTGTCATCATTACCACAGGAACGTTTCTGAACGGGTTGATCCACTGCGGTGAGCAGACCTATCCCGCGGGACGCAGCGGCGAGCCACCCTCACAGCTTCTGGGCGAATCGCTCAAGCTACTGGGTTTGCGAGGCTGCCGGCTGAAGACCGGAACGCCGCCCCGCCTCGACGGCCGCTCCATCGACTGGTCGCGCTTTGAGATGCAGCCCGGCGACGCCGACCCCACGCCGTTCAGCTTCCGCACCAGGAAGATCACGCAGAAACAGGTGCCCTGCTATGTGGCGTTCACCTCGGCGGAGACGCATCGCATCATCCGCGAGAACGTGCATCGCTCGCCGATGTATTCCGGGCAGATCAAGAGCATCGGCCCGCGCTACTGCCCGAGCATCGAAGACAAGATCGTCAAGTTTCCCGACAAGACCACGCACCAGCT
>DATFQZ010000145.1:0-14967 GCA_035263765.1 Candidatus Angelobacter sp. | reverse complement strand
GAAATACGGCGTCGGAGCAGGGGCGGTGAGGACGGTCAGCGGAACCATGACCATCCACATGGAGCTGGAAGAAAAGATTGCGCGCTTCAAGCACACTGAAGCCGCCGTGGTCTTTCAGTCCGGCTTCACCGCCAACGCCGGCACTGTATCGGCGATTCTAGGCAAAGACGACTTCATCATCTCTGACGAGCTGAACCATGCCAGCATCATTGACGGCGCGCGCCTCTCCAAGGCCAAGATCAAAGTCTTTCGCCACAAGGACGTGGCCCACGCCGAAGAGTTGTTGAAAGAAGTCGCCGGCGAACCCGGCCACAAGCTCATCATCACCGATGGCGTCTTCTCCATGGACGGCGATATCGGGCCGCTGCCCGCCCTCTGCGACCTGGCCGAAAAATACGGCGCCATCATGATGATTGACGACGCGCACTCCTCCGGCGTGCTCGGGCGCAACGGCCGCGGCACCGCCGACCATTTCAATGTTCACGGGCGAGTGGATGTGCAGGTGGGCACGCTCTCCAAAGCCATCGGTGCGATGGGTGGGTACGTCTGCGGCTCGAAAGACCTGATCGACTTTCTCTACCATCGCGGGCGGCCTTTCCTGTTTTCGACCGGACAGCCGCCTTCCGTCGCAGCCACCTGTATTGCCGCCTTCGATGTTCTGGAACAGGAGCCGGAACGTATCGAAAAGCTCTGGGAGAACACCCGCTTCTTCAAGAAAGAGCTGGGCGGGCTGGGCTTCAACATCGGCGGCGTGAACACCCCTGCGAGCGAGACGCCGATCACGCCCATCATCATCGGCGAAGGCCGCTTGGCTATGGAGTTCAGCCGTGAGCTGTTCAAGGAAGGCGTCTTCGCACCCGGCATCGCATATCCAACTGTTGCTGAAGGCAAGGCCCGCCTGCGGACGATCATGACCGCCACGCATACGCAGGATCAGTTGACAAAGGCGCTGGAGGTGTTGAAGAAGGTAGGAAAGAGGATGGGGATTATCTAGAGCGGTTTCCCTGATACCGCAGACCTCGAAATAGCGCAGGCTACGACGAGAAACTTCCGTAGAGACGTGGCATTGCTACGTCTCAATGCTGATTGGCTTTAACGCTGCATCCCAAACTCGATGCCCACACGCACGCAGCGTGCTGTTTGTCCTGAATGGCATCGCGCCTTTAAGAGTGAGACGTGGCGGTGCCACGTCTCTACGTCTAAAATTTTTTCCGAGAGGCGTCAGCCCCGGAACTTCACCACTCCGCCGACGATCGTCGCCACCACCTTCCCTTGCATTGCCCAGCCGTCGAACGGCGAGTTCTTGGACTTCGAGAGCGACTGCGCCGCGTGGTACGTCCACTTCTTCGCCGGATCGAAAATCGTCAGATCAGCGTGCGCGCCTTTGGCCAGCGTGCCCCGGCCTTCGAGATGCATGATGCGCGCGGGATTCGTGGATAGCAGCTCGACGATGCGCTTGAGGTCAATACGAGTTCGGACATGCAGAATTGAGATGCACAGTCCCAACGCAGTCTCCAGGCCGGTAATCCCGAAGGGCGCACGGTCGAATTCCTGGTTCTTTTCGTTGAAGGCGTGCGGGGCGTGGTCGGTGGCCACGCAATCGATGGAGCCATCGGCCAACCCGGCCAGCAGCGCTTCCCGGTCGGAGCGAGAACGCAACGGTGGGTTCATCTTGAAGTTGGTGTTGTAGTCGCCGATGTCCTCATCGGTCAGAGCAAAATGATGCGGAGTGACTTCGCAAGTCACGCGCAGGTGGTCGCGTTTGGCACGCCGGACAGCCTTGAGCGCGGCTGCGCTCGAGAGATGAGCCACGTGGTAGTGGCCCTTAGTCTCCGCCGCCAGCAAGATATCGCGCTCGACAAGTGAAGACTCAGCCTCGACCGGCCATCCCCGCAGGCCGAGGCGAAACGCGGTGAATCCCGCGTTCATGACTGCGCCCGAGGTCATACGCGTATCTTCCGCATGCTGGATCACCGGAATGCCCAGCTTGCCTGCGCCCAACAGTACCGTACGCATGATGTCGTCGTTCAAGATCGGCTTGCCATCGTCCGTGAGCGCCACCGCGCCGGCCTTCTTGAGCGCGGCAAAGTCCGTCAACTGTACGCCCTTGCTGCCCACGGTGGCCGCAGCGATGGGAAACACATTCACATGCGCGCCCCGCGCCGGGTCCAGCAGCCACTGAGTGATCTCCGGCGAATCGTTCACGGGAGCGGTGTTGGGCATGCAACAGACCGACGTGAACCCGCCGGCCGCGGCAGCCATGGTCCCGCTGGCGATGGTTTCTTTATGCGACTGGCCCGGCTCGCGCAGATGGACGTGGATATCGATGAATCCCGGCGCAACGATCAGCCCGCGGGCGTCAATGGTCTGATCGCCCTTGCCGCGCAGCTTGCCGGAGGCGGCTACCTCGGCCACACGGCCGTCCTTAAGCAGAAGATCGTACTTGCCATCGAGCTTCTGTGAAGGATCGATGAGGTGACCGTTGCGGATTGTGAGGCTAGACTTTAGCCGCGAATCCACGCGAATCAACACGAATTCCTTTCCGGTTGTTTTCAAAGACACAACGTTTAAATGCCGGCTTCGGGCCGAAGTTAAGAAGAAGCCCGACCTCTATATCCGTAGCACGCAAATAGTTCAAAATCTGAGCCAGATGTGACGCATCAATCGCTTGAGCGGCTTTAAGTTCGATCAGTACTACTCCGTTAACCAGAAGATCGGCTTGATACTTGCCGATCGGTCTCCCTCGAAACCAAATCGGCGTGGGGACTTGTCTGCCCACAGTAAAACCGGCTTCGGTCAAGGCGATGGAGAGGGCTTCTTCATAAACGGCTTCCAAAAATCCGTATCCGAGTTCGTTGTAAACGGCATAGAACACGGCCACAATCTCATGACAGAGATCCCAATGTTTTCTTTCGTGTTCATTCGCGTCAATTCGCGGCTCATCCGGGTTCATGCCACCCCCATGCACACTGTCAGAATGGCCATCCTCACGTACACGCCATTTTGCACCTGCTCTTCGATCACCGACTGGGGCGAGTCGGCCACTTCACTTTGGATTTCCATGCCTCGAACCATAGGCCCGGGATGCATCACGATAGCGTCACTCTTGGCCAGCTTCAGCCGCTCGGCCGTAAGCTGATACTGGGCGATGTATCTTCCCGCGTGCAGCCGCAAGCCGGCAAGGCGCTCGCGTTGCACGCGCAACATCATGACCACGTCGGCTTTGCGTACGGCTTCTTCGATATGGCGGGTGATCTTGATGCCGGGCGCAAGCCCGGCTGCCGCGTCGGGAAGCAGTTCGACCGGTCCGCAGAGCACGATCTCGGCGCCAAATTTAGAGAGCAGGTGAATGTTGGAGCGCACTACGCGACTGTGTTGAATGTCACCCACCATGGTCACTCGCAAGCCCTTGAGCGACTTCTTGTGGCGGACGATGGTGTAGGCGTCCAGCAGGCCCTGCGAAGGATGCTCGTGCATGCCGTCCCCGGCGTTGATGATGGGAATATGCAGGTTGCGGGCCAGCACGTTAGGCGCGCCCGAAGACGGATGCCGCACGACGATGCAGTCGGCGCCGAGGGCTTGTAACGTCTTGCCGGTGTCCACCAACGACTCGCCTTTCTCGATGCTGGAAGCAGCGGAGCCGATCACCGAGGTGTGGGTGCCCAGCAGCTTGGCCGCAAACTCAAACGACACCCGGGTGCGCGTCGAAGGTTCGTAGAACAACAAGGCAATGCGTTTGCCGCGCAGCAACGGGCGGGGCGAGCCGGAGTGCATTTTCCGCGCCAATTTGAGGAAAGAGGTGATTTCGTCCGCTGTGAGATGTTCCAGGTCCAGCAAAGAGCGTATTCGAACGTTGCGGGCTATGCGGTACGCTCCACCAGCATGACTTGCTCTTCTTTGTCGACTTCGGTGAGCCGGCACTCGATGATCTCGTTGTCTGTGGTCTGCACGGTACGACCCACGAACGCGGCTTCGATGGGCAGCTCCCGATGGCCGCGGTCAATCAGCACGCAGAGCTGCACGCGGCGCGGGCGACCGTGGTCGAACAGCGCGTCCATGGCGGCGCGGATGGTGCGTCCCGTGTACAGAACATCGTCTACCAGGATCACGTTCTGGTTCACGATCTCCACCCCCAGCGGAGTCGTCTTCTGAATTACTGGACTGGCGCCCACGGTCGAAAGGTCGTCGCGGTACAGAGTGATGTCCAGCGTTCCCACGGCCACCGGCGTTTTCTCAATCTGCTGGATCAGCTTTCCCAGGCGCGCAGCCAACGGTACGCCCCGGCGCTTAATCCCCACCAGGGTCAGGTTTTCCACTCCGTTGTTCTTTTCGACGATCTCGTGGGCCAGGCGCACCAGGGTGCGCTCGATTTCCGAGGCCGACATGATACGTCCTTTTTCGCGCAGATGCGGCAGACGGGTCGGGGTACCGGCAGTCATAGTCCATCGCATGATAGCTGATGGGGCCTTGCTTGGCAAAATCCACGTCGTGGGTCATTTTTCGAAGACTGGCCCACTACCCCGGCTTCTCCATCCAGCCATTCACTTGCCTGCCGTCCGTCCGGGGGCCGCTCCAGGGGTGTCCCCGTTTTAGGAGCCTTTCTCCCGGGTCCTGCCGGCAGCCAACGCCCCGGCGATACTGCCGAAAATCACCAGGAAGACCAGGGTGACGAACACTCCCATAGCTGTAAAGAGCACTAAGCCACGCGCGCCGGAGAACGTTTCTTGAGACCCACGCAAGTCTTCCGGATTGACATTAAGAAGAGCCGCCACCCGTTGAATAACCGGAGACATCTGTTGGTTGGCCCTGTCCAGCTCCGCGCGAACCGCCGCCGGATTCGCGGCTACGCCTCCGGCAAAGAGAACCGCGAAGAATGCCGAGCTGAGGATCGCGGCAACAACGCCCATCTTAGCTCCCTGCGAAACGGTCAGAGGCCCCGGCCGCGCCCGTCGATAACGACCAACGCACAAAAAAACAGCGCCCCCCAGAAGTAACCATCCGAACACGCCCAAGAAGACAGAGACTACCCCGGCCAGTGCTGCCGGCGGCAGGATCATCCGAAGAAAAGCCTTCCAGTGAATATGCCCAGGATAGACGTGAGTCGTCGACGCGACGATCGGGCCTGTCGGGGGCGGGGGCGGGGGAACGGGCTCCTGCACGATTTCTGCTTGAGGCTGGCGGGAAGGCACCCGGATCTGCGGCGCCCCGCAGGCCGGGCAGAACGGCGCCTGATCTTCAACGTTGCTTCCGCAACGATAGCAGTCGTGTTCCACAACTTTCACGTTACAGGAGCCGGCGAGGTCGTGGCAACGGGTCAGTAGAACTGACCCGTTGCCGCTGGACTATAAAACTAACTTGCCCATATGAGAGTGGAGCAGAGCCCGCCCTGAGCAAAGCGAAGGAGCCGAACGGGCCTTCAGGCCTGCCGTAAGGAGTTGTAGAAGTCGGCTTCAGCCGCTGCGGTACCCGTCGGGTGAAAGAGTAGCTCAAGCTTCACCTCAGCGGCTAAAGCCAACGGTCCCTTTGAGCTTTGCCGCAGGCCTCTACCGCTACAGCGTGCTCTTGTCGTCCCAAGCGCGCACGTAAACCAGGGCAAACTCCGAGCCCTTGCCGCTAGGCTTAATGGCGACAATGCGCTGGTTGTTCTGGGTCCCGACTTTCAATTCCTGCGTATACTCGTGCCCAGAGCCAGCGTCGTCGCAGGTGACTGGCGTGTCCTTTTCCTTATCGCGATGGCCGAAGCTCATGCTGAAGCTGCCCGTGCAATCCACAACTTTGCCGAATTTGCCCATGTCTTTGCGATAGAAAGCCAGCACCTTCTCAGGAGCATCGTCGCTCCTGTATTTCAAAGCAACAACCTTCACGCCCAGGAAAGGGCTGGAAATGTTGACGTTGGCGCTGCCTTCGTGATCCATGTCCTTCTTGATCAGTGCCCCAGGGTAGAGCGCCAGTCCGGTCTCTTTGGGATCGGTCGTCCCCTGGTGCACGCTGAGGGATCCCAGAGGAGTTTGGATGTCAACGTCCTTGTCGGGACCGCCCTGCGTGTCGTGGCGTGCAGAGATGCTGCATCCTGTCCCGGCCAGGACAAGCCCCGTAAACAACGTGATTTGCAACACCCAGCGGCTACTCATAGTTCCCTCCTAATAGGAATTTTAAATCAGCAGATAGTTGCTTTGGTTCGCGCGTCCGGACTCATTCGGAGGCGGGCGTAGCTAGCCCTACACAGACATACGCAGCACCAGACCCCGAAGTTCCCGGCTTTTGATGATGCGAAGGGCGTTCCCAAGGACACGGCCCCCTGATGAGCCAGCCCGAGCCTTTGGCGGGTACAACCTTGCACTTAGGACACGCTTGGGATTCGTTCAGCCGCGCCGATAATCAGTATGCGCCAGCTTGTCAAATCCAACTTCGGGGTAACTCGAAATGTACAGATTGCGACTTCTTACAGTTCTCGCTTTCGTGGTCGTCCTGGGAGCCTCGCTTGCCAGGGGCCAGGATGGAACAGAACCGTTCAACAAGCAAGGCGATCAGCAGAACACACAAAAGGCGACGAAGAACAATGACAGCCAGCGCAAGCATTGGTGGTCCGCACCGCATTGGTTCCACAAGAAGCATGACAACACAGCCAGCACCGCCAACAGCCCTTTCAGCAAAACGGGAGCGGGAGCCAGCGCCCGAGCGAAGCACCAGACAGTAAAGACTCCGGATAACAAGACCGTTGCCGCCGTCAACGCGCCCAAGACCAGCTCTACGAGCAAGACTGTTACGGGAGCGCGCCCAACGGCCGTCACCAGAACCGGAACGGCTAAAAACCGCGCCACGGGCAATTCTCGAGTCAAGAAAACCACGACAAGCGCCGGCAAGAAAACTGTGCGGCACGGCTGCACTGCGGAACAGTCAAAAAAAGGCGGCTGTGAGGTCGACAAGGGAAGCAGTCACAAGGAAACAGCGGGCACATCATAAAAAAGCAGCGACGAATCCCTTCTGACAAGCGTCCGCAAGGCCCTGCCCGAGAAGCAAGGGCGTCTCAGACGATGGGCTCGTAGTAGCGTTCACCGGCGCAGGCTCGGCAGAGCACCTTAGCCCCGCGTCTGACTTCCCTCCGGAAGTTGATGCCCTCACCGCACTGCTCGCACACTACGCGCTCGCCCTTGTATCCAGGAAACTCCTCCGGAGACAGTTCCACGTGCACCCACTGGGTCAGAAAAAGTTGATCATCCGCCATTTCCCGATAGGCGAGCATCTGCTGCTGGTTCTTGTTCTGGATTTCTGGATGCATGCTCTTGGCCAGAGCCTTGGATGACTCCCGTGCGGCTACGCGCACGGCCTTGCCGGTCTCGACGTCAACGAATGTCGCCGCCATTTTCCCCCAGTCGCGGAACTTCAACGCTCGTTTGCCTAAGCGGCAACCCGTGACAACCATGACGGCGTCAGTGGCGCAACGGTCGATCTCCACGAACGTCACTACGCGCTTGCGGTCGGATTCTTGCGGATCTTCGATCCCCAGCTTTTTCAGGCCCAGCATGGCCATGCGCACGCCCAGCACCTGTCCTGCACAGAGGTGGCCGTGGGCTGCGGCGGCATCCTTCAGATATTGTTCCAGGGTTTTCATCTTTGTCGTCTTCTTCTATAAGGGATCTTCTTCGCCCCCCGGTTCCAGCTGGGAGTCGGCTCCACGGGAGGTCACCACGAAGCTCGACTTCTCCCCAGCAACCGTAAACGTCACGCGGCTGGGCGCGCGTTCCCACTTTGGCGGCGCGCAACCCGGGCCGGCGAATTCTTTTTTCAACAAAGGCTTTCGCTTGCCGATCTGCCAGACCACAAAATAAGCCTTATCCCCGTCATCCGACGATCCGCAGTACCCGGCGTAATCGCGATACCAGCTGGCTTGTGACGTCTGGGGATCGAACACCGGCAAGTTCAATTGTGCGACATGACCCGTCATGCGGTCTACGCTGATCCATCCCGCCAGCCGCCAGATCCATTGCGGCGTCCTTTGCAGGTCTTCAGGAAGCGAGTCATTAACGCGGTAGGCACGCCGGACGACGAAAACGCGATCCGTGACATCGTGGGTTTCGCCGGTGGTGTATTCCCTGGTTCGGCCGTCAATCATAAGCGGCCGAATTCTTATCTCCCGGGATTCGCCGGAATCGGCCAAAGCCTTCGCCGCGCGCCATTTCCCAAGAAACACAGAGTGTTCGCGAGGGGCAGCCATTGCGCTCGCGGCAAGCAGCAACATCAGCGCGGACCGGCGCAGAATAGGCATATCGTCTGGCAATTATATGACCGGCCCGGCGAAGCGCAAAGACGCTGCTCGTGATTCATCTCCAATGAAACAAACCCGTTCCTCTGTTTTCAGCGACCAGCGATCTCGCTTGCCTGCCATGGCGGGCCCCAGCGCAAGACACCCCTCAGGCCTTTACGCCTGGGTGAAACGAGCGAATCCTGAATGAGCGTAGAGCGCGAATCAGGGACACTCATTGCGACAGCAATGAAACCCTGGCGATTCGTTCGCCCGTCGCGGCGCGACCCTAACCCAGAAACTCTAGTCCTCAAGCGAGCGGCGTATAGGCTCGCGAGTCAACTTCCCTGCTCCGATAAAAGTTTGGCGCCACGGTCCCGTTCGTTGTCTTAGATATAGAATAATCGTCAAATGAACTTAAGCTGCTGTTCTCCCTGTGATCGTGAAGCGCGTGTTTGACGCGCTTTTCCGCGAGATCGAGCCAGCCTTGATTGCGAGCTGTGATGACCAAGAAAAACGGGACCCTGGAAAGCAAGTTGTCCGATGCAACCCTCCATTCTGCCTGCCCTTCTCAACATCCGGTGGGTCTGTTCTCCGAAAAGGAAGGTGTTCGCCTCAAACAGAGGCTGCCGAAGATTCTGGTTGTCGATGACAAACTCGACACGCGGCTTCTGTTGCGCGAGCTGCTCTCCTCCAAAGGCTATGACGTTGTCACCGCCACCGAAGCGGAGGAAGCGGAAGAAAAGGTGCATTCGGAAAAACCGGATCTTGTGCTACTGGACGTGGTCATGCCCGGCAAATCTGGCTACGAGCTCTGCCGCGAGCTCAAGGAGGATCCGTTCACCCGGCTGATTCCGGTGGTGATGATCACCGGACTGACCGACCGCGAAGACCGCGTACGCGGCATTGAGGCCGGGGCCGACGACTTCCTCAGCAAGCCGTTATATCCCGAAGAACTTTTCGCCCGCGTCAAGTCCCTGCTCAAGCTCAAGGAGTTCACGGATGAGCTGGAGAACGCGGAATCTGTCCTGGTGGCCCTGGCGTTGGGCGTGGAATCGCGCGACCCCTACACCGGCAATCACTGCGAGCGGCTGGCGCACTACGCCGCAGATCTGGGCCAGCAGATCGGCCTGGACAGTGACAGCATTGTCGCTCTGAAGCGCGGCGGTTATCTCCATGACCTCGGAAAGGTTTCCATCCCTGACGAAATCCTCAAGAAAGGCTCTGGCTTGACGGCGGAAGAGTGGGAGCTGATGAGACAGCATCCTATCATCGGCGAGTCCATCTGTCGTCCGCTGAAGTCGTTCCGGAACGTGCTGCCCATCATTCGCCACCATCACGAGCACTGGGACGGCTCCGGCTACCCTGATCGACTCAAGCACTACAGCATTCCCCTGCTGGCGCGCATTTTGCAGGTCGTGGACGTGTATGATGCTTTGCGAACGGCGCGGCCCTACAAGCCCGCCCTGACGCATGACGAAGCTGAGCGCACCATGATGGCCGAAGCCCGGCAGGGACTGTGGGACCCCGAGCTGGTTGCGGAATTCTTCGCCATGCTCAGAAAAAAAGAACAAGCCGCATGAGCGTTGAAACCGCACAGTCCTCGTCCAGCGCTACCTCTAATACGGACCGGCCGGAATACAGCATTGTTGTGCCGGCCTACAACGAAAGCGCGCGTCTCGGCTCCACGCTGGAACGGATCGTGGACCACATCCACCAGCAGCGTTGGAACGTAGAGATCGTCGTGGTCGATGACGGCTCGCGCGATGATACCGTCGAGGTCATACGACGCTACGCCGCTGCTCATCCCGAAATCCGCCTGGTCCAGAACCCTGGGAATCAGGGGAAAGGCTACGCGGTCCGCAACGGCATGCTACAAGCCCGGGGCAACGTCATGCTGTTCACGGACGCCGATCTGTCTTCGCCGATTACGGAGGCGAGCAAACTGTTTTCCGCCCTGGAGGGCGGCGCCGACGTGGCCATCGGCTCGCGCTGGCTGGACCCCTCGCTGATGTTCAAGCGGCAATCCATGCAACGGCAGGTGCTGTCCCGCATTTATCACGTCTTTTTGCGGGTGCTGTTGCGCTTTCCCTATCGCGACACGCAATGCGGCTTTAAGGCGTTCACGCGCCGCGCCGCCGCCATGATCTTTCCTCTACAACGCATCCGGCGCTGGGGCTTCGACCCGGAAGTTCTCTACCTGGCGCATCACCAGGGACTCAAGGTGGCGGAGGTTCCTGTGGCCTGGGGACACGATGAAGGTTCCAAGATCAACCCGCTACGAGACGGGATGCGCATGGGCGTGGACGGCGTGAAGGTGTGGTGGTATGCGCTGACCGGGAAGTATCCCATCAAACACAAGGAAGTGTCGGCAGCCCCCTAGACAAGCGTTCACGAGCGGAAACGGGAAACGTACATCAAGCATCTTCGAGTAGGTGGAAACCTGAAAGCATGATTTGCTCAAGCAACTGACCGCTTCACTTTGGCCTTTTTGCCCACCAGCTGCACACCTTGGGCGGAATCGTAAACCAGAGTGAAATCTTCTGAACACGGACCACACAACCAGAAATACTCCAAGCGGGAAGTCCCCGGCGCTGCCGGTTGGAGCGTGTGCGAACCGGAATCGGCAATGTGTTGGGTTAGAAAAATCTTACCATCGCGCAGATAGACGAACGGGGTGGAACAAGACGGATTGGCGCACTTCGCAAGCATAGCTGGAATCTCCCTTCCCCGGTGTTTCCGCACCTACGTGAGCAAAAAACAACTACAGAGTAGATGCAGCTTTTGCCTGCGAAGTTAAAGAAAAAGTTTATCCAGCCATGCGGTGATACCAATTCGATACACACAAAGTGAACCGCAGCACCATATGCTAATTTTGGCGCGTTCTTCTTCAAGAGCCAGGATCAAGGAGCACACCCGGCATATTCGGTATCAGTAAGGCCTGTGGGTTTGCACGTGCCCGCCAAGAGGTTCTGGATTCGCTGTACCCGCTGATGATTCTCCTGTGGGTGAGTCGATACGTTGTATTGCTGGGCGCGAGGATCATAGCCATCATGCTTAGATGAAGATTGGAATTTTCAAATCGCGAGACGATCGCAGGTGTCCTGAAATAGGCGCACGCAAAGTCTGCCAGAGACGCAGTTAAGAGCACGATAACCGTCACAATTGTTATCTTGAACAGAACGTGCATTCCTTTTCGAGTGGTCATGCTCTGTTGTTTGCGGTCTTGGCAAGATATGCACAATAGAAAATTCCAGCGCCACCAGACTAGCGCCCCATTGCCGGGAGAACCAGGAGCGCCAGCAGCGCCACAACCCAAAGCCCGGCCCAGATCAGAGAGCACTTGAGCTCCCGGTTCTTCTCAGCAAAGCCTTCGTTGGCAATGTAAGTGTCGTTCATCTCGATTCCCCTTCCCGTTACTGGCTACCAAAAGTGCAAGCCGGGGGCCACGTTGGATGTCATTGATGTATAAGCAGTTATCGGATAGCGACCGGACGAAGTGTAGATAGCCAGACGCAGTGCTGTGTGGCCTTAGGCACAGATATCCGGAGATGCTGATTTGCCCCTTGTGGGATGGCCGCCTTATGCATCCAACCCGCTGTCGCTCACGCGCGGCTTTTCATATCGATATGGGTGAGCGAGGTCACAGCCCGAGAGCGGGCGAGTGGACAAGAATTTTTGTGGGTCTTAGAGGAGGCGTTTATGAAGATCCTTCTGGCCACTGATGGTTCAACCTTTTCCGAATTCGCGGAGAAGAACGTAACGGCAACGATGCGCCCGCAAGATGCTGAAGTGCTGGTACTGCAAGTGGTGGAGCCGCTGATGTTCGCCGCCGCGCCGCAGCTGGCGCCAGACTACCTTCCCGAGCAAGCGGCAAAGAGGGAAGAGGTCCTTAATCTGGCCAAAAAGACAACCGATCTAACTGCCGGCAGGCTGCGCACCGCAGGTTTCAAAGCCGAGTCGCGGGTCGTGGAGAACGACAGCCGCAACGGTATCCTCGATACCGCCGCGAAGTGGAAGCCAGATCTGATCGTGCTGGGATCGCACGGGCGCAGAGGCATGGCCAAGTTCCTGCTCGGCAGCGTGGCTGAGGCCGTGGCGAGGCATGCCAGGTGCTCAGTTCTGATCGTGAGAACCCCCGACAAAGCGGCAGCCGAATCGCGGGCGGCGTAAGGCTCTTTGGCCAATGAATCGAAAGAGACGACGCGCTTTTGTCCCTGTCGCGCAATGGATTGTCGTTAAGGCCTGACTACCACACGCGGCACCTATTCTCGCGCACCATGGGCTGGCCGGCCTTGCAATTAAAGGCCTTCTCGAATTCCGGCATGTTGATGACCAGGCCGTTCACCCTGTACTTGCCAGGGGAATGCGGGTTAGTGATGGCGCTGACGCGCAGGTTCTCTGGACGTTCATTCTCACAAGCCCACTGCGCATAGCCGATGAAGAAGCGCTGGTCGGGCGTAAAGCCGTCGCGATCCGTCAACGGTTGGTTCTTGGTCTGCGCCTTCCAGGCGACATAGGCCAGGATGAGCCCGCCCAGGTCGGCCACATCTTCGCCTTCCGTGAGCTTGCTGTTGATCTTGATGTCGTCCACGATGGTGTACTGCTTGTACTGGTCCACGACACACTGCGCGCGCTTTTCGAACTGCTCGGAGTCTTCCTTGGTCCACCAGTCGCGCAGATTCCCTTTGGCGTCAAACTGCCGGCCTTCGTCGTCGAAGCCGTGAGTCAGCTCGTGGCCGATGGTGCCGCCGGTATTGCCGTAGTTGGGCGCGTCGTCCATCTTGGGATCATAGAGCGGCGGCTGCAGGACGCCGGCCGGGAAGTTGATGTCATTCATCTGGGGATCGTAGTAAGCGTTGACCGTAGGCGGCGTCATGCCCCACTCGGTATGATCCACCGGCTTGCCGATCTTGTTGAGCTGGCGGCGTGATTCAAAGGCCACCGTGCGCTGCATGTTGCCGATGAAATCATCAGGGCGGATTTCCACGGAGCTGTAGTCACGCCACTTGTCCGGATAACCGATCTTGTTCATCACGCCGTGCAGCTTTTCGAGCGCTTGCTTCCTGGTCTCCTGCCCCATCCAGGAGATTTCTTTGAGGTCGTCTTCCATAGCCTGCTCGATCTGCTTGGTCATTTCCACGGTGCTCTTCTTGGTTTCTGGAGTGAAGGTGCGATTCACGAATTCCTGGCCCAGCGCTTCTCCCAGCTCGCGATCTACCAGCCGTACGCAACGCTTCCACCGCGGCGGCTGTTGTTCGACCCCACGCAGGGTGTGGCTGTAAAAGTCAAAATTCTCCTTTACAAACGCTGCGGACAAGTACGGCGCATTGGCGCTCACGATGTGCCAGCGCAAATATACCTTGATGTCATCCAGGCTGTTGTCTTTGAGCTGCTTGTCGAGTTCCTGGTAGAACTTCGGCTGGGTCACGTTGAAAGTATCAACGCCGGCCACGCCCACCGTCTGCAGGTAAGTGTTCCAGTCAAAACCGGGGGTCAGCGCCTGGAGGCCCTTGCGGTCCATTTTGTGGAAGAGGTTGTGGGGATCGCGCTGCTCCACGCGGGTCAGCTGCGACTTGGCCAGCGAGGTCTCGATTTCCATGATGGTCTTGGCCTCGTTTTTGGCCAAGTCGGGCGAATCGCCCAGCAGCGTGAGCATGTTCTGGATGTGGACCGCGTACTTCTTGCGGATCTCTTCCGATTTAGCGTCGGTCTTGGTGTAGTAGTCGCGGTCGGGCAAGCCCAGCCCGCCCGCTTCGGCAAAGGCGATAACCTGCTCGGAATCGGCGAAGTCCTGGTTCGAGCCGAAATTAAAGAACAGTCCGCCGGTGGCATTGGAAAGGTGCTGCCGTGCCAGCAGAACGGCGAGGTCCCTCTTAGTCTTGACTGCGGCGATGGCATCGAGTTGCGGCTTTAACGGCGCCGCACCCAGCTTTTCAACCGCCGCCTCGTTCATGCAGGCACCAAAGAAGTCGCCGATCTTCTGCTGCGTGGCCGTGCGCCCCGCCGACTTCTTAGAGAGATCGTCCAGAATGCCCCACAGGAAACGCTGATTGTCCTGGGTCAGCTTGCCGTACACGCTCCATCCGGCCTGGTCCGGCGGGATGGGATTGTTCTTCATCCAGCCGCCACAGGTGTACTCGTAGAAGTCCACACAGGGGTCGGCCGTCTTGTCCATCGAGGGAATATCCAGGCTCGGGGTGTACGGCAGCGCCGTGGTCGGCTTGTCGGCCGCTGGCGCGGCCGCAGCAACCGGCTTGGCTGTGGCGCTCTGGGCGGATGCTTGCGTGAAGGCGGCGAACATCAGAACAACGATCGCGGCAAGAAAACGCATATAAGTCTTCATGGGAACACTCTCTCGGGGGTTGATTGGGGCCCGTTCTCGATGGCCTCTTGGATAGACGAGCTAGTTTACAAGAAGGAAGCGGGGTTGCGCACTCAGGGTTCCACCGTAGCGAGGGTCAGGCGCTCTTCCCTGTTAACGCCGGACTGCGTAGCCGCGTGGCCTATTTGCAGATGATGGTGGATTGTCCACGCCCTAAGCGCCGGAGGCGCGACGAGAAGGTAGCCTACGGCGCTAGCCGTGGGTATGTGTTCCAGGATTCATTGCGAGCGCCGGAGGTGCGGCACAGAAGCTTTCGGCCGAACACGATCGTGGTTCGCAGGCGAGGCTAGCGACGCTTGGGGAGTGGGCTCGCGCCGGATCGTTGCTGCCGAACAAACTT
>DATFQZ010000144.1:0-5965 GCA_035263765.1 Candidatus Angelobacter sp. | reverse complement strand
CGGCGGAGGTGGTGGGGCATTCTGATTCATAGCACTTAGCTTTTTTCTAAAATCCCGAGCAAGGCGAGGGATCCCTATCTGTACGTGAAATTTCCAGGGCGACCGTTTTTGCTATCTCCGCTAGTTTCGGCGGAATAGGGATCCCTATTCCCTTAAAACCTGGCAAGTTCCCGGAAACGGTCTCCCCGAAGATTTCACATACAGATAAGGGATCCCTCGCTTCGCTCGGGATTTCAGAAACAAGCTGAATGCTGTTTTGAACTATTTCCCCAACCACTGTGTCTACTCTGCTTGCACACGAATTCTTGGGCCCCTAGGAATTAACGAGGAGGATTGAGATGAGAGCTAAGGCTGCAGTCTGGTTAGTTACCCTATCATTTTCGTTGGCGGCCGGAGCGGCTTTGGCAGCCGCCCAGAACCCGCCGAAGCCGAATCCACAGCTGGCGCCGCCGCCGGTTAAGATCCAACCCATCCCGCAGACACGGCCGACACCGCCGGCGCGTAACCTGCCCGATATCACCGATCTCAAGAGCGGCATTATCATCGGTGGCGCCGTGGGCGGAGCCGGTGGCAAGTTTGTGCCCTGGGGCACGACCGCTGACCTTTCTGACGTTACGCCGCTGGCCGTTGCCGGCACCGTAGCCCCGCAGGGAAAATGCGCGTTTAATATTACCTATCACGAGTCCAATATCGGCACCGCACCCACCAGCCCGCTCTACACCAACAAGCTTAAGGTCATCGGACCAACCGATGTAGCCGTGAACAGCGGGCGCCACCTGAATGCCGGCGAAAACAAAGAAGTGGACACCCAGGCTTACCTGCCGGAAGGCAGCAACGCGCTCATGCTGTACCTCGATGACGGCAACGTGGTTACAGAGTCCAACGAAGGCAACAATTTCTTTTCCATCAAGTACACCTTGAGGTGCGGGGGCAAGCCCGCTAATCCCAACAATCCGAACGGAAATCCCAATGGGAACCCCACCGGCGGCCCGAACAACCTGCCTGACATCACCAGCGCGAAAGGTGGAATCATTATCGGCGGCGCCGTCGGCGGCGCGGGTGGAAAGTTCGTGCCCTGGGGCGGAATGATCGATCTTGCCACGGTTGATCCCCTGCCCGGCACGGCCAATGCAGATCGTTGCGCGTTCAACGTTACCTACTTTGAAACCAACATCGGCAGCGCTCAAACCAGTCCGCTGTACACGAACAAGCTGAAGATCGACGGCGCTGTCGACGTCGCCATCAACACGGCCCAGCATCTGAACGTCGGGGAAACCAAACCGGTGACCACGCAGCCCTACCTCACCATGGGCGGCCATGGTCTGGAGCTCTCGCTGGATGATCTGCACCAGGTTGGTGAATCGAACGAAGGCAACAACGTCTTCTCGATTCGCTACCTCATGCAGGGATGCCGCAGGCCGCCAACCACGGTCGGCCAGTGCAAAGGGTTGCCGGACCTTATTCCCATCCTTCCCAACCCCATGACGGGAGCAGTGATGGTGAAGAACGTGGGGCAGTGCCCGGCCGGTCCGAGCAAACTCACGCTGAATTGCCACAAGGAAGGCTTAGTGGGAGCCGGCGGGGGGTGCGCTGAACTGCCGCCCACAGCCGCGGGCGATCCGTTCCATGACCCCGCTTTCCCCGATGCCTTGACCTTGAACGTACCGGGGCTGGCGGCCGGAGCCACCTACAGCTACACCCTCCCCTTCTGGGGCTTGCTCAAGTGGAACCCGGGAAAGTACGACTTCCTTGCCAAGGCAGACGCCGCCAATACCGTTGCCGAAAGCAACGAAGGCAACAACGTCACCAACAGCACCTTGACGGTGCCGTAACTGCAGGCCCGCGCGGTCAATCCCGGCAGCGCGGGTTTTTTCCACTCTCGATTCCCCGGCGTCACCCTCAAACACCCTCTGCGCACCCGACATCTAATAGAGCATCCATCCAAATCCAGGAGCTTGCCATGGACGATTCGCGGCACCAGCCGCCAGAACCGCCGGACGATAAAGCTGCAAGTCTGCGCCGGCCCATCTCTATCAGGAGAATTCCCTTGCGGGAAAGCGAACTCGACCAACGAGCCCGGCAGGTAGGCACGGCCGTTGGCACCATGGTCGCACTGCTTCGCGACGCCCAGCACAGGCTCAATGAAGGCGATCTGTGGAAGTTAACGAACCCGTTGAGCGACCTGCGCACTACGGCTCAAGGCCGCACCCAGGAGTTACGGCATGCCGCAGCGCTGCGGGCCCAGCAATGGCGGCGAGCGGCCATGGAAAGAGCCTCGGAGTTGCATCGCCAAGCCAGGAGCGGCTACAAGCAGGCGCTCGGCCGGAGCAAGAACCCGGGACGCGGCCCGATGCTCATAGCCGCCGGCGCGCTTGGCTTTCTGATGGGGGTAGGCTTCAAGGCCTGGAGATCGGGGCGGACGAAATAGGGACGACCCACACCCTGGGATTATTTTCAGTTCTCTGCGTTAGCAAAGATTTACCTTATCTTTCCTGCCAGACGCCGGTTGTTGCCTAAATATATGAATCATCTGTCCTGACCGGGGATTTCATGATATAAACCTCCTTCGTTCTCCATCATCACGGAATTGACCCCTTTTCCTCGGGTTGGGGGAGTTTTTTGAGGGAGGCCAATGTCAGAAGCTAGGACCGGAAAGAGATTTCCCCTGGAGTTGCCCATTCGCATCCGCCACAAGGGCGGCGATGAAGGGGCGACCACCGCCGACCTGAGCGCCGCCGGCGTTTACATCATGGCCGACACCAATCTTGCAGTTGGTTCGCCCATCGAGTTCGACATCACCCTGCCCGCCAGTGTCCTGGGCACCCCTGCGGACGTGGAAGTGCACTGCACCGGACGCGTCATCCGCAAAGAGAGCGGCTCAACCGGCAAGAAGAAGAAAAAGAGCGGCGTGGCCTGCGTCATCGATCAATATCAATTCATCCGCAAAAGCAAAGGAAGCAAATAATAATGCTGAAGATCATTCTGGCCGACAACCAAGCAATCTTCCGCACCGGAGCAGCGAAAGTCCTTGCGGTTGAGGATGACCTGCGCATCGTGGCCCAGGCTGAGAACATGGAAAAGATGACCATGGCGCTGGAGAAGTTCCACGCAACGGTCATGATCTTCGGCGCGGACATTCACCCCAGCCTGGCAACGGTTGTCGAAACAGCGCGGAAATTCAAGACCAAGCTGGTCCTCATTGCGGATACCGGACAGGATTCGCGGCATTTCCTGGCCAACGGCGTCAACGGCGTGATCTATCGCAACGTCAGCGGGGAAGCCCTGGTGCAGTGCGTGCGCAAAGTCAGCAAGGGCGAAACCTGGATCCAGGATACGCAAGAAAGTAAAGAGACAGCGGAGAACGATCTGGTGGGGGCACGCGTCCGCGACCGCCTGACCGCGAAAGAACTCAAGATTGTCGCCTTGATCGTGCAGGGCTACAAGAATAAGGAAATCGCCAACCAGCTAGGCACGACCGAACAGGTCATCAAGAACTACTTGCGCAACGTGTACGACAAGATTGGCGTTTCCGACCGGCTGGAGCTGGCCCTGTTCACGATTCATCACCGCATCCTGGCTGAAGCCGCGGCAACCTCAGTGGCGGCGACGGCAGGAAGCCAGCGGTAGAAGTTGTTTTATCCCGAGGGATCCCTATTGTCCCAAGAAGGTGACTGGCGGGAATGTTTCTTCCTGCAAGGCAAAGCAGTTCTGCTAATCAGTCGCCCAGCGCATTCCGGGCACCCGCTAAACTGTCGACCTGTTGTTTATTCTTGCGATATGGATCCCTCCCCTTCGGGTCGGGATTTCAGAAAGAAGCCATCCACTTCGCGTTCGATCATTCCCCGCTCTTCAGCAATTCATTGACAATCGTCACCAGCTCTTCAGGGTTAACCGGCTTTTCCAAGTAGAGATCGGCCAGCGGTTCAGCCGCCTGGAAGGCCTCCGCCACGTAGCCTGACACCACCACCACGGGCATGCTGCTGGCGTTCTTGGCCGCCTGGACGACAGCGCGCCCATTGGCGTCGCCCAGCCGCCAATCGGTCACGACTGCGTCAAAGACGTTGTTCTGGAGTTTCTCCATAGCATCGCGCGCGGAGGTAGAAGGAGTGACGGTGTGGCCTGCGGCTTCCAGGATGGCGCACTTCAGTTTAACGACGGAGGGTTCATCGTCGACGCAGAGGATCCTGGCCATAAGACGTCCTTCAACCTCGAGGCGCCGCATTCGCGCGCTGGCGGATGTTGGCTGCGGAAAGAAAAGGCAGCCTCGAGCCGCCCTATTCTCAAGCAGAGATTGCGCCAAGTCAAATCTGGCGCGGTTTATCCACGGGACCGGCGTCGCCGATCTTCTCCGCCACAGACTTGGCCTGTGTAAACAGCAGCAGGTAGTCGGGACCCCCGGCTTTTGAGTCTGTGCCGGACATGTTGAAGCCGCCGAACGGATGCGCGCCCACCATGGCCCCGGTGCACTTGCGATTGAAATAAAGGTTACCGACGTGGAACTCTTC
Organism: Candidatus Angelobacter sp.; assembly: GCA_035263765.1. Taxonomy (GTDB): domain Bacteria; phylum Acidobacteriota; class Terriglobia; order Terriglobales; family Acidobacteriaceae; genus Angelobacter. The sequence continues at coordinate 1,460 of DATFQZ010000144.1, read as the reverse complement.
GCGCGCGCGTTCCAGCTTCTCCCTCGACGTCGAGTACACGGCGCCGGTCAAACCGAATTCGGTGTTGTTGGCAATCTCCAGCGCGTGGTCGTAGTTGCGCGCCTTGATCACCGCCAGCACCGGCCCAAAGATTTCTTCCTGGGCGATGCGCGCCGTGGGAGCGACGTCGGCGATTACCGTCGGCTGGATATAGTAACCGTCGCCGGCTCCCTGGGCGGCCCCGCCGCCGCTGATCAACCGGCCCTCTTTCTTGCCGATGTCGATGTAGCTCAAAATACTTTTCATGGCCTTGTCATTGATGACCGGGCCCATGGCCTTGTTCTCCGTGGGATCGCCCACGGCAATCTTGTTCACGCGCTCCTTGAGTCGCTCCAGGAACACGTCATAAATCTTTTCGTCGACGATGGCGCGCGAGCAGGCCGAGCACTTCTGACCCTGAAAGCCAAACGCCGACTGGGCCACGCCTTCGACCGCGGCATCGAGGTTGGCATCGGCATCGACGACGATGGAATCCTTGCCGCCCATCTCCAGAACCGTGCGCTTGATCCACTTTTGGCTAGCGCGCTGCGCCGCTGCGCGCTGGTTGATGTCGAGGCCAACTTCTTTCGATCCCGTAAAAGCCACGAAGCGGGTCTGGGGATGCTCCACCAGACCGGCGCCGAAACTGGAGCCTGAGCCGGGACAGAAGTTCACGACTCCATCCGGCATGCCGGCTTCCTGCAGGACCTCGAAGAACTTGGCGGCGATGGCCGGTGAATCGTGCGAAGGCTTCACGACAACCGTGTTGCCGCACACGATCGCGGCCATGGTCATACCCGCCATGATCGCGCACGGAAAATTCCAGGGCGGGATCACCGCACCCACGCCCAGCGGGACATAGATCAGCCGGTCGTTTTCACCCTGCAGTTGCACCGGAGTTCTGGCCTGCGCGAGACGCAACGCCTCGCGCGAATAGAACTCGGCAAAGTCGATGGTCTCGGCGATGTCGGCATCCGCCTCAGCCCAGTTCTTGCCGACCTCATAGACCATCCAGGCAGCGAATTCGAATTTGCGCTCGCGTAGAATCCCGGCCACGGCATGCACCAACCCGGCCCGTTTCTCCACGGAGGCGCGCCTCCAGCTCTCAAATGCCTTAGCCGCAGCTTGAATCGCGGGCTCCACGTGTTCGCGGCCCGCACTCTGGAAGATGCCGACCACCTGCGAGGGCCGCGCCGGGTTCAGCGATTTGATCTTCTCCTCGGTCTTGACCAGCCTGCCACCGATCACGATGTCATACTCGCACCCAAGCTCAGCGCCGACCTTGGTCAACGCTTCGCGCATGCGCCGCGCGTTCTCCGGATTGCTGAAGTCCGTGGGCGGTTCGTTCCGGAATGGGGTGACGGGAAGTTGCAAGGCAGGCTTGGCGGTTTCCAGAGTCGTAGTTGCCATATGATTCCTTCGGGAGATGAGGGATGCCAACG
>DATFQZ010000143.1:0-2252 GCA_035263765.1 Candidatus Angelobacter sp. | reverse complement strand
AGAACCGTGTGCAAAAGCTGGTACTCGCTTCATCCATGTCAGTGTATGGCGAGGGACGGTACCTCTGCGCGAATTGCGGTCTGGTGTCACCGGAGCTCCGTTCGCCCGAGCAGTTGCGCAGTAAGCAGTGGGAAGTGACCTGTCCCGACTGCCGGCTCACGCTCACGGCCGTGGCCACGGACGAATCGAAGAGCCTGCAATCCAGCTCCATCTACGCCCTGTCCAAGAAAAGCCAGGAAGAGATGTGCCTGCTCTTTGGACGCACCTATGGATTGCCTGTGGTGGCGCTGCGTTATTTCAATATCTATGGTCCCCGCCAGGCGCTTTCCAATCCTTACACGGGCGTCGCCGCCATCTTTGCGTCGCGCCTGCTGAACGGGAACTCGCCGCTGGTTTTTGAAGACGGCAAACAGCTACGCGACTTTGTCAGCGTGCACGACGCGGTTCGAGCCACCATGCTGGCCCTGGAACGTCCCCAAGCGGATGGCGTGGCTCTGAACGTAGGCTCGGGCGAGCCAATTTCCATCGCCGACGTTGCCGCAGCCTTGGCGCAGGCATTGCGGGCCGGCGTTGCCGCTGATCTCACGGAAAAGTACCGCTCAGGGGATATCCGCCATTGTTTCGCCGATATCACGGCTGCGCGGGAGGTGTTGGGATATGAGCCGCGCGTGAAGTTCAACGAGGGAATGGAGCATTTGGTGAGGTGGTTGCGCTGGCAGCAACCGGAAGATCATGCCGACGAAGCCGTGGCCCAGCTTAGCAGTTTTGGGCTCACCGCCTAGATGTTCGAACCAGAAGAGAAGGGATGATGAAGACTCAGCGGAACCGTTCGGTGCTGATTTTCGGCGGTGCCGGTTTCATCGGCTCCAATCTGGCCGAGCATCTGCTCCAGCGAACGGAGGCAACCGTCCACGTCTTTGACAATCTCAGCCGGACGGGAGTGCATCGCAACCTGGAGTGGTTGAGAAAACTGGCGGGGAGCTCGGGCCGGCTGCGTGTCACCGTGGGCGACGTGCGTGACGCCAAGCTGGTGGAAAGGGCCGTGTCCCACGCCAGCGAAATCTACCATTTTGCCGCTCAGGTGGCCGTAACCACGTCGATCGCTGACCCAGTCACCGATTTTGCAATCAACCTTGTCGGCACGTTTAACATTCTCGATGCTGCGCGCCGCAGTGGGCGTGATCCATTCATCCTCTTTACCTCAACCAACAAAGTCTACGGCGACCTGGGTTTGGGATCGCCGGCGGCGGATGCGAACCGCTACGCCTATCCCGAAAACCCAGGAGTGTCTGAATCCCAGCCGCTCGATTTCCACTCCCCTTACGGTTGTTCCAAAGGCGCGGCCGACCAGTATGTACGCGACTTCGGGCGGATCTACGGGCTGCCAACGGTTGTCTTTCGCATGTCTTGTGTCGCGGGCCCGAGGCAGTTTGGGACGGAGGATCAAGGATGGGTCGCCCACTTCCTGTATTCCGCATTGCAACGCAAGCCGGTGGTGATCTACGGCGACGGCCGTCAGGTACGGGACGTGCTTTGTGTTCACGATCTGGTGCGAGCCTTTGATACGGTGCGGCGAAACATGCAGGTGGCGGCTGCCCAGATCTATAACATCGGTGGAGGCGCCAACAACGCAACGTCGTTGCTCGAATTGATCGACCGCATCGAGCGACTGGTCGGCCACCGCTTGGCATATCAATTGGAACCGCGCCGGCCTGGCGATCAGCTGGTCTACCTGACCGATTATGGCAAGTTCCATCGCCACACCGGGTGGCATCCGGAGATTGACCTGGGCAAGACTCTCAAGCTCTTGCACGCGTTTTGGGAGGAAAACCAAGACAACTTCAAGGACCAGCCGCCGCTGGCGGCAAGGGAACGCCTGGCTAGGGCCTTACCTTTTGGGAGGGCGGCGTGAAATTTGCCCTGGTAAATCCGAACTGGAACTTTACCGGTTCAACCTACTTCGGATGTCGCGACCCGCATATGCCGCTGGAGCTGATGTTTGCCTGCGATCACATCGGCGCAGCCGGGCACGAGCCCCTGCTCATTGATGCCCATATCAATAACCTGACGCTGGAGCAGACCAAGCGCCGGATCGATGCCTTCCAACCGGATTTTCTTGTGATTACCACGGCGCCAACGTATCTGTTTTGGCGCTGCCCACCGCCGGAATTGCGTGTGCCGATCGGATGGATACGCGGGCTCAGCCGGGAAGCCGTACAGGTAATTATCGGTCCCCACGGCTCTGCGACTCC
>DATFQZ010000142.1:0-28770 GCA_035263765.1 Candidatus Angelobacter sp. | reverse complement strand
AGAAAGCTGAGGAGCCCAGGTCGTTCAGCACCACAGCGGCCGCCCGCCAGTAAGAGATGAAAGTGAGCATCACCGTGGTAGCGACCACGAGACGCACCCGGTTGGATTGCGGAGGAAAGTTTTGAGAACCTGATGCCATGGCAAAAAGAGAGGCCACACATGCCGTCCCTAGCGGCCGGTCATGGCGACCTCATCACTCGCGCTCGGGCGCTGGTCTCAACCCGGCGTCTGTATGTGCCTAGTCTTTCTCCAGGATTGTGTAAAAGTCCTCGACGGCGCTGATCACAATCACCAGGGCCGAGCCCACCATGCCGATGAAAAACATCCATACCAGAATCGGGGCGAGCACACTCATGAGTGCATCCATACAAGGGCGATTGTAGACCTCTCGGAGGACCTTCTGCAAAGGATTTGGCGGCTGGGTACTGGGTCGGGCTTGGTCAAAACCCATGTGGCACAGCCGCTTCGGCGGTGCGATCTTTAAAGACACGCAAAAATCCACCGGCCGAGGGTGCCGGTGCCCCATGACCCTCGATCAAACTGCATCACTACCGGCGGCTTTGCTAGAATTCCTCCCGGTGCGCAACATTCCAGTCCGAGCTTGGCTCCTGGCCCTGTTGTCCAGTGGGCTCCAAATTCTCATTTTTCCTAAGACTTCCTTTTATTTTCTGAGTTGGGTAGCGCTGGCCCCTCTGCTCTATGCCCTGCTGCGTGGCCGAGGCGGTGCCGGCGAATTGGTGGATTCTGAAGGCCGCACTCTGCGCCCGTTTACGGTCTGGCAGGGCTTCCTGCTCGGGTGGTTCAACGGCGTGCTCTGGTACCTGGGAATGTGCTACTGGGTTTATCCGGTGATGCACGGCTACGGCCACGTGGACGCTTTTTCGTCCGTGCTCATCACACTGGCTTTCTGCCTGGTTATGGGCCTGCATCATGGCGCTTTCGGTTTTTTCGTGGTGCTGCTCGCGCGCCGTTCTTCGTTCGGGAACCGGCGGCCCCTGATGCTGGCGCCGTTCTTCTGGGTGGCGATCGAGTTTTTCCGGGAGCGCGCCACCCCGGTCTTCTGGGAGCCCCTCGGAAACAGCCAGGCGGATAACATTCCCTTCGCGCGGATTGCCCAACTCACCGGCGTTTATGGACTGTCTTTTGCGATCATGCTGGTGAATTCGGCCTTTGTCGCCGCGATGCTGTTGCGAGGCAAGCAGCGCCGCAACCTGCTGCTGACGGCATTGACCGCCGCCATCGCGTTGCAGATCGGCGTGCTGGCCCGGCCGGCTCCCGCTCCAGCAGCCCGCGAAGCAGTACTGCTCCAACACAACGCACCAGTGCTCGATGCTCCCTGGACCCAGGACTACGCTGACCAGACCCTCAGAGAGCTGGCGCAATTGAGCATGAACGCTTTGCCGCCGCACCCGCCGGGTAGCCCGGGGCTGATCGTGTGGCCGGAATCCCCGGCGCCTTTCATTGTCGGCGACCGTAACTTTCAGACCTGGCTCGCCGAGATTGCAAGGAGCACGAACTCTTATTTGGTGATCGGTAGTACCACGCTGGATCAGGAGCTGCGCGGCCAGCCCCCGGGTTCCCCTGCGCCCATGTACAACTCCGCGCTGGTGGTGGACCCTAGCGGCCGCCCTTTGGGCCGCTACGACAAAATACATCTCGTGCCTTTCGGCGAGTACGTGCCGATGCGCGATCTATTGTTTTTTGCCAGCAAGCTCACGCGTGAGGTCGGCGATTTTTCTCGTGGCACGGAGCGCTTTGTCTTTGATTTAAACGGCGCCAAGATCGGAGTCTTCATTTGTTACGAGTCGATCTATCCCAGCGAAGTACGTCAATTTGCCGCCAACGGAGCCCAGGTGCTCATCAATATCTCTGATGACGGCTGGTTCGGCAATACCGGCGCGCCGTTCCATCACTTGCAAATGGGGAGGATGCGCGCGATCGAGAACCATCGCTGGGTGCTGATCTCGACCAACAGCGGGATCACGGCCTCGGTCGATCCTGACGGACGTGTCGTCACGCAAGCGCCGCGCAACGTCCGCACCGCCCTAGTGGCGCCGTTCAATGTGGAAAACGAAGTTACCTTTTACACCCGGTTTGGCGACGTGTTCGCCTGGATATGTGTGGTAATCTCAATACTAGCGATCATTGTGCGCTGGCGTTTCAAGGCCCGTACCATGATTGAAGCTCCGACGACCTAGAGTGACTTATGGTGGAAGAACTAGAACGCGAATACGCCGCCATCCGCGACAAAGTTGCGGACCTGCGGAGCTATCTTTGACGCGCCCACCCTCCGCGTTCAGCTCAGTGAAATAGAAAAGCAGCTTGCCGATCCCGCAGTGTGGTCAGACCAGGGACGCTCGCAGCAACTGAACCGTCAGCGCCGCCGCCTGGAAAGCGAGCTTTCCAAGGACGATGATCTGTCCCGCCGCGCCGGCGACATTGCCGCGTACTTCGACTTGGCCCGCGAAGGCGAAGCCGTAGCCGACGATCTCAAGAAAGAGATCGACGGCCTGAGGGAGCTGGCGGAGAGACTGGAGACGGAAACTCTGCTGTCCGGCGAGCACGATGCCCGCAATGCCATCGTGACCATTCATCCGGGCGCGGGTGGCACGGAGTCGCAAGATTGGGCAGACATGCTCTTGCGCATGTACCTGCGCTGGGCGGAGCGGCAGGGCTTTGCGACAGAGATGATCGAGTACCAGCCGGCGGAAGAGGCCGGCATCAAGTCGGCCACATTCACGGTGAACGGGGACTACGCCTACGGCTTGCTCACCAGCGAAATTGGCGTCCATCGCCTGGTGCGCATCTCGCCCTTTGATCAGCAAAGCCGGCGGCATACTTCGTTCGCCAGCGTGTTTGTCTCGCCGGAGATTGACGATTCGATTCAGATTGAGATCAAGCCGGAAGAAGTCCGCGTAGACACCTACCGCTCGGGCGGCAAAGGCGGCCAACACGTGAACACAACGGACTCAGCGGTGCGTATCACGCACTTTCCCACCGGCATTGTGGTGGCTTGCCAGAATGAGCGCTCGCAGCACAAGAACCGCGAGAAGGCGATGAAGATCCTGCGCTCCAAGCTCTACGAATACGAACTGGAGAAAAAGCGCGCGGCTACGCAGAAGCTTGAGGACTCCAAGCTGGATATTGATTTTGGCTCGCAAATACGTTCTTATGTGTTGCATCCGTATAGGCTGGTGAAAGACCATCGCACCAAGACGGAGGTCGGCGACGTGGATCGCGTTGTGGACGGCGATCTGCGGCCGTTCATCCGGGCATATCTGTTGGCGCGAAGAAATGAAAAGTAATCGAACTCATGTCTACCATCCTTGACCAGATCAAGAGCAATGCCGTGCCCGCAACCGTGATGCGCATCGCGGCCAAGGGAGCGTTGCCGCTACCTCCCGCGGAGATGCTTGAGGTCATGGTGTATCTTACGCAGAACCCTATCTTCGGTCAGGAAGCCAGAATGACCCTGGCGTCGTGGGACCTGGAGGCGACGAAGAAAGTGGTGGCCGATCCGGCCGCGCCGCCGGAGGTGATCGGTTACTACTGGATGGAGACCAACCGCCGTCCCGCGCTGATGCCGACGCTGATCGAGAACCCGGCAATCCCGGAGAGCCTGCTCATGGAGGCTGCCGCCAGCGGCAGCCGCGAGCTGGTTGCACTGCTTCTGGCCAGTCCGAGAGCGCGCAATTCACCGGCAGTCGCCGAGGCCATGACTGAAAACCCTGGGTTCACCGCGGACGAAATCGATGAGTTGCGTACGGCTTACGTCGCTCCCGTCCACGAGCCGCCCGCGACGGAACCAGGGGCGACCACTCAGGAGGATGGGGAAGCGGAGGCTGCACACCAAGCTTGGCATCAGAAAAATGCCAACGACATCGCCGCCGAAGAAGGCAAAGCCTTTGCGATTGTCGGCGGCGAGGAGGAGGAAAGCCAAGCCGAACCTCAGCCCGCAGCGGAAGGGGCCGCGGTGGATGCTTCGGCGGCTATGGCCGCAGCCGCCATGGGCAGCGCGACTAGAGCTAAGGCTGCTCGCGAAGACGAAAAGAAGCTCACTGTATTGCAGAGGATTGCCAACATGAATGCCGCGGAGCGCGTGAAAGCGGCTTTCATGGGTGGCAGGGACGAGCGGATGATTCTGATACGCGATGGCGCCAGAGTGGTGCAAAACGCGGTGTTGGCGTCCCCCAAATTGACCGACCCTGAAGTGGAAACCTTTGCTTCCGCCAAAAACGTCCACGAAAACGTACTGCGCGAGATCGCCCGCACTCGCCGGTTCATGAAGAACTACAACGTGGGTCGCAATTTGGTGAACAATCCAAAATGTCCTCTGGATCTCTCACTCACTCTGGTCAAAAACCTGATGATCTACGACCTGAAGACCTTGCGGAACAACAAGAGCGTTCCCGACACGATCCGCCAGGTGGCGTTCAAGCTCTATCGGGAAAAGTCCGGGCCTGCCAAGGAAGGCAAACGCAAGACGTGACCGGCATCACGCTCGCCTACCCTCGGACTTCCCTTACAATGCTGAATGTGTCCGGAGGTCCACGTGAACTCTACCCCTGCCGATGAGATCGGCAAACTCCTCGGGACGGCCAAGACCATCGCCGTCGTCGGGTTGTCCAACAGCCCCCTTCGACCCAGCCATGGCGTTTCTGCCTACATGCAGAGCAACGGCTACCGCATCATTCCGGTGAACCCATCGATCAACGGCGCGTTGGGCGAGAAAGCCGTTGCCTCGCTATCTGAGATCAACGAAAAAATCGACATCGTGGATATCTTTCGCCGCTCCGAATTTGTTCCTGAAGTCGTGGACGAAGCCATCCGCCTCAAGGTCCCGGCCATCTGGATGCAGGAGGGCGTGGTGCATGAGGCGGCTGCCGAGAAAGCCCGCCAAGCAGGCATCTTTGTGGTCATGGATCGCTGCATTCTGAAGGAGCACCGCCGGCGTTTTTCCTGAGCGTCCGGCGATAACGAAGATTGGGTAAACAAGCAGGCGTCGGCTTAAGCCGACGCCCTGGACTTACCTACCTGTTGTAGTAATTTCGTCTAGCGCCGTCATAGCGCCCGAACTTGAGGCAGCATTTCTTGAAATTTACGTCCCGAGCCGCATGGGCACAGATCGTTTCTTCCAAGCTTCTCGACGAGTTCCTTAACGCCGCCTTGGACGGCCCTGAAAGCCGTGTTTCACATGCGTTCAGAGTTGAAACCCACGCCGGCGCTTGCTGGTGCGGACGAACGTTGGCTGATCTTCGAATTGGAATTGCATGGTATTTCTCCTTTGCAATGAGTTGGCGCCCGCCACATCACGCAAAAGGAGCTTGTACCGATCAGAGTATAACCTGAAACGAGCAGAATCGAACCGGCAGCCGGATCGGAAGCTAAGTCCCGCTCTTTCCTTTGTGCTCCTTCGTGTCCTTTGTGGTTGGAGGGTTTTCCCGGGCTTTCTCGCGTAAGCTCCGGATCTCTTCCAAGCGTTCCGCCAGCAGCTTCTCGCGGCCCTCGTTGGTGGGATGGTAGTATCGGCGGCCACGCAGGTTGTCAGGAAGGCACTCCATGTCGGCGACTTTTTCTTCCAAATCGTGCGCGTACTGATAGCCTTTGCCGTATCCAACCTTTTTCATCAGCGCTGTTACCGCATTGCGTATGTGTAACGGCACCGGTTCAGCCGCGGTGTGCTCCACATCTTCGAGGACTGCGCCATAGGCTGTGTAGAGCGCGTTGGATTTGGGCGCCAGTGCCAGATACGCTACCGCCTGAGCCAGGGCTAAGTTGCCTTCCGGCAGGCCCAGAAAATCGATAGCATCTTTGGCCGACAAGCACAGGTTGAGCGCTTCCGGCGCAGCCAGGCCGATATCTTCTGAAGCCATGCGCACCACGCGGCGCGCAATGTAAAGCGGATCTTCCCCCGATTCCAACATGCGCGCCAGCCAGTAAAGCGACGCATCGACGTCGCTATTGCGCACCGACTTATGCAGCGCCGAGATCAAGTTGTAATGCTCTTCGCCCGATTTGTCGTAGAGGAGGATTTTCTTCTGTAACGTGTCTTTGACGATGGCGTCGGTGATTTCTCCGCGTTCGCCGGCCGTTGCCGCCGCCACTTCAAGCACGTTATAAGCCACGCGAGCATCCCCGCTCGAGTACACAGCGATCTGCTGCAAGAGCTCGTCAGACGCGCGTACTTGCAGGTTGCCCAGTCCTCGCTCGCTATCCTGGAGCGCCCGCCGCAGAAGGCCGACGATCTGTTCTTCCGTCAACGGCCTGAGGATGTAGACGCGGCAGCGCGAAAGCAGCGCTCCGTTAATCTCAAACGACGGGTTCTCCGTGGTGGCGCCAATCAGCCGAATATTGCCGTGCTCCACATGAGGCAGGAATGCGTCTTGTTGGGCGCGGTTGAAACGGTGGATCTCGTCAACGAACAAAGTCGTTCGCGTGCCGTACTGGCGTGCTTTCTCCGCGTCGGCCATGACCTGTTTGATCTCTTTGATTCCCGAGAGCACTGCCGAGAACTGAATGAACTCCGCCTTAGTCACGTGCGCAATGATCCTGGCCAGCGTGGTCTTCCCCGAGCCCGGTGGTCCCCAGAAGATGATGGAGCCGGGATCGTCGCGCTCAATCTGCAACCGCAGCGGCTTGCCCGGAGCGAGAATGTGCTCCTGTCCGGCAAATTCCTCCAGCGTCCGCGGACGCATGCGGTCGGCCAGAGGGCGAGCGCCCTTGTCGGTCTGCGGTTCCGGAAGCGGCTGAAACAAGCTCACGAACAAAACCTTACCACTGATAAACACTGATAGCACTGATTAGATCAGGGCCTTATAAGATTGATCAGTGTCATCCGTGTTGATCAGTGGTTAGGTTTCTGTCTTTGTCGTGCCACTTCATACAGCAGGATGCTCGCCGCAATCCCTGCGTTCAGCGATTCCACTCTTGGCGAGTGGGGAATCCTGGCCAGATCATCGGCTTGCGACAGGACTTCTGGAGGTAAACCGGCACCTTCGTTTCCGACCAGCAAGGCGAGAGGCCCCGCAAGGTCGACTTCTTGAACCGGCTTGCCTTTGTGTGACGAACTCGCTACTACACGCACGCGGCGTTGTTTCAGGAGCGCAATCGCTTCACTCAGCGCCACTCGCACCAGGGGCTCGCGGAAGACCGAGCCTGCAGACGCGCGGACAGCCTTCGCGTTCCAGCAGCTCACCGTCTTTTCGCCCAAGAGAACACCCCGTGCGCCAAACGCTTCCGCCGAGCGGATGATGGTGCCAAGGTTACCGGGGTCTTGAATGCCGCCAACGCCGGCAAGAAGAAAGTCGTCGCTTACCGCCTCAAGCAGATCGTCGAGTTTGGCCGGCTTCGGCTTGACCAGCGCAGCCACGCCTTGCGGAGTCTCTGTGCTTACGGCGCTCGAAAAGACGTTGTCGGGCAGCAGCAGCATTTCCGTGTGACTGGAAACCTGCGGTTGCAGGCGGGCAGCTTGAGCACGCGCGCTTTCGCTGAAGAACAGGGCCTGAAACCGCAAGCCGCTGCGAATGGCTTCCTCCAAGATGCGCAGCCCTTCGATGGCGATGAAGCCCTGCTCGGTCGGCTGGCCGTGAGAGAAAGCCTTACGCAGGTCTTTGACCAGCGCGTTCTGCCGGCTCTCTACACGGCGCAGGCGGATATCGACTTCGTTGGGGACGGCCATCGAAGCCATCATACCGAGCCGAAGCGGAGTTGAGAAAGACGATAGTGGGTCATTTCCAACGAAAATGATCCACTATCAGTATCAGCGTCTAGCGATTCGCTTTGCGAATCGCGGCCTTTAGCAGACGTTCAGGGGCCTGATTGCTTGGATTTATCCTCGTCGTTCTCTCCTTGAATCGCCATCTCGATTCGCGTTTGGTTCATGGTATTCAGAAGTTGTTCGATCTTTTCAGGGTCCATAGTAACGCCGTGGAGCGCACCAAGCCCCAAGACGAAGAACAGGAACAGTCTTCGCAGTCTGCTTTTCATCAGCCTCCCGCCACGGATAGCGGACAGTTCGGACGTGAGTGAAAAGACGCGCGGTCGCGACTGGAAAGCCACGACGCTTTCGAATCGGGAGACGGCCGGGATTGGGGAGGTTTACTGGATCGGCGGCGGCCGCGGGGAACTGACGGGCAGAATCGGAGACGGATGAATCGCGCAGCGTTCGTTGTCACCGCGCCTGGGAGGATCGATGCTTAGCGCAACGAAGATCCCGAATGTGACAAGGAGAATGGCAGGCAGAGCTGCGCCGGCATGAGTCACGGCAGCAAGTAAGACCGCTGCCAGACACAAGTAAACCAGGAATCGGTGCAGATGCCGCGTGCTATTCATTTCGTAAGGGTCATTCTACCGCAGAGAAATGGCAACATCTGGCTCAGCCATCGATCACCGGCTGCCTAAACATCCCCAGACGCTGGGTTTTCAAATGGACGGATTTGCGGGCAGAGAAGCTTCGCGTTCGAGCGCTGCCTTGCGATCCAGCCACAGTTGCACGCCGAACATGAGCGTCAGAACCATGATTCCCAGAAGCCTGGTTTGGACCTCGGCGGCGGGGAGAATCGCGTAGACCACGCCGGCGAAAGCCACCAACGGACGCAAGGCAGTCAAGGGGCCGAAAACAAAGACACTCGTCGCGCTGCGGAAATCAACGGAGGGCAGCAGCCGCACGCCAAATGCAAGCAAGGCGACCACAGCATAGGGCCCATAAACGAGCAAAGCGCGTCTGGACGACGCCCGCAGATCGTCGATGAGATCCGGCTTTGCTGACGAGAACGCGAGAAGAAAAACTAGAATCACAGCGACCAGAGCAACGGCAATCTGGGCCAGTCCCGCGCCGCGAAGCAAGGCCCGACGATAGTAGCGCCGTTTGTCGATCAGAGCGCTGCGCCCAGCTGCAGCCCGGTAGCCGCAAAACGCGCCATCCAGCGTGGCCAGCACGTAGAGAAGAACCAGGCTCATCGTATGTCTCCCATGCGGTGCCTGCGCCAACCGAGAGCGTCGAGGAAGCCCTCGCGCAGCTCAGGGCGGATCCCCACGAGAGTGTGAAAGACGCGCGGCATTGGCGTGTTCCAGATCCGGCTCCCGTAAGTGCCGCAGAGAAAACCAGGGGCGCCCCGTCGCGCAGCGTCCAACAGTTGTTGCGCTGAATAGGCTCGCACTACGGAGAGAACGCCATCATGGCGGGCCAGAGCGGTGCGCATCCGCAACACATGAAAAAACCATGAGGCTAGCGGCGCCAGCGGTGTGGGCTGAAAGTCCGAGTGAAAAAATGCTTGCGCTCCAGAACGGTTGTGTTCAGAGAAGAAGTCTACCAGCGACTCCCCGCGGAAGTGATGCACGACGCCGGTGGTGAACAACACATGTCCGGGCTGACGTAAACGGAAGACGTTGGCCGTGACGAACCGGCAACGAAGGCGCTCGATGGCCGCCAGCCGCTCCGCTTCGTGAACCAGCGCTGGATTATAGTCGGCGCCGATCAGCTCCACGTCATCCCCAAGCGCGCCATGCATCGCTAGCCACCGTATGGCGTATCCGGTCCCGCAGCCGACGTCCACTACGCGAATCGGAGCCCCGATCCCGCGCATCCTTAGCACGTGAATGCCTGGGAGAAGAAGCTCGCGCAGCCGGCGGCCGTGGTGGAACTCCTCCGCCAGGCGTTGCATTTCCCAGTGAACTCTTATCAGCAGCCGGTCCACCGCCTGGGCGTCAAGGAAACCGTCCTTCGCTGGCATATTCGCCACAACTCGGGCCGCGCGGCGGTTTCCCAGCCGCTGGAAGCGCTCGACCACCGCCGCTTGACTTACAGGAAGGCGAGCCAGCGACTCAGGGTCAAAATCGACGATCAGATCTGAGATCTCAGGGTTGTCGGACGACATTATTGAGGGCACCTTAGCATCCCGGCGTTTTGCAGCCAGACTGTTTTTGCTATGAGATTCTGGCTACTGTTTTCGCACTTAGACGCAGAACTCGTCATCCCTCCATACCTGAGGCAAGTTCCATGAACACTTCTGCGTACCAACTCAGAGGCCGTGTCAGCATCCCCTTGAAGTTGGCTGTCCATTGCTTTTCGACCCCCAGCGCAATGGCATAAGGCAGGAATTTTTCGACAAGATCCGGTGAAATTGATTTCATGTGCTCCCCTTCAACTCGCCCCATGAAATCCTGGAAACCTTTTACCTGCCGCCATCTCTCCGCACCCAAGGCGGACTTCAGCGTAATCCTCCTGCTGAAAGGGATTATGATCGACATTGCCAGCGCAAAGCACGCCGGGTTCAAGATTTCATGGTCAGTGAGTTTAACGTTGAAGGCGTTGGCTAGCAGCCAGAGGAATGCGAGTATTGCAAAACCACCGAGCATCAGGATGGTCCCGCTCCAGATGGGACTGAGACGGTAGATTTTTTTTGCCGCCAGCGATGTGAAGATGTGTTCTTTGATCTGAGGCACATATTCCGGAAGCCCGTGCCGTAAAGTGGAAAGAGAAGGCTGCTCGCCATATTCGAAAATGTGCTCCATGAGACCAAGCTCATGGGGCGCCAGCTCGTTGGCCCAGTTAGGTCGCCTTAGATTCCGCAAAAAGCAGTCTTCATTCTTCGGATGGCCCCCGCTGCCGGCTGCTTGTTCAATGCTGAGGTATCCCCGGACCGCGAGATCAACGAGGGTGGCGATGATCGCGCGCGCCTTTACCGACTCTTCGAGCAGCGCGCTTGCTTCAGCGGGAGACAGATCAAGAGGTGGGCTGTACTGCACCGCGACGGATCGCCTCAACGGTTCCCGGCCGACAGCGTACCAGATGCCTCCGATCCCGGCCAACGCCACCACCGGCAACATAAGGATAGGATTGTTCCTGAGAAATGCCCAACTCAGGAATGGCGGGCCAGCCTGGTCTCGCAAGTCGAACTCGGGCAGGATGTAGAAAAAGAACAGTATGGCCGCCAAAAAGCCCGCCAACTGTATCGCCAGCTGATGGTTATCTTCGCCACCACGCATTCTCAGGGTATTCTCAGTCAGGACACTATTGCGGGCAAGTAACTCTGGTGATGGACGCGGGCATTGGCCAGCCCCACGTGGTTGCTTCCGGTAGTCCTAGGCTTTATCGAGAAGCTGGTTTATTCTTAACCGTTTAACTCAAAGCACCGGGGCGGGGACGCGGCCGGCGAGTGCTTGCAGGGGAGCTGTTTTGGCTGCGGAAATCGTAAAGATCAATCCTGAAACACCTGACATGCGCATGATTTCCTACGTTGCCGACCGCATCAAGGCCGGGCAGGTGGTAGGCATGCCCACTGACACGTTCTACGGTTTGGCCGCGGACCCACTCAACCTGCGGGCCGTGGACTTGATCTATGACGTGAAAACAAGGAGCCGCCACAAGCCGCTCTCGCTGTTGATCGAAAGCGTGGAACAGGCCGAGTATCTGGCGGCGTGGCCCCTCTGTGAAGCGTTCTACGCGATTACGGGCAAGTACTGGCCGGGACCGCTCACCATCATCGTGAAAGCGTCGTCGCGTCTGCCCTTGAAGGTGACGGCCAACACCGGCAACGTGGCCCTGCGCGTTCCCGCCGCGCGGATTCCGGTGGAAGTGATCCGGGCTGCCGGCGTGCCGATTACCGCAACCTCAGCCAACATCAGCGGCGCCAGCGAGTGCACCACCGCGGATGGCGTGCGCCAACAGCTCGGCGGGCGCATTGGCATGATCGTGGACGGCGGAACCAGCCCCCGCGACGTGGCCTCCACCATCATTGACATGAGCGGCGACAAGACTACCATCCTGCGCCAGGGCGCTATTCCAGAGAGCGAGCTGGCCCAATTCCTCGACTGATGGCGGCGCGATTTCTCAAAAAATGGCCGCTCTGGTTGCTTCTGGCAATTGGCCTCTACTTTGCTGCCATTTACCGCAACGTCGTCGGGGAAGCCGGGGGCGACAGGCTGCAGCCAGCGGATGCAATTGTGGTTTTTGGAGCCGCTGAATATGACGGCCGGCCTTCGCCGGTCTACAAAGCGCGTCTCGACTACGCGGCGCAGCTCTATAGCCGCGGCCTGGCGCGCATCGTCATCACCACCGGCGGCGCCGGCGCTGATCCCCACTTTAGCGAAGGCGAGGTTGGCCGTGACTACTTGCGCGCTCAAGGCGTGCCGGATACGCAACTCATCGCGGAAACCCAAAGTTCAGATACGGCTGAGTCCGCGCGCCGCGTGGCCAACATCATGCGCGCCAACCACATGAATTCGTGCCTGGCGGTCAGTGATGGCTACCACATGTTTCGCATCAGACGCATGCTGGGTCATCAGGGCATCACTGTTTTGGCAGCGCCGCGTCCGAATTCCAAGCCACCTTCTTTCTGGAAACGGGAGAGCGCGGTGTGGCATGAGATTGGCAGCTACTCGGCTTGGGTTTTGCACCTGACGTAGTCGCACTGAGCCTTCGGGGCCGGTCCATGTCCGCTTCGTGTACACTTGAATCCCGATGAAGAGCCTTCCATGCGTTCCCGGCGAGAATCTGCCGGAGGTGTCAGGATTGGGCGTGCGCACCGCCCACACAGGAATTGTCATGATGGCCACGCTAGCACTTGGCGTGGCGGCGTTTTGCCAAAACGCCCAGAGTGCGAACCAAGAGAAGAAAACAGGCGTTATGGCCAACCGCGCCACGGGAATGTTCGAAGTGAAGCTGACCCCGCAAAAGCCGGACACCCAGGAATCTGAGAGAGCGAACATCTCCCGCATGTCGGGAGACAAGCAATTTCACGGCGATCTGGAGGGCACGAGCCACGTCGAGATGTTGTCTGTCGGCGACCCCCGAGGTTCGGCCGGCTACGTGGCCATGGAGCGGGTAACCGGCAAACTCAAAGGACGCAACGGCAGCTTCGCTCTCCAGCACAGTGGCACTATGACGCGCGGAGTGCCGCAACTTGTGATTACGGTTGTGCCTGACTCCGGCACCGGTGAACTCGCGGGACTTTCCGGTAAGATGAACATCATCATCGAAAACGGAAAGCACTCGTACGAATTCGATTACACACTGCCGGAAAAACCTTGAAGACCTGTTTGCGCGTGAAGACCTAAGCGCTTTGAGGAAGAGACCATGGCCGACCCGATCCGAGTAGAAGATGCCTTCGATCGCGTTCGCATCATTCGCATCGACCGTCCGGAGAAGAAGAACGCTCTCACCGGCGCGATGTATTCGGCCATGACCGAAGCCCTGCAGCGGGCAGACAGCGATTCCACGGTGCGCGTAGTGTTGATCACCGGCACCGAGACTTGTTTCACGGCCGGCAACGATCTAGCGGACTTCGCGGCAGCGCAACCCGGCCAACCAGCGCCGGCGATCCGTTATCTGGAAGCGCTGGCTGCAGTGACCAAGCCCGTGATTGCGGCAGTGAACGGAGTAGCCATCGGAATCGGCACCACCATGTTGCTGCATTGCGACCTGGTTTACGCCGCGTCGGATGCACGCTTCCAGCTTCCCTTCGTGAATTTGGGCCTGTGTCCCGAAGCGGCCTCCAGCCTGATCTTGCCTGCGCGGATAGGTCACGCTCGTGCCGCCCAATTGCTGTTCTTCGGGGAGCCCTTCGGTGTAGAAATGGCTTACGACCTTGGATTGATCAATGAGATCTTCGAGGACGTCGATTTGCTTCCTGGTGCTCTCCGCAGAGCGCAAAAACTCGCGGAAAAACCACCCCAGGCCCTGCGCATCACCAAACGTCTGCTGAAGACGGCACAGTCGGATGCCATCAAGCTGGCCATGGCCCGGGAAACCGAGCAGTTTGCCGCTCTGCTCCAGGCCGGCGAAGCCAAGGAAGCCATGACTGCATTTCTTGAGCGCCGCAAGCCTGACTTTTCGCGGTTCTAATTTGCGGCAGAGGCACGCGCCGGGTGGCCGGCAATCCTTTATATTAGGGACAAAGAGGGACTTCCTATGCGTCTTGGCGATGACATTGACGATCAGTGCTCGCGCTGCAAGCGCAGTACCGGCCACTCCATTGTTTCGATGATGGGCGAAGAAGTGCTTCGGACTCGCTGCCGCACCTGCAATTATGAGCACAAGTACCGCTACAACAAAGGTGGCCGGAAGGAAATGACGGCCAAAGAAGCGTTCGAGAAGCTGGTGGCCAGCATGCCCGGCGCGCAGCAGCAAGAAACCTCAAAGAAAGGGAAGAAGTAGCTCGGGCTGCATGTTTTGCGACAGCTGCCTAGTGCTCCGGTTGTTCAGCTATCGCGTATCCCTGCCCCAGGATCAAGAGTCTTTGGCTGCGATTTGGCGATTGCTATTTTCCGACCCCTTCTTTTAATCTGGTTCACCCCTTTACACGGAGAGCAATCAAGACTATGTCTACGTTTTTGAGACGTATAGCTATGTTTGCGCTGGTGCTGACCAGCGTCGCCGGAATCGGGCAGAAAAACAAGACTCCCGCATCAACGGCGCCTTCCATCCCGATCAAGATTGCCGTGGACGCGAGCCGAGCCACAGACAAGATTTTGCACGCGACGCTCCAGATTCCGGTCAAGCCCGGTCCCCTGACGCTCTACTATCCCAAGTGGATTCCCGGCGAGCACGGACCGACCGGCCCTATCGCCGACCTTACTGGACTTCAGTTTTACGCCAGAGGCCAGCGGCTTCCGTGGCGGCGAAATCTCGACGACATGTACACCTTCGAGCTGGCTGTTCCCGACGGCGCCTCCAATCTGGAAGCGCGTCTGGACCTGGTGATGCCGGCGCCGCCGGAAGGCTTCTCGTCGGGCGCCTCCGCCACGACCCAGCTGCTGGTGCTGAGCTGGAACCAGGTCATCCTTTACCCTAAGGACAATAGGCACACGGACGAGATTCCAGTTACGCCATCGCTGAAGCTGCCCTCCGGTTGGCACTACGACACCGCTCTACCCCTGGTCGGTGAGCACGGCGATGAGGCTAACTTCCAGACCGTTTCGCTCACCACGCTGGTAGATTCGCCGGTGCTGGCTGGGGCACACTTCCGCCGCATCCCGCTCACGCCTGAAGGTCCGATCCAGCATTTCATTGACGCGGCCTCCGATAGCGAGTCCGCCTTGCAGATTCCGCAGGACACCATCAACAACTACAAGCGGTTGGTGGCGGAGACCGGAGCGCTGTTTGGCGCACGCCACTACAACGAGTACCACTTCCTGCTGACGTTGAGCGACCACACCGCGCACTTCGGCCTGGAACACCATGAGTCCAGCGACGACCGCGTGCCCGAACGGACCATGGTGGATGACGACATGCGCTGGCTCGCCGCCTCTCTTCTCCCGCATGAGATGACGCACTCCTGGAACGGCAAGTATCGCCGCCCTGCGGGGCTAGCTACGTCGGACTACCAAAAACCCATGGAAGGCGATCTGCTTTGGGTGTACGAAGGCCTCACCCAGTATTGGGGTGACATCCTGGCGGCGCGCAGCGGCCTGTGGACCACACAGCAATTCCTCGATGAAACTGCAGAAACCGCGGCGGCACTTAACAACACGCCGGGAAGAAGTTGGCGTCCACTGCAGGACACGGCTGATGCCGCCCAAATCCTCTACGGAGCGCCTTCTGAGTTCGAAAACTGGCGACGCAGCGTGGACTACTATCCGGAAGGCTTCCTGATCTGGCTGGAAGTGGACACTTTGATTCGCCAGCTCAGCAACGGCCACAAGTCGCTCAACGATTTCAGCCGAGCGTTTCATGGTGGCCAAAGCACTCCTCCCAAAGTCGTGACCTACAACTTTGACGAAGTAGTAACGGCTCTGAACCAGGTTGCTCCTTACGACTGGAGGAAGTTCCTACGCGACCGCTTGGACACTTACGGCCCCGGCGCCCCATTGGGCGGTATTACCAGCGGCGGCTGGAAGCTGGTTTATAGCGAAGAGCGGAGCGCGTTTACCAAGGCCGCGGAGGACGTGCACAAGTTCGTGGACGCGCGTTTCTCCATCGGCTTATCGCTGGACGACAAGGGCGGAATACAAGACGTGCTGGTCAACAGTCCGGCATGGAACGCCCACATCGCGCCCGGCTCGACTCTCGTTGCCGTGAATGGGAGAAAATTCACGCCCACGGTGCTGCGCGATGCCCTTAAGGCCGGCAAGGATAAAGGCCCGAAGCTGGAACTGCTGGTCGAGAGTGATGACTTTTTCCGGACGTACGTTCTCGACTACCACGGGGGAGAAAAATATGCACACCTGGTGCGTGACGAGACCAAGCCCGACGTGTTGAGCGAGATCATCAAGCCGCTGGCAAAATAAGCAACTAGCAAATAGCAATTAGCAATTAGCAAACCCAAAACCTTACCCGCGGATCAGCGCGGGATGAACACGGATGAGAATTGTAGACTTGTGATTACGAGCGCATGAAAGAACTTGAGTCTCATTTTTGCCGACACGGTTGGCGGCTGATACGGTTATTGCCTTCCTAATCCGTGGTAATCCGCGTTGATCCGCGGTATGGTTTTCGGTTCTGGTGTTGCTAATTGCCAATTGCTATTTGCTAATTGCTATTCCTTCACCCCCGCGAACAGATCCTTTTCAACCTCAATCTTTCGCGGTGTGGATGCCGCCACCAGATGAAACACTTCCAGGTGGCCGCGCTTGCGCATCGTGGCCTCGAAATATGGAAACAGCGGCGCCTGCGTGGTGTGGCACTTGAAGGCGGCAATCTTGGTTTCGAATTCCTGTGGGCTCAACTCCAACGACGCTGTTGCCGGAGCCAGCGAGACCGGCTGGCGATCGGACAGAGTGAACAGAGCCGTCCCGTAATAAAGTTTCTGAGGCTGGTGGACTGTCAAGCCGTCTTTGAGTTGCTCCGGGAAACGGTTGTTCCGCCCGGCCCAATGGAAGGCCATGGTGGCAAAGATGGAAACCATGGAATGATCATGGTGGGCCGTGACGCCGCCTTCCGGGCCGATCGTCAGGATGACGTGCGGACGGATTTGGCGCACGTGGCGCGTGAGATCAGCCACAACTGTCAAAAACTCCTGGCGGTCGAGCCGGCCGTCAGGATAATCCAGGATTTCGCCGTGGCGGACCCTGAGCAGCTTGCACGAAGCAGCAAACTCCTGGCGGCGCATTGCTGAGAGTTCCTGGTCAGACTTGGCGGTGCCGCGATGCGTGGCCGCCTGGCCCGGAGTCAGGCAGACGACGTGAGTTTCTCCGCCGGCGGCAGCACAGCGTTGCAGCGCGCCGCCGAATCCTCCGGCTTCGTCATCAGGGTGTGCGGTAAAGCAGAGCAGCCGAGGCATCTTCTTCTTGTGCATTCCCCTCTCAAGGGAGGGAAGCTCTTGTGTATCATGCCGCGTTGGGATCGCGCCAGAGGTTCTGCCGCGGCCGGGGGTACTGGAAGATGAGACTCTCGCGCGCAGTCGCGTTTGGCGCCGCAACCATGATGATGGCGAGTGTGCTGCTGGCGTCGCCAGGAGCAGTGAGTTTCCGCACCGTCCCCGGGTTTCATTCCACCATGCCCGCCGGATTCGCAGTGGTGCAATTGAAGCCTTCCGGCGCGATGCTATCCCTGATGGGCCTTATCGAATGCTCCGAGATCGAAGGCCTGCAGCAAGTCTCACAGGGTCTGCACGCCAAGGTTGTCTCGGCGCGCGGTATACCCCTGCAGCAGTTTCCCCGGCATTTCAGCTTTCGCGTTACCGCCTCGCTGCGCAAGATGTTCATCGACGGACCCGACCGCAGCCTGACCGTTGCTGAAGATCCCAGAGATCTACTGCTCAAGCTTGGGTTCCGCCTGAAAGTCTACGACGGTCTGGACATGCATGAGGTCACTCCCGACTCGGTGACCATGATCGGCGTGCCGGCCGAGATCGAGTCGGATGAGCGCGTGTTCCGCGTAAGCTTTGACGTCGGCGAAGTTCCCGTGACCGATCGCATGATCCTGGAAGTCACCACACCCGAAGGTGAAGACCTCACTCACTTTCCCTTTGGGCTCCTCTGACGACTCTCGGCACTTGCCTGTGCTTGTCTACATCATGATCATCGGTGCGGGTAGCAGGTGCGGATCATTCCGTCGTAAGCGCGACAGCTCCCGAGGTTTGCGGCGCCTCAGGTTGCGGTTGCGGCGGCGCCGCGGGGAACCACTCGCGGATTTTCGGTAGCGCGGCCCGAGCGGCGGTTTCGCCGGCGCGGACCAACTCCGGGGCACGCGCGAAATCGTCATATCCGAACTCACCGATCGCTGGTTCCACCACCAAGTCAGAGGCCGAGCGCCACGGCCCGGAGGTCTTGTCCTGGGCAATCGAAAAACACTGGCCGATGATGTCAAATACGTGGCGCGGTCCACCCGGCTTCACCCAAGCCGCGCTCATGTGCACGGAAACCACGCGCTCGGCGCCCATGGCGCGCAAGGGCATTGCAGGGACAGCGTGGCCCAACAAGCCGTCTACCAGAAGGCGTCCGTTGACGTTCACGGGCAGGAAGATTCCTGGGTACGCGCAACTGGCGCGCACCGGGTCCACCAGGTCGCCGCTGGTAAACACCGCGGGTTCGCCGGTGATGATGTCGGTGGCCGCCACCGCCAGCGGAATTCGCAGCTCTTCGAAAGTCTTGCAGCGAAGAATCCGCCCCAGGAACGCTCCCATGCGATCGTTGCTGAACAGGCCCATGCGGGAAAGGGTCCAGCGGGAAAAGTCCTTGAAGCGAACCAGGTGCGCGAGTTCGCCCAGCTCCCGGGCAGAAACACCGCTGGCATAGCTGGCGCCGATGACTGAACCTACGCTGGTCCCCGCGATGAAGTCGATGGGAATCTGTTCCTCTTCAAAAACCTTGAGAACGCCGATGTGAGCCAGGCCCCGGGCGAAGCCGCCGCCCAGCGCCAGCCCGATCTTCGGCCGCACCGTCTCAGCCGGGAGCTCCAACCGCGCCTGGCGTTTCAGTTCACGTCCAAAAGCCTGGACCGAGCGCACGATCTTGTGCAACGGGTTGTTCACTGGGGCCCTTTCAATGCGCCTTTTCAGCTACTCACTACGATGCTGCTCGCCTATTCAAACGATGCAAAATTACAGGAGTTTCAACTTAATTTTCATCGCAAATGGGCAACCCGGAAATGACTTTGGTAACCAGCTAAGATCGGATCATCGCCGTCATCGCACGTCATCGCCGACATCGGAGTTGTTCAAGCTCAAGGTTTGCATCGTGTTCTGCGTAACTGAAGAAACTGGTCTTCCAGCGTGGTGCACGTCAAAACTCAGATGACGGCGATCGCGGCGATGACGGCGATCGCGGCGATGACGGCGATCACCCGATTATTTGTCCTCGTGATAGCTTTATCTAGGATCCCATGCTTCGTGAATTCTCCGCCGGCGCCGTGGTGCTGCGCCATATGAAAGACCATTGGTGGGTCGCGGTCATCGAGCCAGGCCGTGAAGGCGAACCGGAAGACCGCAAAGACGTGGTCGCGCTACCCAAAGGCAACATCGACAGCGGGGAAAAACCAGTAGAGGCCGCTGTCCGTGAAGTTCGTGAAGAAACCGGCCTGCGCGCCGTTCCCGTCGTCAAGTTGGCCGACATCAAATATGTTTACCAGCGCAAGTGGTCCGATCAGGCCAAAATCTTCAAGATCGTCAGCTTCTTCCTGATGAAATACCAGTCGGGCCACATCGACGAACTGACTGCCAAGATGCGCCATGAGGTGCGCCGCGCTTACTGGCTGGCGCTCGAGGAAGCCGCCAGCCGCCTCAGCTATCCGGGTGAGCGCCAAATGGCGCGCAAAGCGCTGGCCTACCTGAAGACCGACCCCGAAGGATTGGACGTACGCTGAGCGCTGGACTGCCCGGCGGTCGCGGCGATGCTCGAGCTATGTGAAGGTCTTCGTGGCGCCGAACCGGCTAGCAAAATGAACGGGCGGGCGACTGGTCAGCGATTGCCATTCGCCTGCCAAACTAACTGCGTACTTCAATTCGGAGCATTTCAGCCGCTACGCGGACGCTGGTCTGGACTGGCCTTGGAACGCGGCTCTCACGTTCGGTTGCAACAGGTACCAAATGATCCAGGCGGCAATCGCCAACCTTACCGCCGTCCAAAAGAGGATCAACACGCTGAAGTGCATGAAAGTGCCAAGCAGTCCAAACAAGGCGCCAAGAACAGCGAGCCCTGCCAGGACAAGGGTGACAATGCGTGCCCACTCCTTCAACTTCAGTAAGCCCCAGCCCACCACGGCATAAAGTGCTGCAAAAGCGAGGATCGCAACTCCAATCACCACGCCCAGCCCAGCGAAAAGACCGGCGCCGGCCCCGGTGCCTTGACCGCCCTGCTGGTTGATCAAATTGGCGATGAATCCGCCTCCCACCATGAACCCGATTCCAAGCAGGATACCGATGGCCGTCGCGAGAAAACAGAGAACTGCAATGACCGTAACCCCTGCGGGTCTGCCCATAGTGTTCCTCCTTAAATTGTTGTCGAACCGGGTATTGTATCTAGACTTTGCCAGATTCCAGTCGCATTTTTCTTTGTTACCTTTTGATTAGACACAAGTGCTCAGATTCGGCGATAAGCACCGTTATGCAACGATCCGGAACCACCATGTGGGCTCGGCGGGCAAGCGGAAAAGCGGCCGGCCAGCTCTCCTAATTCCATCCGATCAGCCTGAGACCGCATCCCAAAAAAGAGAAGACCAAATACAGATCATAGGAATGGCAACGGCTCGCAACGCAGGGCCGTTGAGCAAGGAAAGGAAGTCTTTATGCGTAGAAATAGAAAATGGCTGTTCCTGTATGTTCTAGTTCTGACGGCCGGACTCGCCGCAGCTCAGAGCACGAACAACGTTCCTGCGGGAGGAACTCAAAACGGCGTTCCTGCGGGAGCTAATACCAGCGTCCCAAATCCTGCGACCGCGCCCACCCAGGCAACGCCGATGCCCGGACAGGCGCCGACTCAACCCACCAATGTGCCGAGCACTCTGCCAACGCCGGCGACAGGCAGCGCTCCGCAACCAACGCCGATTCCGGGTGCGATTGTCGCGCCGGGTCAAAGCAACACAACACTTCCGGGCCAGCCCGCCGGCAATCCTCAGGGCATGCCTGGCACGACTGGCACACCGCCCGTAGTCAACACCGTCGCCGGTCCATGCAACGCGACCACAACTTCGGGGATGACGGGGTCGACAGGATCGAGCACGACAGTTCCACCTCCACCGCTGTCTTCTCCCAGCACGACCACAGGAACGTCTTCAGCGGCCGGGACAACACCGGCCGGCGGTACGCCGCCGACGAGTGCTAGTGTGAGTGGCGCAAGTACAGTGAATGGGCGCGCCTCCATCAATTCAACGGTGGCCCAGCCGTGTTCACCGGGTAGCCCGGCGCCTCCGCTTCCGGGAACAGTTGGAACACCCACCCCGACGCCGACACCCCCGCAAATGTGACGGGGTCGGATTCTAATAACCTCTGGTTCGCAAGAAGAAAAAGCGGCCGCCCGTGGAGAGTCGGACAGCCGCTTGCCGGGCCGAAGGCGAAGTTACTCTTTTTCGTGCACCCGCGTGGCAGTGACTTCAACCTGGAAGGTGCGCTTGCTGCTCGGATCGTCAAAGGTGTTGATGACAGTCGGCTTGCCGAGTTCCAGGTCGGTCTTGGTGGTGATGCGGAACTGTTGCAGGACGGGATTGCCCGTAGTCGCACCGCCGGCGCTGTGCAGTTGTTCGGTCATGCCGAAGTTGGAGAAGTCCATGTCTACGTTCAGGCCCACCATGTGCTCGCGCTCGGTACGCACCTGGCAATCGATGTTTTGGCCGACATCAATGTACGTGAGCTTGCTGTCCGGGCCACCGGTCTGGATCGGGACACGCGTGCCGATGCGCAGCTTCCCCGCCTCATGCGGATAGACCAGAAGAGTGTAAGTCCTGGAGTTGAGCTTCTTACCTTCTTCCAGTTCGCTGATCTTGAAGTCCAGACGGTAGTCCGCGGCGTACTTCTTGCGGGCTTTGTCGACGTCGTCAATGATCTTCTGTGCCAGGGCGATTTGCGCCGGCGTACCTCGCACGAGGATCGCGTCCAGAGCTGGAAACTGCTGTATGCGCTGGATTTCAATGATGGTGCGAAGCGCGTTCACCACGTCCTGGATGTCGGTGGGTTGCGAAACGTTCGTCAAGTAAAACGTCTTATAGATGCTCTGCTCGAACTCCCGACGTTTGGACTGGGAATCCCCGGCGACAAAGATGGTGTCGCTATTCACCGGCCGCCAAAAAGTGCGGGATTCTGCGGCCACGATCTGCAGGGCATCATTGAGCGAAGCCTTGTTGATATCCACGTGGATCGTGCGTGGCGTGTAGTCAGGATCAAACAGCACACTGATCCCCGCCTGTTTGCCGATGGCCTCATAGACCGCCCGGCTATCGCCATCCTGCCGTAAAGTGATGGCGACGGACCTGGGTCGCAGTTGCACGGGCTGCGTCGTTATCTGCAACCAATCCGGCGCGATCTTGTCAGGTGTGTTCTTGTCGCTCTTCTCTGGCGTGGTCTTCTGTTGGTCTTCTTCCTGAGCCATGGCACGCGGCGAGGACGCGAACATTGCCGCTCCAAGAGTTGCAACAACAAAAAGATGGCAGAATCGGTGCGTCATAAAGTTGTCCTCTCTAGTTCTGATCCTTCTCTGTTTTAGGAGTGAGGTCTTGGATCTCGATGGGGGCAATGCTCAAGTCGTCAACCTCAGTAGACGAATGCTGCCGCGCCGCAATCAATACCAGTTCGTGCTGCGGTGTCTGGCGAAGATATGCTTGCAGTAGCTTGCCCTGGTCAGTCAGCGGAGCGGAAGCAGGGAAGGTAGCCTGGCGGGCGTCGCCCAGTGGGCGCATCACTATGCGAGCGCTGAGCGTCGCGGCTGCAACTTCGCGCCGCCTGCCGACCCGGGGACGGCTCGTATTCCGTGCTGGCACGATATCGACGGCCACTACTGGACCTGGACCGGCGCTGTCCGGCGATGTTTTCTGAGCAACGTTCGGCGTGACGTTCGGTTTCGATCGCGGCCAACTGACCACCAACGCAACCACCAGTATGGCTGCCGCAGACGCAGCCACAAGGAATGTCCACCGCCGCCGGCGCTGTGCAACGTGCGCGCGGACGCCTGACAGGACGCGGGCTTCGAGGCCAAAGCGAGGCCCGGTGTCGCGAAGATGCCCGATCGCCTCGTCGAGCCATTGTTCAGCAGCGCGATCATGTTCCTGTTCTTGAAGATTCATGGTCCCACTCCACGTTTCTGTTTCCGATCCATTACCGCTCGAATCTTTTCTTTGAGCATCTGCCGTGCCCGCAAGAGCCTGCCCCGTACAGTGGACTCGGGAATCCGCAAAAGTTCGGCGATCTCCACTGACGTCAACTCCTCCACCGTGGAAAGCGCAAAGACTTCGCGAAGCTCTCCGGGCAGCATGGCCACCATACGCTCCAGCATCTCCACTTGTTGTGCGCGGATCAGCTCTGCTTCCGCACCGGCCCCGCGTGCCGGCGGATCGGGCAAATCAATCTCGTGGGCGACGAAGATCTCCGGGCGTCTCTTACGCCGGTCGCTGGCCACACGCCAGGCGATCCGCGCCAGCCATGCCCGCTGATTCAAGATCCCCGCAAGCTCCCGGGCGTGTTTCCAGACCCGAATGAATGTCTCCTGGACCGCGTCTTCGGCTTCCTGCGGATGCCGAAGAACTGCGTAGGCCACCCGGTAGACGAAGCGCGCATGCTCTCGGACCGTGGCTTCCACCAGCTCAGCGGTGGATACCTCCGGAACCGTCCGGCTCAAAAGCACTTTCTCCGAGGCATACATTGTGGTCTCTATCCTTTGAAGACGCAGCTACTCGCGATTGCGTCCGTTTATTTTAGGTGCCGTGGCGAGAGCGGACCGGAAAATGACAATCTTGGCCAGCGCCATGAGCCCACGTCTCTTGTACACTCGTGGCGACATTATGCCCATTGAGTATCGCCACACCGGCTTCCTTCCGCGCCGAGACTATCCGCCTTTGCGACGCCGTTCCTCTGTACCGTCCAACCCAAGACGCTGATAGCATCCAACGCATGTACGAAGGCTCGAATGTGGTCTGGACGGCAGGCACATGGCTGATCCAGGGAACGCTCGCCTAGTAGGAATCCTGCGCGGCTGGACTGATGGAGCGTATGATGGATGCGTCTGCGGTCTGGCGGTTGATCCCGCGGGCCCAGAAGCAGCGAATCGGCCGCGAGCTCGTGGCCGGCCTGACTGCGCATTATTGAACCGACGTGCAGTGGGTTTTGCGGTCATCAAAGATTGCGGCGCTGTACATATGAGCACCTGGGATGTCAGCCCATCGCGAACGGCTGGTTCTGGAACGGAAAGCTGGAAGTGAATGAAAAGGCGGCATGTACTTGACTGAATGAGTATTCATTCAATACAATAACAACCGCCGCTGTGGGCTTGAGAAGCAGGATTTCTGGCAGGGCAGAACTGTGTAACCACGAGCCCCCCGTGCCTCCCCAGGCAGGTTTGTCGCTACTTTAGTTAGACATTTTTCGCAGGAGTCCTGGTTATGAGTAATGTCGCCACTGCGACGCCTCCTCAAGTTCCCAAGGCCGACGGCGCGGCTCCCTCGAGCGCTGGATCTGCGGTCAAACCTGGTTACCAGCGCATCAACAAGGTCGCCGTGCTGGGCGCTGGCACGATGGGCGCACGTATCGCTGCGCACTTTGCCAATGCCGGCATGCCGTGCGTGCTGCTGGACATGGTTCCCCCTGATGCTGCGCAAAGTAACGATAAAGCCGCGCGCAACAAGATTGTCGCCGCTGGACTTGACGCAGCTGTGAAATCCAAACCGGCGGCGTTCTTCGAGAAGGGCCTGGAGCGGCTGATCACGATCGGCAACTTTGAAGACGACCTGAAACTGCTGGCGGATGCCGACTGGATCATCGAGGCCGTGGCTGAGAATCTGGAGATCAAGCGCGCCTTACTCAAGAAGGTGGAAGCCATCCGCAAGCCGGGCAGCATTATCACCACCAACACCAGCGGTCTGCCCGTGCACAGCATCGCGGACGGTTTCAGTGAAGACTTCCGGCGGCACTGGTTCGGGACGCACTTCTTCAATCCTCCGCGCTACATGCGCCTGCTGGAGACCATTCCCACGCCGGAAACTGATCCCGCTGCCATCGCCGCAGTCTCTCACCTCGGCGATGCCCGCCTGGGCAAGGGAATCGTCACGGCTAAGGACACGCCCAACTTCATCGCCAACCGCATCGGCAACTTCTCCGGACTCAACGCTTTCCGCGTGATGCAGGAATTGGACCTTACCATCGAGGAAGTGGACGCAATCACCGGCAGCGGCGGTTGGAGCAAAGCTCCACTGTTCCGCACCATCGACCTGGTGGGACTGGACGTGATGGTTAGCGTGGTTAAGAACTTCAGCAAGAGCGTCCGCGACGAGCGCTCTGACCTTAAGCTGCCCGACTTTCTCGAAAAGATGATCGAGCGTAAGCTTCTGGGCGACAAAACCAAAGCCGGTTTTTATAAGAAGGTCAAAGGGCCGCAGGGAGAGGAAAGGCAGGCCATCGACCGCAAGTCGCTCGAATACCACCCCACGCAAAAACCCAAGTTTGCCGCATTGGAAATGGCGCGGAATATCGAGGACATGGGCGAGCGGTTGCGCGCGATTCTTGGCGGCGACACTCGCGACAAAGCCGTGCAGTTCATCTGGACCACGCTATCCGAGATGTGGACCTACTCGGCCAACCGCATTCCCGAAATCGCGGACACGGTAGTCGAGATCGACGCTGCTATGCGCATGGGCTTCAACTGGGAGGTCGGTCCGTTTGAGATTTGGGACCTGGCCGGCGTTGAGGCGACAGTCGCGCGGATGAAGAAAGAAGGCAAGCCTGTCGCAGCGAATGTTGAGAAGCTTCTCGGCGCTGGAGCCAAGAGTTGGTATAAGGACGATCCTTCCGCGCCTTCTGGCCGCGCATACTTCGATCTGCGGACAGGCAAGTACCAGCCGGTCGAGGTCGCCGAAGGCGTGTGGTCAGTAGCTGTCGCCAAGAAATCCCACGGCGTGGTCAAGAAGAACGCCGGCGCTTCGCTCATCGATCTGGGCGATGGGGTGGGTTGTATTGAGTTCCACAGCAAGATGAACGCGTTGGGCGGGGACATCGTGCAAATGGTCTCGCAATCACTCAAGACCGGCGGCATCGGCGACCAGTTTGACGCCTTCGTGATCACCGGAGACTCGGCCAACTTTTCCGTCGGCGCGAACTTGATGTTGCTGATGCTCGCCGTACAGGAGGAAGAGTGGGACGAAGTTGACATGGCCATCAAGCAGTTCCAGGGCATGACCCAGGCCATCAAGTTCTGCACGCGTCCGGTAGTGACAGCCTCCTTTGGCATGACGCTGGGCGGCGGGTGCGAGATCAACCTGCACTCCGCCGGCCGCCAACCGCACGCGGAAACATACATGGGACTGGTCGAGGTTGGAGTTGGCTTGCTTCCCGGCGGCGGTGGCTGCAAAGAAATGCTGCTGCGTGCGCTGGACAACGCCAAGGCCGTCCGGCCTGACGGCCGGGCTGAGTCGGTGGAGGTGCTGGAAGGATTGAAGCGCGCGTTTGAGATCATCGGCATGGCCAAGGTCTCGACTTCGGCCAACGAAGCCCGTGGCCTGGGCTTTCTCTCTGACGGCGACTTGATCACCATGAACCGCGAACGATTGCTGTCAGACGCCAAAGCCCGCGCGCTCGAACTGGCCGGCGGGGGATACAAACCGCCCGTCCCCCGCACTGATATCCCCGCACCAGGAGAGAACGTCCTGGCGACTTTGCGCCTGGGAATTCATCTAATGCGTCAGGCCGAGTTCATCAGCGACCACGATGTGAAAGTGGGAACTAAAGTCGCGGAGATCCTCTGCGGCGGCAACATTACTCCCGGAACTCCGGTGAGCGAGCAGTACCTTCTGGATCTCGAACGCGAAGGCTTCAAATCGTTGTGCGGTGAGAAGAAGACGCAGGAGAGAATTCAGTACACGTTGAAGACAGGAAAGCCGTTACGGAACTAGATCGGGTGATCCCGCACAGCGGGATCGCCGTGATCGGGTGATCGGAAAGCAGGAAAGGGCCGTGACTCAGGCCAAGAGCCAAAAGCCAAGAGCCGGAGGCTAGAAGTCAGGAGCTTTATGAAAGACGTTGTAATCGCAAGTTCAGTTCGGACTGCAGTAGGCAAAGCGCCCAAAGGCGCGTTGCGCACTACGCGTCCCGACGATATGGCCGCCGTGGCGATCAAGGGCGCGCTGGAGCGGTTGCCTCAACTCAGCCCCAAAGAAATTGAAGACGTAATCATCGGCTGTGCCACGCCGGAGGCTGAGCAGGGGATGAACGTGGCCCGCATTGCCTCGCTTCGCGCCGGACTGCCGGTGGAAGTTTCGGCCATGACCATCAATCGTTTCTGCTCGTCGGGGCTGCAGGCGATTGCGCTCGCGGCGGATTCAGTCCTGGCCGGACGCGCGGAAGTCGCGATCGGCGGCGGAACGGAATCCATGTCCATGATCCCCATGGGCGGCAACAAGGTTTCTGTCAACCCCTGGCTGGTCAATAACTATCCTGATGCGTATCTCTCCATGGGGCTCACCGCGGAACGGCTGGCTAAGCGCTTTGGCATCAGCCGCGAGCAGGCGGACGAATTCTCGCTGTGCAGCCACAAGAAAGCCATCGCCGCGATCCAGGCCGGAAAGTTCGAAGACGAAATCGTTCCCGTGCCGGTAAGTTTCACCACCCCAAACGGCGCCAAGCCCAAACGGATTGACATCACCTTCAATGTGGACGAAGGCCCGCGCGCCGACACTTCGCTGGATGCCCTGGCGAACTTGAAGCCGGTCTTCCATGCAAAGGGTACGGTCACCGCGGGAAATTCCTCACAGACTTCGGACGGTGCCGCGGCCGCCGTGGTGATGTCGGCCGACAAAGCCAAACAACTCGGCATCAAACCCATGGCGCGCTTTTTGGCCTTCGCCACCGCCGGCTACTTGCCGGAAGAGATGGGACTGGGCCCTGTTTATGCGATCCCGAAAGCTCTCAAGATGGCTGGCCTCAAGCTGGACCAGATTGACGTGATCGAACTGAACGAAGCGTTCGCTGCGCAAGCACTCTCCGTGATCAAGGAAGCCGGGCTGGATCCGGCGAAGGTGAATCCCAACGGCGGCGCGGTGGCCCTGGGACATCCCCTGGGCTGCACTGGAGCTAAACTGACGGCAACCATCTTGCGTGAGCTCAGGCGGCGAAACGGGAAATACGGACTCGTGACTATGTGCATCGGCGGCGGCATGGGAGCGGCTGGCATCTTCGAGAACCTTCAATGAGCTCTTCACCACAGAGGGCACAGAGGACCACCGAGGGAAGCGGGATCAACAAGATTACCGAAGCCATTATCGGTGCGGCGATGCGGGTCCATTCGGCATTGGGCCCCGGCCTTCTGGAGAAAGCCTACACGGCCTGCTTGGCATATGAGTTGCGGAAGGCCGGTTTTGATGTGCAAGTAGAGGTGGAGCTTCCAGTTTTTTATGAAGGCGTTCGCATTGAGATAGGCTACCGCGCTGATCTGATTGTCAACGACCTCGTGATAGTTGAATTGAAGTGTGTTGAGAAGATCATTCCGGTTCATGAAGCCCAGATCATTTCGTACTTGCGTCTGAGCAAGAAGAACGTTGGCTTGCTCATCAATTTTCATGTTCGTCATTTGCGCGATGGTGTCAAGAGATTCGTAGAGGGTACTGACTGGAACTGACTCTGTGTTCCTCTGTGTCCTCTGTGGTTAAAAAGGAGAGAATATGGCGACGGTAGCAGTTCCCAACAAGACGAAACTGATCGGCGG
>DATFQZ010000141.1:0-3005 GCA_035263765.1 Candidatus Angelobacter sp. | reverse complement strand
AAGGCGATCGTAGGCAAGCTCATGCAGTCTGTTCTGTGCCGGTGCCATCGCGCCGGCCGGCCAGTTCCTTTTCAATGCGGGCGTTGATGCCCGATTCGTGGTACTGCTTGGCCACGCGGATGGCGTTCTTGATGGCGTTGGCGTTCGAGCGGCCGTGTCCCACAATGGCCACGCCCTTGATCCCGAGCAGGGGCGCGCCACCATACTCGGCGTAATCCAAACGCCGCCCGAAATTCGTAAATGCTTTGCGCGCTAGCAATGCACCGACTTGCGAGGTGATGGTGGAGTTCAGAGATTCTTTCAGCAGGAAGCGCACCGCCTCCACCAGGCCTTCGGAGATCTTGAGGGCGACGTTACCGACAAAGCCATCGCAGACGATGACGTCGACACGGCCGTTGTAGAGATCGCGGCCTTCCACGTTGCCGATGAAGTTGACGGGAAGGTCCTTCAGCAACGAGAAGGTTTGCCGCGTGAGCTCGTTGCCCTTGGTTTCCTCCTCGCCAATCGAGAGCAGTCCCACGGTCGGCTTATTCTTCTCAAAAATCGAGCGGTAATAGATCTCTCCCATCAGGGCAAACTGGGCCAGGTTGTGCGGTTTGGAATCGACGTTGGCGCCAACGTCGATCATGATCGCCGGCTTGCCCGTTGACGTAGGAAATACGTTGGCCAGGGCCGGACGGTCGGCGCCCGGCAGCGCGCCGAGGACCATTTTGGCAGTGGCCATGGCCGCGCCGGTGTTGCCCGCGGTCACAAAGCCGACCGCGCACTTTTCTTTCACCAGGCGAAGCCCGACGTGCATGCTAGAGTCGCGCTTGGTGCGCACCGCCTGCACCGGCTTTTCATCCATGCCGATGACCTGGGTTGCGTTGACCACCTCAACCGGAGCGCTGGCTGCGGTGGGATGGGAAGCCAGCTCTTGGCGAAGCCTTTCTTCGGGCCCTACCAGGAACACCTTCACGCCCGGATAGTGGCGTACCGCAAGTAAGGCTCCTTCAATTTCCGGTCGCGGGGCCCGATCCGACCCCATGGCATCGACAGCGATAATAGTTTCCACGGACCTCTGCGCCTACTTCGATTCTTTGACTTCCAGAACTTCGCGGCCTTTGTAATAGCCGCACTTGGGACAGGCGCGATGCGGGAGCTTGCGCTCGTGGCAGTTGGGGCACTCGGAAACCGAGGCGGTGGTCAGATAGTCATGGGCGCGGCGCCTCGAGGTGCGGGCTTTCGAGTGCCGCCGTTTGGGATTTGGCATTTTTGCTTCAACCTTCCTTGGCGCCCGGCTTGCGGCCGCAACGCACAATCCTATATCTCTTTGTCTTTTTGTCGATCCAGTTTTTTGCGAATGCCTTCCAGCGCCGACCAGCGCGGGTCAGACATGGTGCTGGAGCAGTTGCAGCTTTCCACGTTCAAGTTGCGGCCGCAATGCGGGCACAGTCCCTTGCAGTTTTCGCGGCACACCTGCTTCGCCGGCAAAGCCAGCAGCAGTTGTTCTTTCAGCGCATCTTCCAGCAGCAGACCATCACCCTGGTAGTAACCAATCTCCGTCTCCGCTTTGCTGATGGAAGCTTCTTCACCTTTTGTATCCACGCCCTGCGGGCGATAGATGAGGTCGAACGCTCCGGAAACAGGGTTGCTTACCGGATCCAGGCAGCGCGCACAACGAACTTCAATCTCAGTTGAAAAATTTCCTACCAGCCGGATATCTTCAACTACCTGGCGAGCTCCGCGGTTCTCCTTTACCAGCTCTGCGCGACCGGCGGCGTGGAGTGGAATCCTCTGCACGATGTCCTGACCCAAGTCGAGGACACCAGGCGAAACGTTTTCATCAAATTCCATTTTCCGGAGCTCAAGATCCTTTATTTTTATGAACATAGAGGTTGCTCCGGATTTCTGAACTCGATAGAACTGCCCGAGCAGGAGCTTACGCTGGAGACAATCTAGGATAAAGGCGGTGTTAAGAGAGTGTCAACCACCATTCGCCAGCGTCCCCGGGAGGTGCCCCTCGGCTGCGCGCGAAGGACACTCGGGACACGACCGTGAAGAAGCCGCGACCAAATGCAAGCGAGAGCACCTCCACCCAGCCCGGGCAACAGCGGCCCGGTCCGGGGACCCCGGGGGCCTGCGCTCCAGATCCACGAGGGATTTTCATGTTCCTAGGTGGGCTGGAAGCTCATGGAACCCTCAGATCCATCAGAGGTCATGAAACGTGCCAGTGCTCGCTGAGCCCAGGCGGCCACCCTTTTTCTTCATGCTGGCGATCGTACTACGCACGCGCTCCCGGCTATGGTCGACGATGTCCCGCGCCGAATCGGCAATCTCCCCTGCATGCCGGCGCGCGGAGTCCGCCAGGTCCTGAGACCGCCGCGAGAGACGCTCCCGCGTCTCCTCTCCCGACAGCGGCGCAAAAAGCAGACCGACGCCAATGCCGATACCCAATCCTGCCAAGAATGACTTCATAGTGCTCCTCTAGTCGTTGCGAATAAGAAAACAGATGCGCCCGGAAGGGCTGGGGTGGTCGCAGGCGAATGGCCATCCCGATCCACTTCAAGACTGGAAGCGAATCCTCGTTCTGTTCGAATGTTCCGGACTACTTTACCGTCGCCAGTCTTGCGGCCGCCATTTGTCCCGCGAGATTGGCCGGATTCTCTTGCTGGATTTGCTTATAGAGGCTGGCCGCCTGTTGCGGATCGGAGTTCTCATACATCTCCGCCATGGCCAGTTGCGCTTGGACCTTGGAAACGGTATCGGTCGGATGCTCTTGCAGGTCCTTGTATATTCTGGTGGCGTCCGACAACTTATTCGAGGAGCGGTAGTACGACGCTAAAGCCATCTTCGCCAGCGCGGCGATGTTCTTGTCGTTAGAGCCGGCCACGGCTTTGAACTGCTGCTCAGCGCTCGCGCCGTCACCGGCCTCCATCGCGGCAACGCCTTCCATGTAGCGAGCGATCTTGCCGGGCTTGGTTAGGGAGTACTGGTCCGCCACAGCCTTGAATTGTTTTCCAGCG
>DATFQZ010000140.1:0-4724 GCA_035263765.1 Candidatus Angelobacter sp. | reverse complement strand
GTTTCCATTTTCAAAAACTCAAAGATTGGAGCGATCAGCCGCTATGGGGAAGGCAGTCCAGGCCCCAAAGGCAAGGTCATGGTTGTGACATTCCAACTCGATGGGCAGGAGTTCATGGCATTGAACGGCGGCCCGGTTTTCACGTTCTCGCCGGCTATCTCTTTTCTCGTGAATTGCGAAACCCAGGCAGAAGTCGATGAGCTTTGGGAGAAGCTTTCCGCAGGCGGCAAGAAGGACAGATGCGGCTGGCTCACAGACAAATATGGCGTTTCCTGGCAGATCGTCCCAACCGCCCTCGGCCAGATGATGCAAGACAAGGACCCTGAGAAATCGAAGCGCGTTATGCAAGCCATGTTGACTATGGACAAGCTTGATATCGCACGGCTGAAACAGGCGTATGAGGAGAAATGACTAAGAGGCTTTAGGTTGATCCCTAAGCGGTTGAATGGATCGTGCTTAGCGCCGGAGGCGCGACGAGAGGTTAGCCCACGGCGCCAGCCGTGGGTAAGCGTGGGGTATGTTTCGAGCCCCAGAGGGGCAACACATTGGCATCGAACCGGGATTCATTTCCCGGTTGAAAAAACACGGGGCGGCCGGTACAGGGCTAGAAAGCTGTGCCGCGCCTCTGGCGCTCTCATCCCTGTTCACTCTACCCACGGCGCTGCCGTGGGCTACCCTATCGTCGCGCCTGACGGCGCTCAATTCATCTTTGATGAGGCTTCTTGGCACCGTCAGCATCGCCGTCCCGATAACGATCCTCCAAAATCCCTCCGTCGAGCGACATTCTGCCCTCAGCGCACGCAGCGATTCTTCCCCTTCTTTCTTGACAACCCTCCTGTCAATCTCTACATTGGCGCGCACGATTCTTGAAAACATGTAGGGCGACTTCGCCCGAAGGAGAAACTGTATGGACAACACTTTTCTTCGCCGTGCTGGTATTGTTTGCCTGGGCGTGGTGGCCGTAGTTCTTTGCTTGGCGTTGGCCAAGCGCGTTTCGGCAAGCCCTTCGGCTGTACTGGATGCCTGCATCAATCCCGGCAATGGGATGATGCGTCTTGTCGACCCGAGCACCGCCTGCCATGACAACGAAAGCCGCGTGGAGTGGAACGTCACTGGTCCGCAGGGTCCCCAAGGTCCACAGGGCCCGCAAGGTCCGCAGGGACCACAGGGACCAGCCGGTTCCTCTGCCGGTGGGCCGCCTTTCGTTTGGGTCTGCACTCCGGCGAGTTTTCCCAATTCCGCCGGCAACCCGACGGCCAATGTGTATGTCTTCAACGGCAGTTCCACCACGGCCAATGTTGCCGTGAACATCCTGGACAAAAATGGGAACAATTTGGCGGGAGCGACCATACCTGGATCGAATCCGCCCGTCACGTACCCGGGAGATACGGGAACCAATACTTCGCCTCTTGCGCCGGCGGCTACGCGGGCGGATAGCTGGCTGTCGCCTCAGACCGGCCCAGCGACTCAGGGATTCGATGGCGTGACGAACGTGTCGTTCTCGGTGCGTGTGACCTCCGACCAGCCCATCGTGGTCGGCGCCGACATGCCGTTCGGCGGGTTTGCAGTTACCCCCTGCGGTCTCCTGCCTAAATAGGGCACCCCGGGATCACTCGCGGTCATGTGTAAGAGAAAAGGCCCTGCCGAGGGGGCTTCAGGGCCTTTTCATGCACATGTCTTTTTACCAAACCACTAGCCGACACAGATTATTTACCCGGGATTCATATAGTTAAAAGCGCCAAGATGCGCCAGCGACGGACTTTCATACAGCCTCAGACGGAGAACTGGACCGATCCAGTATCTGGTCACCAAAAAATCTTGCGGTCGATAACGAGCCGCATCCAAATGAAGAGGGCAGAGGTAACGCATATGCAACCACGCAAAGTTTCCAGAGAAATGCTGGCTCTCTTCCTCGCAGTGATGCTGATGGCTGCGCCGCTCGGCGCGCAGAGTTCGCCCCAGTTGCCTGATCCCGGCAAAGCCCCGCTGAACCGCCAGCAGCAGCAACAGGTCGGCATGCAGGCAGTGAGCGAAGTCTATCGCCAAATGCCCGTGTTGCCCGACTCGCATCCGATCACGCAGTACGTGCAGCAGCTAGGACGGAGGTTGCAGGCGGTGATCCCCGCGGATCGCACGTGGCCGTACCAATTCCACGTGATTCCCCAGAAGGAGATCAACGCATTCGCGCTTCCTGGCGGGCCGATCTTCGTCAACATCGGGACGATACAAGCAGCGGAGAACGAAGCACAACTAGCGGGCGTGCTGGCGCATGAGATGTCGCACGTGTACATGCAGCACTCAGCCAAGCAAATGGCCAAAGCGCAATGGACTGGGCTATTGGCCGGGATCGCGGGCGCAGTGTTGCCGCAGAGCGGACTGGGCAGCCTGGCGCGCGCGGGGATCCAAATCGGCGCCGGCACGGTCATGATGAAGTACTCGCGGACTGACGAAGCCCAGGCCGACCATGTAGGCGCGATCATCATGTATCTCGCCGGCTACAATCCCAAAGCCATGGCAGACTTCTTTGTCACACTGGAAAAGAAGTACGGCAAAGGCGGGCCGCAGTTTCTGAGCGACCACCCCAATCCCGGCAACCGTGATCTCGCAGTCGAGAAGGAAATCCAACCCTGGCCGCAGAAGCAGTACTTGGCCTCCAGCAGCGCGTTCGACCAGGCACGCCAGAACGCCGGCTCAGTGCGAGCCTACAGCGCGCAGGAGATTGCGCAAGGCGCCAAGCAAGGCGTGTGGGCACAGCAAAACCGTAGAGCGGGAGCGATGCCTGGAAACATGGCCACCAACACTGGACAAACCAGCGATGTTTCCATGCAGCAGGTGCAGCCCTCGAACCGGTTCGTTCGCACCCAGGTCAACGGTCTTAGCATCGCCTACCCGGATAACTGGAAGACCGGCAGCGATGCCAATAACGCCGATTCGTTGATGATCGCACCCCAGCAAGGCGTGGCGCAGTCAGGGGTCGCTTATGGCGTGCTGATCAATGCCGTGAGGAATGTCGCCGGATCGCTAGACCAGGCCACCCAGCAGGTCTTGGCAAACATTCAGAAAGATAACCCTGGAACAAACGCCTCGGGTCAAACCACAAGCATCGACGTCAACGGAATGCAGGCACGCTCGGTCTACCTCAGCGGGCCATCGCCGCTCGCGCAGGGTGGCCAAGCGCTGCCGGAGCGCGATTGGCTGGTGACGTTTCAGAACCCGAACGGTGAAGTGTTCTATGTGGTGTTTGTCGCGCCGGAACGCGACTTCAGCCAGCTGCGCCCGACATATGAAAAGATGCTGGAGAGTGTAAGGGTTTCAGTAAGATGAGGGGATCGCCGCAATCGCGCGTGATCGATCGCACGTGATCGGAAGTATCCGCTGACAGCGTTTCCGGCGGAAGAGCAACCCTTTTCAGGGCCGCGTGACGTAAGAAGAAACTGGGCTTTAGTCCTGGTGGCTTCATGCGGCTCTACAAAAGCCGCTGGTCCACCATCGCAGGATCTGCAATCCCAAGAATCCTCTCTAAGATCGTATGGTGCGGTAGCCGACGCGGGCTTCAGCTATACGTTCCAGAAAAGTGGCGGCCAGGTCTATCAGCTTGCTGCCTTTGTCCACGTACTCGGGCATCCGTCGCCAAAGTTCTTCGAACTTTTCAGGATGCTCCGCGGCCAGAGTGGCTACTCCGATGCCGGCAACGGCCAAGCCGGCAGGACGGCGCCCTCGCAGAAAAAGCACCGCCCCCGCGGCAAAAGAACCGTAGATCAGCGCTTTCTTCCAGTCGATTCTCCCTTCCATTGCTCACCTCCAGGTCTGGCGTTCAGTCTTTCGCGATGGCTGGTTCGAATCCGCTCGCCGTTGGTTAGGACGAGAATACAATCTGCTTCGTTGCCCCCACGTGTTCTTGGCGACGATTATAAACATGGTCTCACATAAATAAATGCTGCCGCGGAAAATGGAGTTGATCGATAGCGGGTGGAGCAGGCCTTCAGGCCTGCAGATAGGGCTTGAAGGAATAGGCTTTAGCCGCCGCGGTAATCGCGCCACCAGCAAGCAGGGGTCAAGGTGAACCCTCAGCGGCTGAAGCCAGGATTTCTTTGAGCGATCGCCGCAGGCCTCAAGGCCTGCTCCACCCTCTCCACGCGACATGATGCTAGAGGAGGATTCGACAAAACTTGTCAGCGCAAAAAGAATGTGGGCGCCGGTATAGGGGCGACGCCCACGTGGGGGTACTGCGTATGTTGTTATCAGGATAGACGCACTTGCGCGAAGAAAGTTTCGCGTTTTCGCGAACTTAACATAACTTGATGCTTACATCGTATTTCATAAATGGGATTTGAAACGGCAAGGCTTCATCCATGCCGCTAAATCGTGGAAAGATTGGGGCTTGAACCCCTGCGCGGCTTGACGGACTCAAGCCCACAATCCTTAGGTCTTTTTCACGGCAGGGCCCCATGCCTCAGTCCGGGCCTTCAGGCCACGGTGAGCACAGCGGATCATAGGGTGAGCGAAACGAAACCGCGCCCTTTCAAAACCGTCTGACTCGGCAAGAAAGCCTTTCAACGTCAAAGCGATCTAATACTCTTCGCGCAACGACTCAAGTCCTAATTCCGAAAAAAGCCCCTCTTCGCGAGGGGCCTGTAAGGAGAGGAGAGAGGATAAAGCGGAGTAAAAACCCGCTGCTACATTTGCGAAACAATTTCGCGTATCCGCAAGCGGGCCTGGTGCAG
>DATFQZ010000139.1:0-2941 GCA_035263765.1 Candidatus Angelobacter sp. | reverse complement strand
TGGCCGGGCTGACCGTAATCTTCTTGCTCGCCGTCGTCACCCTGCAACCGTACGCGATTTATTCGGGCTCGCCGCAGACGATTTTCGTTTTGGTTTCATTGCTCGTCTGCCTGATCCCGACAACCATCGGCGGCCTGCTCTCCGCTATTGGAATCGCGGGAATGGACCGCCTGGTGCAGCACAATGTGCTGGCCATGTCTGGGCGGGCCGTCGAAGCCGCGGGGGACGTGGATACGCTTCTCCTGGACAAGACGGGTACCATCACGCTCGGCAATCGCCAAGCGACGGAGTTCATCCCAGCACCGGGGGTGAGCAGCGATCAATTGGCCGACTCCGCCCAGCTTTCATCCTTGCCCGACGAAACTCCCGAAGGGCGCTCCATCGTGGTCCTGGCAAAAGAGAAGTACGGTTTGCGGGGCCGGGAACTTGCCGCGGCCGGAGCACATTTTGTTCCGTTCAGCGCTCAGACCCGAATGTCGGGGGTGAACTTGGATGGCCGCGTGATCCGAAAAGGGGCGGTGGATGCCATCCAGAAACACCTCACCGAGACCGGGAGCACCATGCCCAAAGAGGTTCAGGTTGCGGTGGAGACGATTGCCCGCTCAGGGGGAACGCCTCTGGTGGTAGCCGAAAACAATCGTGCTCTAGGCGTGATTCACTTGAAGGACATCGTCAAGGGCGGCATGCGCGAGCGCTTTAGCCAACTTCGGGCCATGGGCATCCGCACGGTGATGATCACCGGCGACAACCCGCTGACAGCAGCAGCTATCGCGCGCGAAGCCGGCGTTGACGACTTCCTGGCTCAGGCCACGCCCAAGGAGAAGATGGACCTGATCAAGAAGGAGCAAGCGCAAGGAAAACTGGTGGCGATGACCGGCGACGGCACGAATGATGCGCCGGCCCTGGCGCAATCCGACGTCGGCGTGGCCATGAACACGGGCACGCAAGCCGCCAAGGAAGCCGGCAACATGGTCGACCTGGATTCCAATCCCACCAAACTGCTGGAGATCGTCGAGATCGGCAAGCAGCTGCTCATGACGCGAGGATCGCTGACCACGTTCTCCATCGCCAACGATGTAGCCAAGTACTTTGCCATTATTCCGGCGATGTTTGCCGGGACATTCCCGGTCTTGAACGCGCTGAACATCATGCGCCTGGCGACGCCGCAGTCGGCTGTGCTCTCCGCGGTGATCTTCAACGCACTGATCATCATCGCTCTCATACCGCTGGCGTTGCGCGGCGTGAAGTACAAAGCCATGAGCGCCGAAGCGCTGCTGCGGCGGAATCTTTTCGTGTACGGCCTGGGCGGGGTGGTCGTCCCGT
Organism: Candidatus Angelobacter sp.; assembly: GCA_035263765.1. Lineage (GTDB taxonomy): Bacteria > Acidobacteriota > Terriglobia > Terriglobales > Acidobacteriaceae > Angelobacter. Next base: position 1,618 of record DATFQZ010000139.1, on the reverse strand, counting down.
TCATCGGCATCAAGATTATTGACGTACTCATCCGTGCCGTGGGTCTGGCCTAGGGCGGGAGGTCTCGATATGAGGAAAAACATCATCACTGCGGTTCTTTACACAGTTGTCACCACGATCCTGTTAGGCGTGGGTTACCCCTTGCTGGTGACGCTCCTGGCACGCTTGATGCCGGACAAGGCCGATGGCCAGCTGATCTCGCGCAACGGGCAGATCATCGGCTCACGCATCATCGCCCAGCCCTTCACGGGCGCCGGCTATTTCCACCCCCGGCCCTCGGCCGCGGGCAATAACGGATACGATCCCACCAGTTCCGGCGGCAGCAACCTGGGTCCAACCAACCAGAAACTGGTTGACCGCGTAAAAGGGGACGTAGCCGCGCTGCAAGCAGAAGGTCCCGGCACGCCGGTGCCTGTGGACCTGGTCACGACGTCGGGATCCGGCCTCGATCCGCACATCACACCGGCGGGAGCCGACTTTCAGATCCCGCGGGTAGCTAAGGCCAGAGGGATTGCCGAAAGCGATCTTCGTAGGCTCGTCGCAGAACACACTGAGGCCCGGCAATTTGGATTTCTGGGCGAGGCCCGTGTCAACGTGCTTGAGCTGAACCTGGCGCTGGATGAAAAATACCCCATGAAAAGGTAGAACTCAAACTGGACTCCACGTCTGTAGTCGAATCGCGATGCCCCAATGCTGCCGGCCGCGATTTAACGACGAAATGCGGAATCATTCAAGTTCGCAGAGTGCCTCGCCAGAGGCTGGACAACGTAGAGGACCCGGATGGCGTGCTGGGCCACGTCCATCCGGCACTTCACGGTCACGTAGCGCCCTTCGAGACCTTTCAGCGCGCCTGCGTTGCTCACGCTCCATATGTTGTCATCTTCCGCGATAAGCGCTTTTCCGTCAGTCGACACCTTGCCTGCAAGGTCAACTCCCTTCACCGACACGCCGGGCTGGCGTGTACTGTCACCCGGGATGCCCCACGCACTCGTCAGAGGGGATGCCATCAAGCCACATAACAAAATGGTGAGCGGAACCCTTCGCATACGTCCAACCTCCTATGGATGTCGGAGACCACATTAACCGCCAGCGAAACCGCCGTGGAAATTCAAACTATTGATGGACGCCATAACCGATTCTTATGGCGCATTTTTGTTCATGAACACTTGTGATCCAACCACGTTGAAGGAAGCCTGAAAGACTCCGACGCCAGCCGCGTGCCATCGGCCACTGGCGTTCGTTAGCTATAGAACCTCAAGGAATACGCCCGCCTTTCTGCCGCGACTTTGCGGTCTAATTTAGAATTTTTATTGGGACTATCATTAGAAAGTGCCAGCGGCTCCACAACAGGCTCTCTGGTGGTGATTGTGATCAGTCCAATGATGGAGAAGGACTGAAGTTTTGAGAGGATTCTCACTGGGGAGAGATTTTTTGGAGCGGCCGCTGCAAAGACACGTGTAGACTCTCATTTCATTGCCCATGGCATCAGGTTCTCAAAACTTTCCTCCGCAATCCAACCGGGTGCGTCTCGTGGTCGCTACCACGGTGATGCTCACTTTCATCTCTTACTGGCGGGCGGCCGCTGTGGTGCTGAACGACCTGGGCTCCTCAGCTTTCT
>DATFQZ010000138.1:0-41939 GCA_035263765.1 Candidatus Angelobacter sp. | reverse complement strand
GTCCAGGATCGAAAGCAACGCCTGCGACTCCAGCGTTCTCGCATCGAAATACGCGCCGGAGACGATCACGAATGAGACCGATGAGAGCATCTCCAGTGCGGCTTTGGCTTCAGCTTCGCGCTCGGAAAACAAGCCCGCCAGGTAAGGATCGCAGGAGAGCAGGTAGAGTTCGAGCGAGCGGGCCACCGCCCGGGTATCCATCTTCAATTTGGAAAGACGGGTGCCGAAATATTGCAGGTTCTCTTCGAAGCCGGGAAAATCGTTGTGGCAAAAATAGGAACAACCTGCTGCCAGAGTGAGGCGTTCCAGAGCAGCCAGAGCGCGGCCGTCAAAGCCGAATTCGGCCACCAGCTTTTCACGCCAGTGGTTGGTGATGTCGGGAAAATAAGGTCCTAGGGCCCGGGCGACCTCGACGATCAACTCGCGCGATGATTCCTTAAACGGCGGTACTGCGTTGACTGGCAATTTGGTTTTAGTTCCCGTTAAGAGCTTGACGACTCGCCACTTATCTGCAGTCGAACGTTAATTTACTTATAAGGTATTTTACCCCTCAGGCTGGATTCTGTGAACCAAATAGTTACTACATTTCTAGTCAGCAGGTAAACACCTTAGGGGAGGTTTTTTGGCGGTGAGAGGGCGCGAATTTCTAGCTTGCCCTTTTTGGACACCCGCCGGGGCCGGTCTATACCCCGTTTTTACAGCATGGCTGAAGCCCGTGCCCTTCGACAAGCTCAGGGCAGGCTCTGATACGAGCCTTGTGTGAGGGTCCCGATGCTGTTTACGGCGGTGCCCACCTTAGCTACCCACGGTTAAGGCAGGCTTTGCTCCTGCTTGATGCTGGACTCTGCTTGGAACCGGGAAAAATAGAAGCCCTTAACGGGCTAAACCGTAAGGGTAGCTCCCCGTCCGGCTGCTTGGCCGGTTTCCTCAAGCGCGATGACTTCCTGGAAATAGGGAAGGGAAAGCCGCAGGCCGGTTTCCAGATTGATTTTCGGCTGCCAGCTCAGGAGCTCACGGGCCTTGGTGATGTCAGGCCGGCGCTGTTTCGGGTCATCCTCGGGCAATGGCTCGTGGACGATGACGCTCTTGGAGCCAGTCACTTTCAACACCATTTTGGCGCACTCCAGGATGGTGAACTCGTCAGGGTTGCCGATGTTCACCGGGTCGTGAACGTCAGACCAGGCCAGACGCAGGATGCCATCTACTTCGTCGCTCACGTAGCAGAAGCTTCGGGTTTGCGTGCCCGGGCCGTAGACGGTGAGCGGGTCGCCCCGCAACGCCTGCTTCATGAAGTTGGAGATTACGCGGCCGTCGTTCAATTGCAAGCGCGGACCATAGGTGTTGAAGATGCGCAGAACGCGGGTGTCCACGTTGTGGTAGCGACGGTAGGCCATGGTCACGGCTTCTGCAAAGCGCTTAGATTCGTCATACACCGAACGCGGGCCGATGGGGTTCACGTGACCCCAGTACGTCTCCTTCTGGGGATGCTCAAGGGGATCGCCATAACATTCTGAAGTGGAAGCCAGCAGGTAGCGTGCGCCGTACTTCCGCGCCAGATCGAGCGAGTGGAACGACCCTAACGATCCGACTTGCAGCGTGGCAATGCCGTGGCGCATGTAATCCACGGGGCTGGCCGGCGACGCGAATTGAAAAATGTAATCGACACGCCCGGCATCGTAGGGCTCGTTGATGTCCTGGCGCACGAACTCGAAACGCGGTTCGTTTTTCAAATGCGCGATGTTGCGTTGGTTCCCGGTCAGGAGATTGTCCACGCAAACCACGTGATGGCCCTCAGCGAGCAGGGCGTCGCACAAGTGCGAGCCGATAAAACCCGCGCCTCCGGTGATCAGTACCCGCATAAAGTTCCTTTTAGTTTAGAAGATTGCAAGGCGCAGCCGGAAGCCTTTTCCTGCAACCTCTCTCAGTCTGCGCGAGGGTGGAGCAGGGCCTTCAAAGCCTGCTCCACCCTCGCTTCCGCGACCCCAGGACCGCAACTAAGGGCTGCCGGCTCTAGTGGTGTCGACCACCGCGTTGTCGCCCGGCCGGCAATGGCTGATGCCGCGTTCAATATCCGTGCCCTCTTCGTAATCATTCCATGTCACGATCAGCAAGTACGGCGGCGAATTCTCAGCCGCGTAGTAGCGGCGGAAAACTCGCAGCGTGTCTTCAAACGTCCTGCCGCAACGATAGGCCATGTGGCGGTTGCGGCTCCAGGAAGCGCGGCTGTCATCAAACCCCGGCCAGACCGCGCCTACCATGATCTTATCGGGATGTCGGTTGATCATATTCTTGTAGAAGTATTCCAGGTAGTCCTCGCCCCGGTGGCTGCCGTCACGAGCCCACCCACCCGCGCCCGGCTGCACCCACGCATAAAACCCGTCAAATGCGTTGGGATACTTTGCGTTCTGGTCCTTGTAGATGAGCAGAGGCGGGTCCGGCCAGGACTGCGTGACCTGGCGCACCCGGTTCCAGTCCGTAGAAGAATCCTTGGGAAAAATAAAGATCACCGGCCGGCCCTGATAGCGCAAGTAAGCAGAGCGCGAAGGTCCGGCGCTGGCGCTGATGTAGCGGTCATAAAGATACTGCAAGTCCACGATGACCGCGTCCGTCGCGTAGCCGGGATGGTCCACGGCTTCGTCGTACTGGACCGACATCTTGAAGTCGTTTTGTGCGGCGGCTTGCTGCAGCAAGGCGTAGGTCTGGTCTTCGAATTCTTTGCGCGGACCGTACCAGTTCACTACGAAGGCGCCTATGTTTAAGTCCTTAGCGCGGAGGATCTGCCGTTGCAGCACAGCCGGGTCGTGGCAGGAATACCCAACGGGAATATGCTCGCCGTTGCCGAACCACGGCTGGTAGACCGCTAAGAGCATTGGGCCCTCCGGCGGATGCACGTCGGCGAAGGTGTTCGGCGGATGGCGCGTACAGCCGGCTAAACCCGCCAGAAAAAGCGCCGCCGCTCTCCAGGGAAGACGTGGCATGACGGTCATCTTGTCGGTTGGTTGGATGAAGAAGCAGCAGCTCGCGTTGGCAAGGAAACCAAGCTCCAAGGCCCTAGACGATTCTCATGTGGTTGGCATGGACGGAAGAGGTCCTGGGCCTGCGCTTAGGGGCATCGAAGGCAAGCCACAAAAAAACCTCCTGCCCGGGAGGGGCAGGAGGGCGAGAAGAGAATGAATCTTTGTTCGCGACTACTGATGCATGCCAGGGGTTGTCGTCGCGGCTGTGCTGGTGCTTGAGCCTTCGCCCAAGCTGTTCTTCAGCAGGCTGACCTCGACACGGCCACCGCGGGTATGACGCAGTTTCCCGTCTTCAGTAGGTACCGCAGCGTTGCCCATGCCGACCGTGTAAATCCGATACACGGGGATCTCGTGGTTGAGCACCAGGTAACGGACTACCATCTGCGCCATGTCGCGTGAATTCGTAATTGCCGAACTGCCGGACCCAGGAGAGAATCCCTGAACTTCCAGGATGTATCCCTTCTGGTTCTTGAGCGTGGCGGCCATCTGGTCAAGAGCTTCTTTGGCGTTCTTGCTCAAGACAGCCTGGCCGGGACGGAAGCGGATTTCCGCCTGCGTGACGGTCTGGTACTGGTCCAGCTTGCTCACCGTCTGCTCCACACCGGTAATGCGGGTATTGGCGCCTTGCGCGGTCTGCTCGGCCTGGGTGGCACGATTGCCTGCATCCACTGCGTGCGAATCGGCTTCGTTGGCCTTGCTCATGGCGCCACGGATGCCTTCAGTGGCACGCGAGTCAACGTCGGAGATCATTTTGGAGTTCTTGGCCGTGAGCTCGTCCAGTTCGTTGACCCGGCCGCGTACCGGATCCAACTGGCGGTTCACATATTTCTTGCGGGCAAAAGGATTCAGCTTGCCCCAGAAGCCTTCATGACGCTCATACTTGAGCGGCTCTTGCCCGGTCGCGGTCGTCTGGGCAGTAGCCTGTGCCGGCTGACTTGGTGTCTGTGCCTGCTGGTCAGGGGTTTGCGCCGCAGGGGCGGTCTGGGTCGCAGGCTGATCAGATGGCGGGGTGGTGGGTTGATTCTGCTGCGGATTCTGCTGAGCGACCGCGGGAATTGCCAGCACTGCAGCCAGCGTGAGTGACATCAAATAAGACTTCTTCATTGGGGAATTCCTCCGAACCGGGGGCTGTTCGGGCCTCCAAGGTTGGCCGGAAAGGGAACGGTCAGCCCGGAAGTCCATGAACGCTACACCTCTAGGCTAATACATTCTGAATGCCAAACTCCAACTTGATTTTCGCAAATTAGATGCTTTGCTTTCAACGATTTAAGTTGAAGAGTGGGTGGAGTCGGGTTGGCTCGATGGGTAAAATTTTCCGCATCGGGGAAAGGGCCACACAGCCAACCGTGGCGCCGCCTCACCCGGCTTAGCCAGATTTGGGGGTCCCGCCAGTGCCTACGTTTCAAACGATAGCCCCTTTCGGAGCCGCACAGAGCCGGCGGTGCTGGTCCAGGACAAAGTTGTCAGTCATGCCGGCGATGTAATCGCAGACGATGCGGTAGAGCGGCTCTTGCCGCCGTTTCTCTTGATAACTGGACGGCAGATTGCGCGGTGAGCGAATGAAAGACTCAAATAGCTCGGAAATCACTTGCTCCGCCTGCTCTTTGTCTGGACGCAATTCCGGACTGTAATAAAGGTTCTGGTAGAGAAACTCCCGCAACTGGCGCCGCTCAGCTTCCACGGTTGGGCTGAACGCTAGCAGCCGCTGGGGATGCTCGCGTACCGCGGTCACGGACTGAACTCCAGCAGCAGCGATTTGCACGGCGCTGCTCGAAATCAGGTCGCTGACCAGGCGGTCGAGCACGCGTTTCAGGGTCTCATTGAACTTCAGTTTCTCCGGCGCTTTCGGGTAGAGCCGATCCACTTCGTCATGCAATCGTCCGAACACGGGCACGCTCCGGCTTACTTGCTGGCGGGTAAGGATCATGGCTTCCACGCCGTCATCCAGGTCGGCGGTGCTGTAGGCGATCTCGTCGGCCAGATCGATGAGTTGCGCTTCCAGCGGCGGCCGCAACTCGAGCAGATAGGGCGCCAGTTGCGGAAAGGTCTCGCGATCGTGATGGCCGGAGTGTTTGATGATGCCTTCGCGAACCTCGAACGTCAGGTTCAGGCCGGGGAAATCGGCATAACGCTGTTCGAACTGCTCCACGATGCGCAAGGCATGCAGGTTGTGATCGAAACTGTCGCCATGGCTGTGCATGATGATGTCCAGCGCGCGCTCGCCGGCGTGGCCAAACGGCGGATGCCCAACGTCGTGCACCAAGGCCAGGGCTTCCACCAGATCCTCATTCAACTTGAGTTCCGCGGCAATGGTCCGGGAAATCTGCGCCACTTCAATGGTGTGGGTCAGCCGGTTGCGAAAATGGTCCGAGTAACGCCGGGTAAAGACTTGGGTCTTGTTTTCCAAGCGGCGAAAGGCACGGGAGTGAACCACGCGGTCGCGGTCGCGCTGAAAGTCGTTGCGGTAGGGGTGCGCCGGCTCCGGATAGCGACGTCCGCGGCTGTCTTCGGCCCGCAAGGCGTAAGGGGCTAGCATGAGGACAGTCTAGCATTCAGCCGTCAGCATTCAGCACTCAGCCCTGAAGCGCTATTTTGCGCCACGAACACCACAAGATTGGGTCCAAAAGAGTTGAGCCCTGAAGGGCTTGCACAGTTGCTTCAGGGGCTGAATGCTGAGTGCTGAATGTTTATTGCTTTTGTTGCGCCAATTTTACCTTGGTGCTTTCCAGTTTTTTCTGCACGCGGGAGACGTCCTGCTGGTCCACGTCAGCGGCCATCGACTTGCTCCACTCATCCAGGGCGCGTTCCCAGTGCACGGCGGCCAGTTTGAGCTTGCCGGTCTTGGCGTAAAGCTCGCCCAGGTGATCCTGGATGGTGGCGTCGTTGGGAGTCTTGTCCGCGGCGCGGCGCAGGTTTTCTTCCGCCTGATCGTAGTTGCCAAGCTTGAAATACACCCAACCCAGCGAGTCCAGATACGCTCCGTTCTGCGGATCCAACTCCACCGCCTTCTTGATCATGCCCAGGGCTTCTTCCAGACGCATATTATGGTCGGCCAGCATGTAGCCCAGGTAGTTGAGCACGGTACTGTTGTTGGGGTCCTGGTCCAGGACCTGACGGAAGGCCTGCTCGGCCTGGTCATACTTCTTCTGCCTCTCATAGAGGGAGCCTTTGAAGTACTGCACGTACTCCTTCTCTTCCGGACGGCCGGCGAGTTTGTCCGCCTCGTTCACGGCGTCTTCGGCGTCTTTCCAGCGCTTGAGACGGGCATAAATCTGGGAAAGCGAAATGTAAGTTTCGCGGTCGCTCGGATCGCTTTTGAGCGTGGACTTTGCCAACTGGATGCCTTCGTCAGGCTTGCCGTCGTCGACGCGTTGCAGCGCCAGGGTGAGCTTCAGACCGCGGTCGTCAGGCAGTTTCTTGACGGCTTCTTCCGCGGTGCGGGTCGCGTCCGACCATTGTTTCTGGTCGCGGTAGGCGTCAATCATCTCCTGATAGCCGCGCGCGGCCTCTTCGCCGCCCAGGTCTACCATCTTGCGGAAGGTATCGATCGCCAAACTCGGCCTGCCGGATTGACGATACAGATTTCCCAGCCGGGAAAGGAACAGCGCGCGATTGCTGCGTTCACCGGCCGAATACTTGCCGTCCGGGGAGGTCGTGCGCGTAATCAGTCTTTGGTAGACCGCAGCGGCTTCATCGAACTTGCCTTGCGCTTCGAGAAGCAGGGCTTCGTTGTAAGCGACTTCCAGCGCCAGGGAATCCTGAGCAAATGGCTCGGCCTTCTTCAGGCTCTCCATCGCCAGATCCAGCTTGCCCATGCGCCGGTAAATCTTTGACATCTCGACCGCTGGCTGTGGGTCTTGGGGATCAGCGTCCTGCAATGCCTTGTACTGGGAGAGCGCGGCCTCCATCTGGTTGTCGTTGGCCAGGTTTTGTGCCAGACCGCGCAATGCTTCCAGATTTCCTTTGTCGAGAGACAGGGCGCGCTCGTAAGCCGCCACGGCCTTCTTGTAATCCTTCTGGCGCTCGTAAAGAGCGCCCATGGCAGCGTAAATCTTCCCGGTACGGCTGGTTTCGGGCAGCGAGTTGAGCATTTCTTGAGCGCGGTTGGTATCACCCTCGTCGCTGTAAAGGTAGGCCAGATTAATGGTGGCCTCTTCGGAACCGGGATCGACCTTCAGGGCCTGCTTGAACGTGCTTTCCGCCTTGCTCAAGTCCTTATTGAGTTGATACAGGCGTCCCAGATAGAGGTAATTCTCGGGATTCTTAGGCTCGATGCGGACCGCGGCTTCGTACTGCTCGATGGCCAACCGCAGCAATTCCGGTGATCCGCCGGATTGTGGGTCGCTCAGCGAACGCAGGTAAATGCGTCCCAGCAGCTTGTGTGCTTGCAGGTTATTGGGATCGCGTTGGATGGCTTCCTGAGCATCCATAACCGCATCCCGAATGCGGCCGGTGCGGTTATAGAGATCAGCCAGCGCGGCACTCAGGTACTCCGACGAAGGATCGGCCGCGATCGCCAGCCGGTACTCATCGATGGCTTTGTTGGCATACTCGCTGCGCCCGTACATCGCCATCATCTCTTCATACATGTGGGCCAGCGCGAAATGATAATAGGAAGCCGCGTGATCAACCTTGGGACCTTCAGGGGCTTGGGTCTGGGTCTGGGCCGGCGCGGCCTCGGGTGCAGGAGCATTTTGCTGGGTTGGGGCCGGCGGCTGAACGGCGGGCGGCTTTTCCTGGGCTAGAGCCACAGAAGCCAGCGCCAGAGCGAGCATAGAGCTGATTCTGATGAATTTCATAGAGTGGACCGAGTCAAATTTCCTTCCCAGTTGGATGCCGAGGGAAGGTCCCCTGGGGGCCTGTCTCTCCTATTTCTCATTCTAGCTGTTGTCTCCGCGGTTTTGCGGCGGATAACAATTCTTAACCAGTACCGAAGTGACTTGCACGTTTAGTGGCGGAAATGGCGCACTCCGGTGAATACCATAGCCAAACCGAGCCGATCCGCAGCCTGAATGACCTCCGCGTCACGCACCGAGCCACCGGGTTGGATGACGGCCGTGGCTCCGGCCCGCGCGATCTCTTCCACTCCATCGGGGAAGGGGAAGAAAGCGTCGGAGGCCGCAACCGTTCCCTGCAAAGGTAAGATCGCTTTCATGGCGCCGATCTTGCACGAATCTACACGCGACATCTGTCCCGCGCCCACGCCTACGCTCTGCCCGTCGCGGGCGTAAACAATGGCGTTGGACTTCACATGCTTACAGACCCTCCAGGCGAACAAAAGTGAGCGCATCTCTTGTTCCGTGGGCTGCCGCTTGCTGGCGATCTTGAGATCAGAGCGGGTGAGCGGGCGCACGTCCGGGTCCTGGACTAGCATGCCTCCCGAAACGTGCTTCCATGCGAACTTTTCCCGCCCGGGCTTGATCTCGACCAGGCGCAGGTTCTTCTTGGCGGAAAACTTTTCCAGCGCTGCGGGATCGAACCCCGGAGCCGCAATGGCCTCGACAAACAGCTTGGCCATCTCCTCTGCGGCCGCGCCGTCAATCACGCGGTTCACGCCAATGACTCCGCCGAAGGCTGAGACCGGATCGGCTTCCAAGGCGCGCAGGTAGGCCTCACGAAGGCTGGCGCCGGTCGCCGTGCCGCATGGGTTGGTGTGCTTGATAATGGCGCATACAGTTTCCTCGAAGTCTTGTGCCAGGTCCCAGGCGGCTTGCAGATCCACAATATTGTTGAACGAAAGCTCCTTGCCCTGAAGTTGTTTGCCGTTGGCCACGCCGGCCGAAGAGCCGTCAGAGTACATGGCCGAGCGCTGATGGGGGTTTTCGCCATAACGCAGGTCCATTACTTTACTGAGCGAAAAGTGTAGCGTGTTGGGAAAATCCTCTTGCCCCGGGCTCCCTGACACAGCCCGGGTTTGGGGGGGGTGGGGTGGCTGGGCTTGGGGCAGCTGAAACTGGTCACCGTCGAGTGAAATCCCCTGGAGGGTGGCAGCGATGGCGCTGTCGTACGCTGCGGTAGTGGCGAAGGCTTTTTGCGCCAATCGCCAGCGCGTTTTCAGGCTCAGTTCGCCAAGTTTCCCGGCCATTTCCTCGGCAACGGCGTTGTAATCATCCGGGGAAGTCACGATGGCCACATCGCGAAAGTTTTTGGCCGCCGAGCGTACCATGGAGGGCCCGCCGATATCGATGTTTTCGATGATCTCGTCGAAATGTACGCCCGGCTTGTTCGCGGTTTTCTCAAACGCGTAAAGGTTGACCACCACCATATCGATAGGAAGAATGCTATGTTCGCGGGCCGCGGCTACGTGCACCGGGTTAGCGCGGATGTGCAGAATTCCGCCGTGCACCTTGGGGTGCAGCGTTTTGACCCGGCCGTCCATCATCTCCGGAAACCCAGTGAGCTCGGAAATGTCGCGCACACTGACGCCGGATTCGCGTAGCAGCTTGGCGGTGCCGCCTGTGGATATTAGATCGACGTTGAAATCCTGGAGCTTCCGGGCAAAGTCAACGATCCCGGTCTTGTCGGTAACGCTGAGAATGGCGCGTTGGATCTTGGACACGCTGTTTCCTCGGGGGTGGAAGGATTAAGGAATAAGGTAACAGAAAGGTCGGGTGATCGGGTGATCCGGTGATCGGGTGATCTGAATCTGATTGAGGACCAAGGTAGGGCCCACAACCCTAGAAGTTCTGTTCGTTCCCGCGGTGGATTTTTCGTTTTCTTTCCGATCACCCGATCAACAGATCACGGGATCACCCGATCTATGTCTTGGGTTTAGCTTTGAGCTTGACTTGCCCGTTCTGAAGTTCTACCGAATACTCCACGGTCTTGCAGCCGTATTCCTTGCGAAGTTGCTCCGTCTTCTGGTTGACGAATTTTTTGAACGACGCCAGGCTGGCGGAACTCTTCTCCCCGGTCTTAGCGCGGGCCTCAGAGAGGGACTGGAACAGGGCTTCGACCTGTGAGCCGCCGGCTTCCCGATCCTCGCACGCGATGACAAAGTGTCCTTCCTTGTTGGTGGCGTGATGGCGGCGGGCGATCTCGGCTTCGTGCTGGGCCTCGTCGCGCAGACCCTGGATGCCGAGCATCGCGTCCTGTGGGCGGCGGTAGCCTTCTTCTTTGATCTGGAGTTTTTGCTGCCAAAGGGCGTTGTAAAGGGCATAGCGCTGCTGGCAGGTATTGAAGCGGAAGCGTTGGCCGAAGTTCATGCGTCCGCCATCAGAATACTTGCGCAGCAGATTCTTGACTTTCCATTCGATATCGGTAGGCGGTTTCTTCGACCCCCCGCCGAAGTAGATGTCATACTCCACCTTCAGGCGGCGCATGTGGTCTTCCAACACGGAAAGTTCTTCATCCACAGTCAAGAAAAAAATCCCTCCCTGGGCACTTTGGCGGGCGTAGTCCAGGCGGACTATACCACAGAAAGCAAAGGCTGCAGCGCACGCCGAAGTGCAGGCAGAGGATTGGGCTTTGGATTGCATCTAACTCTATATGCCTAAAAGTGGAACCAAGAACCGCACCCGCGTCATCATCGCTGACGACCACGCAGTTCTGCGTGAATCGCTGGCGGCTCTGCTCTCCAGCCAGCCGGATTTTGTCGTGGAAGGCTGGGCCAGCAACGGCCAGGAAGCCCTGGCGCTGGTGAAGGAGCATCGTCCCGACGTTCTGGTCCTGGACCTGTTCATGCCGGAGAGCGACGGGTTCGAAGTGCTGCGTACTCTGGACAGAGCGGGGAGCCAGGTGGCCACCGTGGTGCTCACCGGGTCGGAAAGCGAGCTCGATTACGCCCAAGCCGTGAAGCTGGGTGCCCGAGGCCTGGTCCTTAAGAGCGATGGCCCGGAAAAGCTCTTTGCCGCCATCCGCACCGTAGCCAACGGCGAGTTGGCCTTCTCGGATGAGCTGGCCCAACAGGTGCTCACCACCATGAGCGCCGAAAGCAAGCCGGCCGGCAACGCACTGGCCCGCCTGTCCGACCGTGAAAAGCAGATCGCCTATCACGTGGCCCGAGGACTCAAGAATAAAGATATCGGGGCAGCGCTCAACATCAGTGAGAACACGGTGAAGCGGCACCTGCAAAGCATCTTCAGCAAAACCGGTTCCCGCGACCGCCTGGAACTGGCGGTACTGGCCCTTCATGAGGTCAGCCGGGCAGCGTAGAGCAGCTGGCAATTAGCAAATGGCAATTAGCCTGCCCATTTAAGCCCCAGGTCATCGTGTACGAAGATCCGGCAAAGTCAGAAAGGACCTGTCTGTGCCAGTTGCTATTTGCTAGCTGCTATTTGCTTGACCCTGCCGCCATCTTCTTCACCATAGCCAGTACCAGTTTGCGGTCGCTGTCATTCAGATTGATGGTGTAGCGGCGGACCTGATTGAGAAAACGGACTTCCTCTTCGCTGAGACGGGGCAGACGTTTGCCGTTGCTGGCTGCTGTATCGCCAAAAAAATGGCCCAGCGGCAACTCCATGGCATGCGCGATCTTGGCCAGGGTATCCAGAGACGGTATGGTGTGACCGTTTTCCACACGGGAGAGGTAACAACGCAGCAGTCCGGTGCGCTTCTCGATGTCACCCTGCGACATTCCTTTTTGCAGCCGGTAGGTTCTGATTGTGGCGCCAATATTCATTCAAAGATCAGTCTTTTGGAAAAGCGTACTTTGGGAGTGCCTGAATAGTAATCAGAGCTGGAGTTTTCTGCAAGCACAATTTTTGCCGGTTTCAGCCTCAGAAAAGGCTCAACTTCGGAATTCCGATACGCCATGAAACGACATGCAAACCGTTGCGCAAGAAGTCATTTCGCGCGCCGCCGTACCGAAGCTGCTTGCGATCAACGCCAAACCAAGTGAACCAACGTCGTAGCTGCCGATCCCGCCGCACAAGAATCTCTATTTTGAAAAAACAAAGCCTCGCCGAAGCGAGGCCCGTCATAATTTGCGACTGGAAGTCTTACCGGGCGCCGGGGAGATTGTCGTCGTCGTCATCTCCGCGCTGCCGAATCTGTCCGCGGATTTCGCCGCCCGGATGATTGGCCGTGTGAACGTTGGCATAAGTCACATGGCTGGCGATGGCCCGAACCACATCGGCCATGTCTCCGACGCCGACTCCCTGGTTTGCGGGCCCGATGACATCAGCGGCACTCACTGTGCGCGACACGCTGCCGGAGTGGGTAGCGTCGTCGGGGCACGCAGGTGTGCCTGCCGGCGGGTTGGCCAGGTTCGAGCAGAGGAATATCGAGACTCCTCCGTTGAGCTTCGTCGCGCCGATGTGGATGTGCGCCTGCTGGACAGCAGACGAGAGGTTCGCGTACGTCAACGTGTAGGTAATCGTGGAGTCATCGTTGATAGTGGCCCTGAAAGTCCCGGTTGCGTCCGTGATGACCGTTGAGGGACCATTGGCTTCTTCGATGCCAGTCAGCTTGGCACGTAACTGGCTCTTCTCGGTTTCGGCGGCAACTGCAATCACCGCGCTGATGCAAAGCAACGCAAGAACTGCAAACAGCAACTTCTTCTTCATTGTGTTTCTCTCCTTAAGTGTCAAAAAGTGTCAGATTTTCGCGAAATTGACCTTTTGAAGGGGGACCCAAGGAAACCGTGACCGTGGAATACTAAACTTACGCAGACGGTTTGGCGCATGAGAGTTCTGCAATATTTGTTCCAACACTCGTATCGTCCGCGTTAAATTTTCGTCGCAGCTGTGGATGGTTGAATTTGCGGGTTTTAGAGGAATTGGGCCTGCCACGGAAGGTAGCTTTCAGGAGGGCTGGACAGGGGAAAATTCCAAAAATTGTATTTCTTGCGCAAGATCGTATGTTTTAAAGGAAAACACGACCGTTAGCTTAAATGGCTAGGTTCGGGTAAAGCATGTACGCGATCGGTTTCTTCAAATCTTAAGATCAAACGGTCATGCCATTTCGGGAAGAGCAGCAGCGCAGTGAGCGCTCCCACCAGGGCCGTGGCCATATCTTCCTGGGTGTCCCAAGGGTCGCCTTGCGTGCCCAGAAAAGCGTCGGCGGCGCTGCCGCTGGCGACCGCGACTCGCCACTCCAGCAGTTCGTAGGCAGCAGAAATCGCAAGGCAAATGCTCAGGACGATGTAAAAGAGCCAGCCCCGCTTCAAGACGATCTTGTTACGCAGCAGAACCTCACGGGCTACAAGAGCGGGAACAAAACCCTGGGCGAAATGGCCTACGCGATCGAAATCATTGCGGGCAAGGTGGAAGTGGTCACGCACCCAGTTGAACAAGGGGACTTCAGCGTAGGTGTAATGCCCGCCAACAAAAAGAATGCAGGCATGGAGGAAGATCAGGACATAAATGGGGGTTGTAAATTGAAACCTGGGGTAGGTGAGGGCCAGCACTGCCAGCGCGATGACGGCAGGGAAGATCTCCAGCACCCAGGTGAAGTAGTCATGGGGACGAATGACCGACCACGTAAGCACTGCAATGAAGCCGGCGATCAGCGCCAGCAAGTATGGTTTCTGTTCTGGCCGCATCTTAAGAGGTCATCCCATCAACATTCCGCCGTTCACATTGAGAACGTGGCCGGTGATGTATCCGGCTTCTTCTGACGCCAGAAAGCGGACAGCGTGCGCCACCTCCATGTCCGAGCCGGCACGGCCCAGCGGGATCATTTCGTTGACTTTGGCTTTGAGTTCGGCGGCCAGGTCCGCGGTCATCGCGGTTTCAATGTAGCCTGGGGCCACTGCATTGACAGTGATATTGCGTGATGCCACCTCGCGCGCCATGGCCATCGTGAAGCCGATCAAGCCGGCCTTGGACGCAGCGTAATTGGCTTGCCCCACCTGGCCAGTCTGGCCGAAGATGCTCGTGATGTTAATGATCCGTCCCCAGCGTTGCCGGAGCATGGCGCTGATGACGGCTTGGGTGCACAGATAAGGGCCAGTTAGATTGGTCTGGATCACCGAGTCCCAATCAGCGCGTTTCATACGCATCAACAGAGTGTCTTTGGTCATGCCGGCGTTGTTGACCAGGATGTCCACCTTCCCGAAGCGCTCCAGCGCGGCTTTGATGCCAGCTTTGACCTCGTCTTCATTGCTGACGTCCATGCGGAAGACGGCGGCCTGGCCACCCTTACCCTCGATCTCTTTAGCCACCTCCGCGAGTTTGGCTTCGTTGCGTGCGGCCAGCGCCACGGACGCTCCGCCTTCCGCCAGCGTAAGCGCGCAAGCGCGTCCAATTCCTTGGGAAGCTCCGGTGACCAGGGCCACGTGGCCTGAAACTCCTGCCATAGAAAGCGTCTCTCCTTTGGAAAGCTAACCGCAGATTATACCGAGAGCGCAGCCCTGAAATGGGTGCGGATCAAAACAGGCTGGCCAGATGAAATCAAAGACTTGCAAGGTTCGGTTTTGCCCCGCTACTGAGACAGGCCAAGTCTTGCCGCCAGACGGACGAGATCGACTGTCCTGTCGGGCAGCGTTAATTCGGTTGTTCCTCCTGCCTGCACCGTTACCGGTTCTCCAAGCGCCACGAGTGCGTTCCTCAGTTTTGGATCGACTGCCTGCAGGTTTAGCAGGCCGAAGAAGAGCGACTCTCCAACGTCCGGGCTCTCCATCGCCAGCGCACGATAATGTCCCGGAGGCACGTCTGGCATCTTGTACGTTAGGTTTGCGCCTCTCCAGTGGCCGAGGAGCGGGAGAGGCAGAACCGCATTCGCCGAATTCGATTCCTGCTCCGCGATCGGATCAGCGAATAAGGGGTCGGGAAAGAGCATGACGCTATACCACGGCCAGGCAGATTTCTCGCACGTCACGCTCACGGGAGGCTCGGCCAGCGGTACTGACCTATCCGGCAGAATCTGCGCCTTCACTTGCCCCGCGTCGTCTCGTACCTCTATCTCGAGCTGCGACGAAGTCCCTGCAGAAAGGTGAAAGTAGCGGCCCTTGACTTCGTGGCCGTCGATCCGCACTGAGTGGATGTACGAGGGGTAGGGCACATTGCGCAGATTGAGATCCACCTCGTAATCGCCTGCATCCTCTTGGGAGATGCTGAAACTGCCGTCCGCAGATAGCTGTGCCGAGAGCTGGGCTGCTCCGAACCGGCGCGGGACCAGGGCGATGTGCTGCCGGGCAACGTTGAAGTTCTTCCACGCCTCGGGCACGTGGTCGAAATGAACGATTCCTGTAACCGTTGGCAGCCGCTCCGGAGTCATGCTCACTTCCGCCATTCCGTCTTGAACGTCGATTGTCTGCGAGGCCAGCTGGTGTGTAACCTGGCGATAGCGATCAGACCACATCGTGCGTTCTGGGCCGTAAGCGCTAAATAGCTTCAGGACAAAATGGCCACCCCGGATATTGGTGAAGGAGAAGCGATGCTCCGCATCCACCCTGGCGGTCTCGATAACGTTCTCCATCTCGTCTGCATTGACATCCACCAGCGATAGCCAAAAACGATCGCCGATCGCGGCTGGAAAGTCGCCGTTTACTTTGCCGCTGAACGCATATGTCTTCTTGTAAGACTCTGGCACGCGCAAGTCGAGCGACGGACTCGCATCGCAGCCGACATTCTTACCACTTTGCACAATCACTGGCGTGGCCGTGTCGAGGTTGCCGTCGTGCGAAAAGAAGACAGTGCGATTAACGGTGGCGGTAGGGAAGAGAAAGCGATTTGTAAAGGCGAGAAAGTATTTGCCGGGAGAAAGTCCATCGATTTGAAATTGTCCGTCAGCATTCGTCAATACTGGTATCGAATCGGTCTGTCCTCCATACGTGGTTCGACCATGGCTCGAAAGAGCGAAGATGCGTTCCTTGGCCAGCGGCATGCCTTCAGGGGAGATCACCCTGCCGCAGATTCTGCTCAGTTTTGTCAGAGAGAGCTTCAAGCCCTGGATGTGCGCGCCACGCGCCACCACGACAGGCGTGCCTCGTTTGCCTGCTTCTTGCGCGCCGTACTCTGTTGTCACAAATCCCTTGCCTTCGGCGCGCAGCGTGTAAACGCCAGGATCGACTGCCTCGAAGAGAAAATTGCCATCCTGACCCACCTGAGCCGCATATTCCAACGAAGCATTTGAGTTGAAGCGGGCCGAGCGCAGCCTTACCGTGACCCCGTCTTCGCTGATACCCAGCACCTTCCCCGCCACGCTTCCCTTAGGGCGCGTCCATGCCACCTCCCAACGCGGTTGAAGACGCATTTCGGTCGAATCGTGTCCTATAGCATTTTTCTGGTCCTTGCCAACATTGATCACCATGCTCAAGGGACGAGCCTCCGTGACCGTAAACCGCCTGTGGTTGATTGGTTTGCCATCGAGCAGAATGGAATCGACATAGAAGGTTTCCCGCTGCAACGGTCCGACCTGAATGATGTAATCGCCGGGTGCGACATTATTGAAAGTAAATCGATTCTTGTCGTCCAGAACCACGCTTTGAAACTGGCCATCCCCTTCTCGCAAAATGCGCACTTGCAGCCTTGGCCCTCCACTGGGACAACTCACGGAGTGGCTCATGCCAGGTACTTCGCCTGCAATTGAGGCCATTGGATGCGGTGTCAACTGCACATCGGCGATTGCGGTCTCTCCTACATCGATGTGGCGGGCATCGAATACCACCTTGTGCGTGAAAGACTCCTCGACCCAGGGTGACGTTTGGTCGTCGGTCAAGAGGACATCGTAGGCGCCTTTACACAGGCTGTCGCTGAAGGTGTCGCCGGCTTTGTAGCTTTTGCCGCTGCCGGACGTCTCCGGCATGCTTCCTCCAGCAGGGTTTGTTGAAAAGAAGAGCACTTTATACTGCGCGTTGCTATCGCCAGGCGTACCGGCGATGTGCCCGGAGACCTTGGTTGTATGGCAGCCGCTGTACTGTAGCGGAATTTCGAAGTTGCAACCGGTGGGAGCGCCGTCGCCAAACACAATCGGTTTTGCGCCGGTGAAGTTGAAGGATCCCGGGTAATAGGTTGTATAGCCCGCAAGATAATACATACCCGGAGTCACATCTGAGATTTTGAAGCTCCGATCCGGTCCCGTGGTGGTGAAGAGTTTCTTGGAGAGCGTGCCAAACTCCGGATTATAACGATAGACATTTCCCCACTGATACCTTGCAGGAGCGCCTTGCTCCGTCAGCCGTCCGCAGAGCGAGTAACTTGGCGTTACGGTAATGGCAACGCCTTTGCGTTTCTCGCCCGGTCGCAACGTAATGGCCATGGGTACAGGAAGCATGAAGCCGCTTGTCGCCGTCTCCACTTGGTACGTGCCGGGTGCGATGTCGGCGAAGTGAAAGGTGCCGTCTTCTGTCGTGGTCTCTTCATAGCCATCGTAGTAGCGCAGCGGATTTTCATCGGGTAGGCGCAGATGTACCACGATCGCCGTGCCGTTTGCACCGTTGACCCGGCCGGATAGCTCCGCGCTGCCCGAGTTCTTTTGCTGCGCGTGCCCGTCCACGCACATGAGTACCAGCACAACTATTGAGGCAATTGCCACTGAACTGACTATGCTGTACGCCCGCATGGTGCCCTCCATGGTGAGACGGTTCAGACCGATCTTAGTAACATTAGAATGGCAGTGAAGGAAGGACTTGCGCGGATCCCTTGGGGCTTTAAGGGTAAAAGAGCCTACCCGGATTCGTCGGCAAACCAGTCGCAGCCATCCATTACAAATGGGCTAGCCGCTCTTCCAGGGTCCTGGATGAAGTAGTCGCCCACCTCAAGCAATGTGCCCCGACATCCCAACACGCCCGGATTACCTGTGAGAAGTCAGCTAGTGAGGAGTGATCGTCAAAAAACCAAGCAGAAGGCGACCTGCAGGAAGCCATCAGCCTGCTTCCGGTTGACGGGAATAAACTGAGTACTTTTCTGTACCGAACTTCAATAACATATTGCAGGCAAAGAGCTTAGGTCGACTTTGGGGTTCAATAGAATGCCGGTGGCGGAGATTCCAAAGGGCGTGTGATGCTAACAAAACCGCCCCTGGCCACCATGTTGTTCAGCTTTCAGAAAGCCAGGCTGCGCTCAAGGGTGAGGGCGGAGCGAGCGCTGATCCGCACGATCCCGCGAGGCGGGACCGAGGGCGAAGCCTTTGAAGAAGCCTGCGGCAATGCTCACATGGCGCTGGAGCGTTCTTCGGCAGGCAGCGGCAGGCCTGCGCTGTCGTCACGAAACAGTACCTTTAAAAGCGGCGGGGCCACCAGCGTTGTGGCTCCGGTCATGAAGATCACCAGCGCGTACGCGCTCTCCGAGATCGTGTGGTGCTGCAGTCCGACCAAAGCCACGATCAGGCCGACTTCGCCCCGCGGCACCATACCCATGCCGACTTTAGCCGCCATCTTCCAGCCGAAGCGCAGCACGGGAAGCCCGCAGCCTAAAAGCTTGGAGAAAAAAGCGAGCACTGAGAGGATGACTGCAGCGAGAACGAGCTTGCCGTCAAACACATCGGTATTGAGTTGCGCGCCCATGTTGAAAAAGAAAAAGGGAGCCAGGAATTCGTTGATGGCCAGTACCCTCGGCCGCAGGTTCCATTGCGGCGAGTATTCGGCAAAGGCCAGCCCTGCAAAAAATGCGCCGATAATGGGAGCCATGCCGATCTTGCTCGAGGCGTAGGAGAGCCCCAGGCAGATGGCCAGGGAGATGATCAAGGGCGCGTTCGGGGTCGAAGTACGTTGCAAGCCCGGTTCCATGCGTCGGACCAGGCGCGGTGCGTAGAAGATCATGAACCACGCAAAGGCCAGTGCTTCCAGGGTGGTGACCAGAACGGGCGTCCACTTGATCCCGCCGACGGCCGCCAGCCCGCCGACCACGCCGAGCAGGACCATGCCCAGAATGTCGTCAAAGACCGCCGCTCCCAAGATGATGCGCGAAGCCCGGGCATGCAACACGCGCAAGTCACCCAGCACACGTGCGGTGATCCCCACGCTGGTTGCCACCATGGCCGTGGCCACAAAGGTAGCTTCCGCCGGCGCATGGCCGAGCAGCGTCATGTAGGCAAAGCCACAGATGAAAGGGACGGTAATTCCGGCCAGGGCCACGTAGAAAGATGTCCGGCCGACGCTCAGCAGATCCTTGGGCTGAGTTTCCAGGCCCACAGTGAAGAGAAGGAAGATCGCCCCGACCTCTCCTATTTCGCGGATCGCGTCGCTGGGCACGACCAGGTGCAGACCGTAGGGCCCGATCAGCACTCCGGCCAGAATCTCCCCCACCACCGCGGGCAAGTGGAGCTGTTCAAATACTTCCCCGCAGAACTTGGCCCAGACAAAGATCACGAATAGCTGGAAAAGGAACTCGCTTGCGGAATGCATTGCGCTTGCTCTTCAGTTCGGCCCAAAACCTTAACTCTTGAGATGCATGAAAACCAGTCAAATCGAGAGTAGCTCCTTTGGAGTGCGTACCAGGACGGGCTGGGGTTAGGATCCGGCCTTAATACGGGCACAGGCGCCGTGACCAGTGAGAAGCTCTCGATTTTTCCCACAGCAACCCTGGGTTCTGACATTCTATTTTTTGCGCATGAAACTTTCCGACATTGTTGAGAACACAGAGTCAACCAGGTTACGCAAGTTGCGCCGGTTGGATGTCATGATCGGCGGCCTGTTCTGTGCCGTGGCGGCGCTAGGCTCCTGCTTTCTGGCGGCAGGACACCCTTGGCAAGCGTCTGTGCCCCTGGTATTCAGCGCCGTGGTTTTGTTGACGGCCATGCGCTTCGGGGCGCGTGCCGGGATCGCGGGCACATTGTTGGCAGCGGTGATTTTTGCCATATTTCTGTTTAAGCCCCTGGGCAGCTTCCGGGTCGCCAGCGAAACGGCCCGCACCAACCTGATCTGGATGCTGCTGATGGGGATTGCCTTCTCGTTCCTGTTTGCGCCGCCTACGTCGGGAGTACGTCGTCCTTAAGGAACCAGTCTCGTAAACAACGGAAGTGCGGCCTTGGGCATCCAAAAATGCTCGGGCACAGCGCAAAATAGAGATTGACGGCCCCAGTCTTGCCAAGGAGGTCTTTGATGGCTACCGCACCGCAGGCTCTAACCAGCGAACGCTGGGCGCGGGCGCCATTCTATTTCAACTCCGCATCACACCTGTTGCGGATCAGCAGGGAAAAGGCGAGCAATCTCCAGGAACTTCTGGAAGCCGTGCGTTCCTGCAGCGACGCTTGCATTTTCCAGCACACCTTCCAGACGCTTGAAGAACATCATTTCATCCGCGAAGGTTTTTCCAACGACTTCTCGCACTGGGCTTTTTCCGCGTGTAACGAAGTCGGGTTGGCGGAGCGGCTGGCGGCGCTCGATGTGCGCGAATTCACTTCCATCACGGCGCTGCGCGAGCGTTTGGTAACTATGATCGAAAGCTATCTGGCAAAAAACCCTCGCGCCGGCTCGCGCCCCGCCACGGAACCGTTCTACCTGATGGCTGCCGAGCTGGTGGTGGTGCCTACGCCCTACGTGGCTCGCAACCTGGAAGAATTCGCTGACGGCCTGCGTAAGGTCAGCATCCACAGCATCTACTACCACTTCATCGACGCGCGCCTGAGGATCAAGCTCAACAACAATGATTTCTCGGTCTGGCTGGACCAGGAACTGGATCTGGGCGCGGCCGCCGACCGCATTAACCGCATTGACATCTACACATCAACTCTGGAAGGCGTGCGCCGCAACATTCTGCGCACGATCGAAAGCGAAATCGCGCGGGGTTGACCCGCATCAAAAAATCTGGCCCGGCAGGGTAACCACAAGGTAGCCCAGTGATGAAAGAGGAGAAGCAAAAACCGAAGCTTGTCGCGGAGAAAGCTCCTGACCCGGCTTCACCCGGCACTAATGCGGCTGACCAGGACGGTGGGCCGTCCGTCAAGGAACAATCCCGGGAAGCCGACGTGGAAACCAAGGAGCGCCGCTTTCGCCAAACCGATTTGCCGACCCACTTTATCGAGCGGCGCCGGCATCCGCGTATCCAAACCGAACCGCCTCCGCCTCCGGCGCCGCCGCGGCTCGAAGACTACTCCGCCATCATCGGAAAACCCGAGCTGGATGAGATTCGGTTTCTGGCGCGTCATCTCCAAGGTAAGACAGTCAAGATGGTCAACTCCACCGCCGTGGGCGGCGGCGTGGCGGAGATTCTGAACCGTCTGATTCCGCTGATGAATGAACTCGAAATCCCCACCAAGTGGGAAGTCATCACGGGCGGCAACGATTTTTACGAAGTGACCAAAGGCTTTCACAACGCGCTGCACGGCGGCGAGTTCAACCTGACCCAGCAGATCCAGGACATCTTTATGTCCTACAACGAGCAGAACCGCCAGCGCATGGAATTTGCGGAGGACCTGTTCGTGATCCACGATCCTCAGCCGGCGGGGCTCATCCGCTCCAAGGCAGAAACCCGTGGCCGCTGGATCTGGCGCTGCCACATCGACCTCTCCAATCCCCACCCGGGCGTGTGGGATTTTCTGAAACCGCTGGTGGAGCAATACGACGCCACCATCTTCTCATCGCCGGCCTTCACGCGCCAGCTCAACGTTCCACAGTATCTTTTCTTCCCTTCCATCGACCCGCTATCGGAAAAGAACAAAGAACTGGAAGAAAGTACCATCGACAAGGTCTGCGACGACTTCGGCATCGACCGTTCGCGGCCCATCCTGTGCCAGATCTCGCGCTTCGACCGCTTGAAGGATCCCGTGGGCGTGATCGAGGCCTATAAGCTGGTGAAGAAATATGTGGACTGCCAGCTGGTGCTGGCCGGCGGCGGCGCCACCGACGATCCCGAAGGCGCGGCCGTTCTTGAGGAAGTGATGACGGCAGCGGGCGACGACCCTGACGTGATCATTTTGAACCTTCCCCCCTGGTCGGCGCTGGAGATCAATGCCCTGCAACGGGCTGCCACCATCATTATTCAGAAGTCGCTGAAGGAAGGCTTCGGATTGACCGTGACCGAAGGGCTTTGGAAAGAAAAGCCTGTAGTCGCGGGCGCCGTGGGCGGCATCCCCACGCAGATCATTCACAAGCTTACAGGCGTGCTGGTGCATTCGGTGGAAGGGTGTGCCTACCAGATCCGTTATCTGCTCACGCATCCGGAATTCGCCGCGCAATTGGGCAAGAACGGTCGCGAGCACGCCAAAGAGAATTTTCTAATCACCGTCAACCTCAAGCGCTGGCTGCTTTTGTTCCAGATCTTGTTGGGCGTGGCGAAGCCGAGCAAGACGAGCTGACGTGTGTTGAATTTCGCCGCTCGCCGGCAATAGCATAAAAAAAGGAATGGGGACCCAATTTGATTGGGCGGCCCGCAGATTGATCGCTCCGAGTGAATGATCGAGAGAAGTAGTCGAGGGCGTATGACGAGATCTGCAACTTTCCTTCTTCCCGTTTTGGTTCTTCTCCTTCTTGTGTCGGCCGGCTGCGGCGGCAGTTCCACAACGATGGGCAGCAACCGGCAGATGCAGAGCCTGATGGTGACGCCATCTTCCGCAGACGCGCAGAAATTTCCTAACAGCCAGGTTCAATTCATGGCTAGCGCGACGTTCAATATGGCGCCCATGTCGATGATGTCGCCTGCAGTGCATTGGAGCATCGGCAACCCGTTTGCGACCCCGATGCCCGTGGGCATGTCGAGCATGGCAACCATGGCAGCCACACCCACGATTGATGGTAACGGCGTGGCGCAATGCAACGGCTTCGTCGGCATCGCCACCGTGGAAGCCACGGCTCCAGCGGATCCAAGCATGGCGATTTCGCAAATGAATGCGATGACCAGGAACGTCTCCGGCATGGCCCAGTTGATTTGTCCGTAAGGGAACGTTTCCCGATTTACCGGTACGTAAGCGGCTTCCATTCCGTGCCGCGCTTTAACGCCAATTGGATGGGCCGGGGCGGTCCTTTGCGTGGGATAGTGACTTCAGCCCAAAGTTCCTCGCCGGCGTCGAGTCGCGGAAACTCCGCATGCTCAGGCAAGAAGAACAAAACACCCTGGTCCAGAAACAGCTCGCTCGGCGGCTGCTGGTTTGGCTGATTGGGCCGGTTTCCCCAGAAACTTACGGATATCCCCGTGGACGTTTCGGACTTGTTTGCCACCAGCGTCCCGTTGTCCACAGCCAAGGTTACCGAATTCCACCCGTAATTCGGCTTGGCCTGAAACCACGGCGCTTGCACCTGCAACCGCAGAGCCATGTAGCGCCCGCGAATCGGCAAGTCAGGATCGACCGATCTCGTTCTCACCCATACCCGCGGGCGAGTCTGGCGGTCGTATAACAGCTTGCCACCCAGGCTGAGCACGATGAGGATGTGAATCAAGGCAACAACAAGGCTTTTGGTCAAAGTGTTCATCGCTTCTCTCCCGCCGCCGCTCGCGCAATTAGATCGCTGCGCAAGCGGTTCAGTACCCAGCCACCCGCCAGGAAGATGACGCCGAGCAAAATCAGGCCCATGGATCGGCCCATCTTGTCCAGGACTTCAGAGAAATAGAACGCAAGCACGTTGAGCGCGAAGACGGCTGTGCCATAGTTGATGAAGAGCCGCCGGCCATCGCGCACCCCCCACCAGCAGAGCAGGCACGCGCCAAGCGCCACCCAAAGATAGATCCAAGGATTGTGTTCTGCGGTCTGGTTTTGGCTCAGGAATCCCAGCACTAGGACCCAGGTTGCGGAGCCGAAAATCCAGGCGGCTTGCTGCTTGCGGACGGTTGCAGCTAAAACCACGGCGGGAAGATAAGCGGCAGCATATCCCAGCGCGGTAAGACGCGCAGGCACCGCATGTGAGTAACGCAAGGAGTAAGACTCTCCGCTGTACATCACATCGCCAAGAAAGGGAATCAGCATGAAACACCCCACCCACATCAGGCCGAGGCGCAATGCGCGATTCGACTCCTTCTGCGGCACGGAGAAATAGAGGATGGCAAGCAGCAGGAAACCCTGGGCAGCAATGTGCCAGGCACCGGAGTATCGCTCCGTGGCCACGGACCACTCGCTCCCCAGCCACGACGGAATCAGCACAGCAGCGAGCAAGGCCTGCGGCCATTGCCGCAGAACCAGCCAGGCAAGTACCGCGCCCAATGCCCACAGCATGATCCCGCCAGGCCAGTGCTCTTCAAGATTAAAAATCTGGCCGGCAAGAAAGATGCCGGCGCCCAGTGTAGCGGTTCCTGCTACGTGCAACGCCGTGCCAATCGCCGGAACTTTGTCGCCAAGGAGCCCGGCAGCCACGTGAAACACCGCCGTCATGCCTAGCACCAGCAGAGAACGCTGCGCGGGAGAAAGCTCGTCCCAGTGCGCGGCCACAAACAGGAGAATGCCGGCGCAGAGCATCAACACGCCAAACCCGACCGCCAGAATGGCCGGCCAACGCCAGCCCTTTTGGGATTCCCGCTCGAACTCCCGGATGCGCTCGGCCGTGACAGCATCGATGAGATGCGCCTCAACCCAGCGCTGAAGATCCTTGTCCCAGCTCATGGTTGTTCTCAGAACTAAGGCGATTATGCATCACGCTAGACAGGCTACAAAGCGACAATGTACGGCACGGGGTGGCCCTGACCGGCGGCGTTAACAGGGCCAAGAGCCAAAGCCAAGAAGCTAAGGGCCAGGGAGAAGCGTTACAATCGTGCCAACTGGGATTTATGGACTCCGCCATCATCCGCGAACTCAGGAAAATCGCCGGGAAAGACGCCGTGCTCGATCGTCCGGAAGAACTCATGCTCTATGAGTACGACGGCGGGCAGGACAAGAGCCGTCCTGGTGCCGTGGTTTTCCCCCAGACCACCGACCACGTTTCCCGCATCATGCGCCTCGCGCACTCGACCAAGACGCCGGTGGTTCCGCGGGGTGCAGGCACCGGACTGAGCGGCGGCGCTATCGCCAGCAGGCAGGCCATCATGCTGGCCATGGCGCGCATGAACAAGATTCTGGAAATCGACGTAGAGAACCAGCGCGCGGTGGTGCAGCCCGGCGTGGTCAACCTGGAAGTCTCGAACGCCACAGCGAAGTACGGTTACTACTACGCGCCCGATCCCTCCAGCCAGAAAGCCTGCACCATCGGCGGCAACGTGGCGGAAAATTCCGGCGGACCGCACACGCTGGCCATGGGCGTCACCGTGAATCACATCACCGGAATCGAGGCTGTGCTGCCTGACGGCCGGATCGTTCACTTCGGAGGCAAAACGCAGGATTCCTGCGGCCTGGACCTGACGGGATTTTTTGTCGGCTCGGAAGGCACCATGGGAATCGCCACGGCCGTCACCGTGAAACTCACACGCTTGCCGGAGTCCGTGGCCACCCTGCTTGCCATCTACAACTCGGTGGAAGACGCAGCCAATACCGTGGTCGCAATCACGCAAAGCGGCGTGACCCCGGCGGCCCTGGAGATGCTGGATGGCTGGATGGTGCGCTGTGTGGAAGAGAATGTCCACGCGGGCTACCCGATGGATGCGGCCGCAGTGCTGCTGATCGAATTGGAAGGGCTGAAGGAAGCTGTAGAGGAACAGGCGGAAGCGGTGAGCAAAGTGTGCAGCGAGCAAAAGGCGCGGGAAGTCCGCCGCGCCCGCGACGAACAGCAGCGCCAACTCCTCTGGTTGGGACGGAAGACGGCGTTCGGCGCTGTGGGGCGCGTAGCTCCCGCGTACTACACGCAAGATGGAGTGATCCCGCGCACGAAAGTGCCGGCCACGCTCCAGGAGATCGAGCGCATCAGCCAGAAGTATGGCCTGACCATCGCCAACGTCTTCCATGCCGGCGATGGAAACCTGCACCCGCTGATTCTGTTTGACAGCCGAGATCCCAAACAGATCGAAGACAGCCACAAGGCCGGAAATGAAATCATGGCCTGCTGCTTGAGGTTCGGTGGTTCCATTACCGGCGAGCACGGCGTTGGTTCCGAAAAAAGACAGTTCATGACCGCCATGTTCACTGAAGACGATCTGGAGGTGATGGTGCGGCTACGCAACGCGTACAATCCGGAATCCATCCTGAATCCCCAGAAGATGATTCCTGACCTGCGTTACTGCCGCGAGATCACCGGCCCGCTGCCCCGGCCCAAGGTTGAACCTGTCTCAGGGGTTCCTGTGTGAGCACAGTGACGGCACAATCCGTGGAGCGTGAGCTGGCCTCGATTGTCGGCGAGCAACATGTAGGCGCCCGGGAAGTGAACGCTGCGCAGATCGAGATCAATGGCATAACGCCGGCTTCGGTGGTTTCGCCGGGCTCAGCGGACGAAATCGCTGCCGTTCTGCAGTTCGCGAACAGCCGCGATCTAGTGGTCGCGCCGGCCGGCGGGTTTACCCAGCAGGACATCGGCGGCGTGCCCGCACGAATCGACATTTTGCTGCACACCGGCCGGATGAACGCGATTGCTCACTACGATCCCGGAGATTTGACTGTGGGTCTCAACGCCGGCATACCTTTTGCCCAAGCGCTCAAACAGCTCGAGGAACACCAGCAGTGGCTTCCCTTTGATGCCGCCAACCTGGAAACGGCCAGTGTAGGCGGACTGCTGGCAACGGCCGCTGCCGGCCCGCTCAAGCACGCTTTCGGCGGCTTGCGCGATTTCTGCATCGGAGTCCAGTTCGTCACTGCGGACGGCAAAGTGGCCAAGGGCGGGGGACGCGTGGTCAAAAACGTTGCCGGCTACGATTTGATGAAGCTGATGATCGGCAGCTACGGCTCGCTAGCGGTCATTACCGGAGCCAACTTCAAAGTTTTCCCCAAACCGCGGCGGACACGCACGTTCGCATGCGTCTTTGGGTCGCTTGAAGACGCGCTGAAATTCCGCGGGCAAGTTTTACGATCTCCGCTGCAGCCGTTGTGTCTGGAGATCCTGTCGCCCGGCGCCCAAGAGTACTTGTGCGATCCCGCGCCGGCCCGCGATGCCGACCATTACACGCCCTCGCAGCCCGTGGTCGGGCCTGCGGACCAATGGCAGATCGCGCTGCGCGCCGCCGGGAGCGACAATGTGCTGGCTCGCTACCGCCGCGAGCTGGGCGCCGCTGTCACCCGCGAGCTCGAAGGCGAGAACGAAAGCCAATTCTGGCGCTGGGTTTCGCAGTTTGAGCACAACGTGCTCGCACGCCATCGCAACGCCATGGTGATGTACACGCACCTGGCCATCCAAGACGTCGCGCCGGCGCTCCAGGCGTGGCAGCGGGCAGCCACGGAGCACAACTTTATTGCCGCTGGCCTGGGCCGCGTTGCTGCCGGCAACCTGGTGCTGATCTTCATTCCGCTGGCCGTGGATCCGCCACCTGCAACGCAGTTTTCAAATTGCGTGGCCGCGTTTCGCGGGATGTTGCCGCCAGGATCGTCGGCGGAAGTAGCGCATTGTCCTAAAGAAGCCAAACCATATCTCGATGTGTGGGGTCCCACGCCGACCGATCTCACGTTGATGAAGGGCGTGAAGCATGCTATCGATCCAAGAAATATCTTGAACAGGGGAAGGTTCATTGTCTGAGCAGACTACATCTGCGGCCGGTGATCATGCGCAGCCGGGGACGGCTGCGCTCCAAACAGCACAGGACGTCCCCACATGGGAGCTCTTGCGGACCTGCGTTCATTGCGGGTTGTGCCTGAACCACTGTCCTACGTACAAAGTGCTGGGCATGGAAATGGACTCGCCGCGCGGCCGCATCTATCAGGTGCTGCACGTGAACGAAGGCCAGATAGCGCTCGGCGAATCCTTTGCCACGCATATTGACCGCTGCCTGGGCTGCCTGGCCTGCGAGATTGCCTGTCCCTCGGGCGTGAAGTATGGCCGCATCGTAGAGCGGGCACGCGCGCAGATCGAACAGAACTACCATCGTCCTTTCTTAGCGCGCACTCTCCGCAATCTTTTCTACCGCCGGATCATTTCCAATTACACGACGCTCAAGTTTGCCGCGCGGGCAACACGAATCTATCAACGTTCCGGTCTGCAAGCTTTAACTCGCGCCACCGGAATCCTCAAGCTCTTTGGCATGGCCGACGTAGAGCGACTTTCGCCGCAAATTGACAAGGAGTTCTTCTTCGGCGAGATCGGCAAAGTGTTTCCCGCCGTGGGCGAACGCCGGGGCCGAGTCGCCTTCCTTGCGGGCTGCATCAACAACGTGGCGTTCTCGCACCTCAATCGCGCGACCATCCAGGTGCTCACGCAAAATGGAGTCGAAGTCCATGTCCCCGCGGGACAGGGTTGCTGTGGCGCGCTGCATGCCCACGCCGGCTTCCGCACGGAATCGCGGGAACTGGCGCGGAACAACATCAAAGTGTTCTTGAGCGGCGATTACGACGCCATCGTCACCAACGCCGCCGGCTGCGGCTCGCACATGAAAGAGTACGACGATCTTCTGGAACACGATTCCGAGTTCGCCACGCGAGCCAAGGAATTCAAGGCCAAAGCCAAAGACGTGACGGAGTATCTGGCGGGCCTGGGGCTGCGGGCGCCGAAGAAGAAGATCATGCAGAAAGTTGCATACCAGGACCCGTGCCATCTGGCCAACGCGCAACGCATCCGCACCCAGCCGCGCGAATTGCTGAAGGCGATTGGCTGCGAGTTGGTTGAACTCCCGCATTCTGACCAGTGCTGCGGCAGCGCCGGCGTATACAACGTGGCGCAGAACGAACTATCGATGCAGATTCTTGACGCCAAGATGGACGACGTGCAATCGGTTTCCTCCGAAATGATAGCCACCGCCAACGTTGGCTGCATGATCCAGCTCCGCGCGGGAATGGCCCAGCGTGGGTTGAAGCAGCCGGTCAAGCATGTGGTTGAGTTGCTGGAAGAAGCCTACTCTTGACTTTGTCCCGAGCAGGAGGGATCCCTATTGCCGGAAGAATTGTGACGTAGAGACGTGGCATGCCACGTCTCTACCGGCGAGCCTCCAACGCCCTCGTCAATTCGGAAATGTCTGAGGTTGGCGGCTGGCACGTAAATCCGCTGCACACCACCGCCGTAGTCTTGCCTTCCTTGACGGCCGGCAGATTGGGAATGGTTTCCGCAAGCGCCGGCGGAAGCATTTGCGGAACAGCTTCACCTTGCGCGAGATGCAGGACCGATTTGTTGAGCGAGAAGCGCGCTAGAGCGGCGGACTGCAGTTTATCCGCCTGGTCGCCGCTGCCGATAACCACCACTTGCGTGTGCGGATGCAGATACATATCGAGAGCGATGCCGTAGGTTGCGGCGAATAACCCGTAGTGTCCGGCGATGGCGGCGAAGGCCTTCAGCGTATTTTCAGCCAGGGTGCGATATTTTGGGTCGTTGGTGTAGGCATACAGGCGCAGGAGCCCGATGGCAGCCGCGGGATTTCCCGCAGGCGTCGGCGAATCCTGCATGGGCTTGCGCCGCGCCGCCAGCGCGCCCAGAACCATGCCATCGGTCTCAGGCCCAATCGCGATGTCGAAAAACCCGCCTTCCCGGGTATCGCTGAAGCGGGTGATCATGGCCGCCGCGATCTTCTCCGCGAAGCGGAAATAACTGAGGTCGGCGCTGGCTTCGTAGGCATCAAGGCAGGCGATCAAGTTGAAAGCATAATCGTCGAGCACGCCGGGAACGAGGCGTTTACCGCCTTTCGGATCCGAGTATGCGATTACGTGCCGCAAGCCGCTCTCTCCGCTCCAGCCTTGTGAGAGGATGCGGTCGAGGGACCGGAGAGCAAACTTGCGGGCAGCGTCGAGCTCGAGCGCCTGAGCGGCTTTGAGATATGCGGAGATGCACAGCGCGTTCCAGCTCACATAAACCGTCTTGTCCACGTACGGCGTTGGACGCGTGCGCCGCGCTGCGTACATCTTCATCTTCGCCGAATCCAAGACCACTTGGGCTTGTTCCGGCGTCTTGTTGAGGCGCGCGGCAAGTTCTTCCGCCGGCACGCGAACGTACAGCACATTCTTCTGCGGGTTGTGGTGCATCTCGCCGACTTCAGCGATGTCGTAATGCACGGTCGCGGCTTCGAGTTCCTCGCCGCTCAAGACAGACTTGGCTTCGTCGAGAGTCCAGGTGAAGTAGTCGCCGTCATCATCGAGGGAGTAGTCGGCATCCTGGGAAGCGTAGAAACCGCCGTGTTCGCGGTCGCTGAGCCATTCGTCCATCCAGCGGACGATGTCTTTAGCCACCGCCGCGAAGAAGGGATTGCGCGTGAGTTGGTAACCGTGGGCGTAGTTCTTGAGTAGCTCGGAATTGTCGTAGGCCATCTTCTCGAAGTGGGGGACAATCCAGTGTTCGTCCACCGAGTAACGATGGAAGCCTCCGGCAAGCTGGTCGTAGACGCCGCCTTGCGCCATTTTCTCGAGCGTGATGGCCACAATGTTCAAGAGATGCTGGTTGCCGGTCTCGGTGTAGCGCTGCATCACGAGGTCGAGCGCGCTGGGATGCGGAAATTTGGGTGACGAGCCGAAGCCACCATGGTGGGCGTCGAAGAGCTTCACCGCCGATTCCACCATGCTGTCGATCAGCTGTGACCCCAGGGGCCCAGACTGTCCAGCAAAGCCTTCAGCGCGGCCGATGGCGTCCATCACGCTCTCGGCGGATTCGATGACGTCAGCGTTCTTTTCGTGATACGCCTGTGCCAGGGTCATCAGCACGCGGCGAAAGCTGGGACGCCCGTGATAGTCCTGCGGCGGGAAATATGTGCCTGCGTAGAAAGGCTTTCCCTCTGGTGTGAGAAACGCGGTCAGCGGCCAGCCGCCTTGCCCGCTGATGGCTTGCACCGCGGTCTGGTAGCGGCTGTCCACGTCGGGGCGCTCGTCGCGATCGACCTTAATGGCGACGAAGTGCTCATTGATGATCGCCGCAACGGCCGGATCTTCGTAGGACTCGCGGTCCATCACGTGACACCAATGGCACCACACGGCGCCAATGTCGAGCAGGATAGGTTTGTTCTCGCGCTGGGCCTCGGCGAACGCCTCTTCGCCCCACTCATGCCAGTGAATCGGCTGATGCATGGCCGAGCGCAGGTAAGAGGAAGCTGCTTGGGCCAGAGCGTTGGAGGTAGGCGACGTCATAGACGTAGTGTATTCCACCAGCGGGGCTGAGGCCGGCCCACGCTCGAGGCAGCTAGACTCGATTTGCTTCGAGCCCGCACGCGGCAGCCTCGCGCCGCAAGCGTTGCAATTTAGCGAACAGTGAAGACAAGTAGCCGGCGTACACGGCCCAGACCGCGACGTACCCCATCACCATGTAGCGGTGCTGGACTATTTTTTCGTGTTGTTCATCGATCAGGAGGTTGACAACCACCGATACGACCATGGCGCCCACGCCTTTGGTCATCCGCTGAACCTGCAGCAAGTTGATTTCTTGGTCCTTGCGCTCCAGTTCATAGCGGAACCAGGCGATCAGCAAGGCGAACATACAGAAGGCCAACATGTTCCACAACAGGACACGATTCATTGCCGGGTCGATCCTATCCGTGCCGACCATGGGCTGGGGATGGTTGGTGCGGAACCAGCGGTTGGACATATAGACGATGGGCATGTCCAGCGCGGCGAAGACCGCCAGCGCTGCTGCCAGCACTTGGGTCGAGCCGGCCTGAGAAGAGCGGCGGAGCACCAGATAGCTGACGTAAAGTAGCCATAAGATCAAGCTCGTGGTCAAACGCGCGTCCCACACCCAGAACCTGCCCCAGGCATATCTCGCCCAGATGGGGCCGCTGATCAGGACCACTCCAAAGAAGACCACGCCGACCTCGGCGCCGGTTACGGCGACGGCGTCGGCGACGGGGCTGCGCTTCCACAAGAACCAGAGGGAGGCCGCAAAATTGGCCCAAAACAGGATCGAAGCTGCGATCGCCGCGGGCATGTGGTAATAGAAAATCCGCTGCGCGTCACCCATGGAGGCCTCCGGAGGGGCCACCACCAGCGCCTGGTAGGTTCCCCAGGCCAGCAAGCCAACGGTGATGATCAACACCAGATAAAAGACTGGAGATTTCATTTGGTTTCAGCCCCCCAGTATCCAAAGAGAACGACTCGTTTCTGAGATATGGCTTCCACTCGCGCCATTTGGCGCCTCAGTGCAGCTCCGCTTCTTCCTTCTTCAGCTTGAACAGCCGGTTCGAAAGCAGCAGCAGATACAAAAAATAAATCGTCCAGGCCGCGAAGTATGCGCCATAGAGGTACACGTGCGGATCCACGTGATGAGGTGGAGGCGGCTGGAACTGCAGAAAGAACATCGCGGGCAGAGCCATCATCGCCGTCGTGCCGACTCCGGCTCGGCGAACGTGGATTGCGGCCACCTTCTGTGCCGTGCGCTCCAGCCCGTAACGAAACCAGTAAATCAGACAACCGAAGAGGAAGAAGGCCAGCATGTTGATGTAAAGCACGTGGGCCATCTGCGGATCCAGGCTCGAGGTACCGATCATCGGCTGAGGATGATTGGTACGGAACCAGCGGTTGGCCATGTAAACGATGGGGACGTCGAGAAAGGCGAAGACCGCCAGGGCCGCCGCCATCACCGCGGTCGAGCCGGCTTCCGACGACCGGCGCATGACCAGATAACTCAAATAAAGCAGCCAAAGGACCAGCGTGGTGGTGAGGCGCATGTCCCACACCCACCATTTGCCCCAGGCGTAGCGTGCCCAGATCGGCCCGGTGATGAGCACCACCGTGCAGAAGACCACGCCAACTTCCGCCGCGCTTACGGCCAGCGCATCAGCACGGGCGCTGCGCTTCCACAAATAGACAACGGAAGCCAGGAAGTTCACGAAGAACATGGTGAATCCGGTCATGGCCGCGGGTACGTGGCAATAGAAAATACGCTGCACGTCGCCCATCGTGGCTTCGGTAGGCGCCACCTTCAGCGCCAAGTAGGTCGCGTAACCGAGCAGGCCAGCAACGATCACGCTGCATGCAAAAAAAAGATTCTTGTTCATTCTGCGTTAAGCACCGTTTCAAAAAGCAGCAAACAGGCGGTGGTGTATACCACGCAGTATACCGCCAGCAATTTTATCTGGGCCGCCGGCGATGCTTCGCCGGAAAGCACCAGTGTGGTGGCGGTGACCATGCTGACCACCGCCGGGATGGAGACCGGAAGCAGCAGCAGGGGCAACATGAGTTCGCGGCTGCGCGTGCGGATGGACATTACGGCGAAAAACGTGCCGTTCACCACCAGCGCCCATGTCCCCAGCAGAAAGATGATCACCAGCTGCCAGGCGGGCCCCACCGCACTTAGATTGTAGAAGATCACGAACAAGGGGGCCATCAGGCATTCCAGCATCAGCACGAACAGAAAGTTAGCCAGGCACTTGCCCAGGAACATGGCTTCCGGAGGCGCAGGAGCCACGCGGTACGCGTCGAGTACGCCGTTGCGCAGCTCGCGGGCCCAGGACTGGTTGAGCGCCATGGTGGTTGAGAAAAGGAACGCGATCCAGATCAGGCCGCCGGCGATGCGCCGCGACTCCTCCGCCGTCGGTTCCACGGTGAAGCTGAAGATGATCACCACCAGCCCGGCGAAAAACAGCATGGAGTTCAGCACGTCGCGCGACCGCCACTCCAGGCGCAGGTCTTTCCGCACGTTGTTGGCCGTCAGCTTGGCGATGGAGAGGCTCATGCCTGGCGTCGTCATGTGTGGACCCCACGCATCGCGCCGCGGTCCACTAATCGGCCGGCGGAGAGAAGCAAAAACTCATCCGCCATGCTGGCCAGCAGACCCACTTGGTGCGTGACAAGAAGGATCGTAGCGCCGGCGGAGCGCATGGCCCCCAGCAGCCGGGCAATCTCCGCCGCTGATTCCGGATCTACGTTGGAAAATGGTTCGTCGAGCAGCAGTAACTCCGGCGAATGAAAAATGGCGCGGGCCAGAGACAAACGTTGGCGCATGCCTTGCGAGTATTGCCCAACGCGTCGCGGCAACGCCGGATCCAGGCCGACGCGGCGGATTGCGTCCTGCAAAGGCGCGTCGGAAGGGATGCCGTACAGCCGGGCAAAAAAGCGCAAGTTTTCCATGCCGGAGAGTTCGTCGTACAGCAAAGGAGCGTGGGCCATGTAGCCCATGCGGGCTCGGGCATCGCGACTGGGGAGGGAAAAAATGGTAATGCTGCCCTCGGTAGGTTCGCTAAGTCCGGCAATCATGCGAAGCAGCGTGGACTTGCCGGCGCCGTTCTCGCCGCGCAGGACGTAGAACTTCCCGGGCTGTAATTCCACAGAGACATTTCTGACTGCCGCGGTGCGGCCGTAGATTTTAGAAACGTTGTCAACTTTGACGGGGAGAGCGTCCGTAGTCAGCGGCGGACCTCAGTATCCCTTGGTCTGGGTTTGCGGCGCTGTTGCGCCCGGCTGCTGCGGTGCGTACTTTGAGGCGCACTTGGCTTGCAGTTCGCTTGCGTGGAATACGCCGTCTCTACCCATTGTGCCCAGGGCCAGCGCTTGAGATTCGTCTTTGAACGTGTCGGGCGGAGGCTCGGTACCTCTGTAGCTCACGCGTAAAGCTTGACGTTCCTTGGTCTGGGGATCGACTTCAACCAGCACAAAATCCACACCAGTTCCAACCGGGTGGATGGATCCGGGCTCCACAGTACCGCCTACACGTATGTGCTGGCTGTACATCGACTCCTTCATGCCGTGGAGCTGTTGGATGGTGTAGTAATAGCTTTTACCCTCGTTCACACCGGTCCAGGCTGCAAAGGCGAGGCCGATCAGGATAACGGCTGTTCCCCCACCGAACTTCAAAACTTTTCTTTGTTGCTGCGTCATAACAGTTCAAAGGTTAGCCCTGCCGGGAGCGTGGGTCAAGAGGGCAGAAGGACAACCGTGACGCAGATCACACGCCGCTTCAGGCGCGTATAATGAGGTGTTTTCCAGATGAACTAAGGTGGAACCATGAGCGCACGCAACGGAGACAACGGAGCAGAAGGCCGGCCCAAACCTCGCGCTGAATGGATTGCTCGGCGCCGCGCTGCGGCCGATGAGACCAGCGACCACACTTTCTCGCAGATGCATTTTGCCCGCAAGGGGCTGATCACGGAAGAGATGATGTACGTGGCCGACCGCGAGAAGTTGCCACCGGAGAAGGTTCGCGACGGGGTGGCCGCGGGGCGGATGATCATTCCCGCCAACGTCAACCATCCCGAACTGGAACCGATGGCCATTGGCGTGGAGTCTTTGTGCAAGATCAATGCCAACATCGGCAACTCCGCGATCACGTCGAACGTGGATGAAGAGCTGCGTAAGCTGCACACGGCCGTTCATTTCGGCGCGGATACGGTGATGGACCTTTCCACCGGCGGCGGCATTCACGAGATCCGCGAAGCGATCCTGCGCCACTCACCCGTGCCGATCGGCACCGTCCCGATTTACGAGGCGGTTTCGCGGGTGAAACGCATTGAAGATTTGAGCGCAGACCTGATGCTGGAGGTCATTGAGGAACAGGCCCAGCAGGGCGTGGACTACATGACCATCCATGCCGGCGTGCTGGTTCAATATTTGCCTCTGATTTCCAAGCGCATTACCGGGATCGTGAGCCGTGGTGGAGCGATTCTGGCGCAGTGGATGGCGCATCATCACAAACAGAATTTCCTCTACGAGCGCTTTGACGATATCAGCAAGATCATGAAGAAGTATGACGTCTCGTACTCGCTGGGCGACGGGCTGCGTCCGGGTTGCATCGCCGACGCCAGCGACGAGGCCCAGTTCGCCGAGCTGCGCACTCTGGGCGAGCTCACGAGGAAAGCCTGGGAGCACGATGTCCAAGTGATGATCGAAGGCCCGGGCCACGTGCCGCTGGACAAGATCAAAGAACAGGTGGACAAGGAAGTCGAGTGGTGTGATGGCGCGCCGTTCTATACGCTGGGGCCGCTGGTTACCGATATCGCGCCCGGCTATGACCACATCACGTCAGCTATCGGCGCAGCGCTGATCGGCTGGCACGGCGCTTCGATGCTCTGTTACGTCACGCCCAAAGAGCATCTGGGCCTTCCCAACGAGAAGGACGTCAAGGACGGCATCATCGCTTACAAGATCGCTGCCCACGCCGCCGACGTTGCCCGGCACCGCCCCGGCGCGCAAGATCGCGACGACGCTCTCAGCTACGCGCGCTACACCTTCGACTGGGAAAAACAGTTCGCCCTGTCGCTTGATCCCGACACCGCCCGCTCCATGCACGACGAGACGTTGGCGGACGATTACTACAAAGAAGCCAAGTTCTGCTCCATGTGCGGCCCCAAATTCTGCTCCATGAACTACTCGCAGAAGGTGGACGAGTTCAACAAGCAGGTTTACGGGATCGAGAAGAAGGATTACTCAGCGCTGGTGGAGAAGATTGCGGTCAGCAAGTAGGGCCAGCAATTTTACGATTGGAATCAACTCTCCATGCCTGTCATCTCGACCGAGCGCGAAGGATCCCGCATAGCGGGAGACTGAGTGCGAGTGGAGAGATCCCGAGAATGCCTCTTGCTGCCATGCCGATTCAAGGAGTTCTACCCATCGGCTGACGGCGGGAAACGGCCCGGGGAGAACACCTCGTATCCGCATGGCAAAGGACACATCCTCGGGATCTCTCCGCTCCGCCTCAGTCGCTGCGCTTCTTCGTCGTCGGTCGAGATGACAGATGGATGTGGCATTAATCGCCTCACGTTCATTCTGGTGTGCTTACCCATTTGCCATCGACCAGATTCCACCGGCGTCCGTGCATATCCAGCCACTCGCCGATAGGCTCATGCTTTCTAGGTTCCGAACCCACGCGCAGGACATTTCCATCCAGGTCCTCGACTTGCATTTCGTAGGCCCACTCGTAGTTGGTTGGGGGATGGCGCACCTTGGCACCGCTGGTACGAAACTCTTCGAAGAGCGCTTCGTCCACACCGATCCAGACCCAGGCTCCAGGATTGCCTTGGTCTCCCTCACTCAGAAAAATGTGGCAACGATTTCGAGAAACGGATGCGATGATCGGCGTCTGCCAGTCAATCTTGAATCCGAGACAGCGGATGTAATATTCGAGGCTTGCGGTGAGGCTCTGCACGCGAAAGATTGGAGTGACGCCCTCGAAGCCACCGGATCGTGATTCGCCGCCTGTCTGTTCAGACATTTACGTCCTCCTCGGTCTCATGCCCCAGTGCCCTGGTGCCGCCGCATGATCGCCCTGATCGGCTCGTTGTCAGCGAAGACCTGCCACAGCGCGATCTTGCCCTCCCGAACCACAGCCCGCCAGGCCGCCGGCGTCTTCCAAAAATCTTCCTTTTTGATTTGGCCGTCTTTCGAAAACGTGCCCTGGGCGAAGCCCAACATCGCCACGGTGTCCCCATTCGCAAAAATCTCCGAATGCGAGATGGCATAGTCCGGAACCATCTTGAAGTAGCCGGCCCAGGCTTTACGCAGCGTCTCCACGCCGGCCATGCCGTTGCCTAGAGAATCGATGAAGGCAGAATCCTCTGTTACCAGTCCGCAGATCGCTTCCGGACTTCTCGAGTTAATCAATTGCTCGAACTTCAGCACAACTTCAATGGGATTCGCAAAGGCCACGATTCCTCCTTGGCGTGAGTTCAGACGCCGTCGTACCCGTTTTTACTCTCGCGAATGATATCCGCATAGATCTGGGCGCTGGGACGCAGCTTGCGGACTTGAGTTTCAGGATCCATCTCAATCAATCCGAAGCGCAGGTGCCAGCCCTCATTCCATTCAAAGTTGTCGGTCAGGCTCCAGTGGAAGTAGCCGCGCAGGTCCACGCCGTTCTCCAACAGTTTCCCCATGTGCTTCACCGCCCTTCGCATGAGCCACGGACGGATTCGGTCGTCACGGTCAGGGACGCCATTCTCCAGAATGTAAATGGGCTTGTCGAACGCCGCGAATCGTTCCGCGGCGCGGCGCAGGCCTTTGGGGTAGGCCTCGCCGTAAGGAATCTCAATTCCACTGTCACCTTGGGGCTTGTGAGGCGGCACCGTGAGCTGAAAGAACAGGGTCCGGGGACTGGAGAGGGCCAGCCCGGCGCGCAGGCGGCTGTAGTAGTTGATGCCCACGTAATCGCACGTGCCTTTGACTTCAGGAAGAGTTTGACCGAAATTGTTGAGTGGAAACGGCGCCTGGCCGGTCAGGATACTCTCGGCAAAATTGTCGTTGAAGCGGCGGTCCACGAATGCGGAGAGCCAACGGTCCACGGCCGATTTCGGCCGCCGCGGTTTGAAGACCACGAAATGCTGTGCCCAGCCTACGTTGGCGTTGGACTGCCGCTCATGAATGGTACGGTACGCGGCAGCGTGAGCAAGACAAAGGTTGCGCGTGACCCGCGCTAAGCGAAGGAAGCGTCCTTTCTGGCCGGGAGGAAACTCGCCCAGAAAGTATCCCAGAGCGGCGAAGACGTTGGGTTCGTTGAACGTAGTCCAGTCGCTACAGAGGTCGCCTAGCGCTTCCAGCGCCCGCTCTGTGAACCGCTCAAAGAGCCGAACCGATTGCGTCGCCAGGAACCCGCCTTTAGCCTCAAACCACAGCGGGTTGGTGAAATGATGAAGGGTCACGAAAGGCCGCATGCCGCGCTCGCGAAGCGCCTGAAGCATGGCTCGATAGCGGCTGAGGGCGTCGGCGTTCCAGCGGTCTTCCTCGGGCTCGATGCGGCTCCACTCCAGCGAGAGCCGCAGGGCGTTGATGCCAAGATCCTGGGCGCGATCGAAATCCTGTTCGGCGTTTCGCCACCAGTCGCAAGCCAGACCAGCGCGGTCGCCGGACTTGATACGGCCTTTTTGCTCCCACGCGGACCACTGATTATTGAGGTTGCCGCCCTCCACCTGGTGTGCTGACGTGGCCACGCCCCACACAAAGCCGGCAGGGAAATCGTGGATGGGTTTTTCGCTGGGTCCGTTATCCATCGCCAAATTGGATTTTAGACCTTTTGCCGCCAGTATCCTTGATCGTGGAGGAAATAGCTGTCATTCCAGGTGTTGAACATGGTTTTCAAGAACAGGCCCACTACCCGCGCGTGACCCATATTGCGGAAGCGCCGGTTGGTGGTGTGAACGCAACCGCGCACGATACCGAACTTGCGCCGCGCGACTTTCTTGCTCAACAGATAGTCCTCCGCGTACAGGGCGCCTTCGTGAAAGCCGCCCAGACGGTCGAACTCGGACTTGGCAAACAGCATGAACATGCCGGTGGAGAAAGGACGCACCAGCATGGAGCCATATTGCGCGATATTGTTGCCCACGTACAGCAGTTGATCGCGCACCCGGCCGTTGCTGCACCAGATGTTGGTGGTCACGCAGTGCAGCTTGCGCCGCGTGGCCAGGTCCATCGCCCGGCGAATGAGTGAGGGGTCCTTGAGTTCCATGTCTGCATCCAGGAACAGGACGTAAGGAGTGTGAGCGCGCCGGGCGCCGGCGTTGCGCCCTACCGAGGGTAATCCGCCGGGGATGACTTCAATATCGAGCCGCCCGGTGAACGACCAAGCCAGGTCGCGCGTACCGTCGGTCGAGCCGGCGTCAGCGACGAGTACCTTGGTTGAGCACAGGTGCGAGTAATCTTGCCGGCACAGCGACTCGAGCAGCTTCGGCAGCAGGCGTGACTCGTTCTTTGCTGGCACGACGATCGTCAGTTGCTTCTGGCTCGTATTCATGGATGGCCACTCCTTCCCGTCCGATGGTGATGTAGGTGCAGCACAAATCCACCCACGCGCCGGAGTTGTAGTACTCAACTCCGTCGCGCTGCTCGCGCAGTGGGACGTGAGTATGTCCACAGAAAATGCGCTCAGCTCTGCCTTGTTTTGCATAGCTGAGCGCGCCCTTGGCTACCTGTGCGGAAAGCCGCAACCATCGGGTGTTGAGACGGTCCAGGTAGCGGGCAAGCCGTTTGTTGCGCGAATCCAGTTTTTGCATTTGCAGAAAGATCCATTGGCCCAGCCGGCTGATGCGGTGGTTGTTGATGGCAAAGCTGTCAAACTGGTGGCCATGGATGGCCAGATGCCGCTTGCCGGCGTACTCCCACTCGTACTGCTCGTACACGGGAATGCCCACCAAGTGCGACATAACTTCCGCCAGCCCGTGGTCATGATTGCCTTCCACCCAAACCACCTCCACGCCGTGCTTGGGATTGGACAGCTTGCGGATGTACCCAAGAAACTTCCAATGTTCTTTGGTGAGACGGCGGAAGTTGAGGTCGGAAAAGATATCTCCCAGTAGGACCAGCCGCTGAAACTCGACAGTCTGCAGAAACGCGAGCGCGTCGGCCGCCCGGCTGATTTCGGAGCCAAGATGCAGGTCGGAAATGATGACGGTGTCAAAACAGTTTTCCCACATGCACCTTTTTTGTAGCAGGCGCAGGTTTCAAGAGCATGAAGGAAAGGTTAAATCTATGTAAATAGAAGTGGTTAAGTCCTGCTCTGGTATCGACTTAGTTATCAGCGACTTGTGGAAAAATGACGCCCGGGCTGGCTTCTCTTTACGCCTTCCAGGCGCGGGAGTGAGGTATCCCTACATTTCAGTGTCATCACTGGCGAGCTGCTCCAACCTTACGCTTGAATATCAACTGGCATGCGCCGGGCTGCACCGGGGGCATGGTGAGGTTGACGGTTCCCTGAATTGAATCGGCCAGCTGCGGATATATATCGTTCCGGCCGCCCGGCGCGCCGGCAAGCATCGCGACTGAGCCTTCAAGAACCGTGGGAAACTGCGGTGGCCCAGGTTGAAAGCCGACCAACTCCCAACCCTGGCGGCCATTCGCATTCAGGACCGTCGTCATGGCCTGTCCGGAGACGCATCGATTCGGATCCAGGGTAAGTACCCGGTATTCCCAAACAGGCCCAGTCGCTTGTTCGGTTTCGGCTTGCATGCTTTGCGCCTGTGTAATGAAGGGCGTGCTGAGTGCGCCAAGGGTGAGAAGCAGTAGACCCAGTCTTTGTAGTGACATGAGTTGTTGGATGCGTCAGGGTTGGGCGAAGAAAAAGGAGGGGTTCTCTTTGTTTGTATTTTTGAAGCCGCCTTCTTGTCCGGCGAGCTTCCGGCGCACGCTGGAGGGCATGCGCCGGAAGTGGTTTTAGGGGTTGGGGAGGATTTCGTCGGGGCTTTGAAAGGTTACGCCCGTAGGTTTCGAGATCGGGGTTGGTAGTGGGGTTAGGAAAGGCTGGCCCGCATTGATTTCCCATCGCAACAGCATGGCGTTATCTTCGTGCATGGTGTTGTGGCAGTGTTCCATGAACATGCCGCCCCAGTCGCGGAACTGCATTTGCAATGTCACGCTGCCGTTAGGATGGAGCCGATAAACATCTTTGCGGCCGCCTTCGGCGGGAGAAGGCGCGCTGCCGTTGCGGTTGAGGATCTGCCCTTCTTCAAAGTGGATGTGGATCGGATGGTCCCAGCCCGATCCGCCCTGAAGCGTCCATATCTCCGAGGTGCCGAAGCCTGGTTCTGAAGATACGCGGCCGTAGTCGGCGGTGAGTGTTTCTCCTTCGCCGCCGCCGTTGTCGGTGCGAATGCCCCACCGCCCTCCGTTGGCGTAGGTAGTAATGGGGTCGTTGGTGTCGGGCCGTCCGTTGTCGTCGAAGCGGAACGTGCGCTGCCGGACAGCTTGAGGAAGCGTCGGATTGGGGATCAATACGATTCCCCTGCCATTGCCCGAAGGGTCCACGCTCTGATCCGGCTGGGGCGGCGGCCCGAGGATCTTGAAGCGGAGAAACGGCCCCACGCATGGATCGCAAGACGTGCCCCCAAGCGCCTGGGACAGGCTCAAGACCGGCCCCGGCAATTGCCCGCTCGACATCTGTTGCAGATTGACAAGATCAACCGTCTGGCCGGCCCTGTAGCGCGAGAAATCGATAACGATATCGTAGCGCTCGGCGATGCCAAGCTGGTCAGTCTGTTTCAGGTTCACGGTAAGTGGCAGCAGGTTGCCGTCATTGCCGATCTGGACGATGTTCGATCCGTCGCTCAACGCAAAAGCGAAGAAGCGTGACACGGCGGCGTTGAGGATGCGGAAACGGTAGCGGCGTGCATAGACGTTGAAAAAGGGCTTCCAGGCGAAATTGACGGTCATCTGGTCGGCCAGAAAACCGTCAAAAGCCAAAGTGTCCATGGTGAGCTGGCCGTTTGCGTCCCAGGCTTTATCGGCAACCAGGAGGTTGACGTCAAAATCCAGGTTGCCCCAGTCCTTCGCCGAACCACTGGG
>DATFQZ010000137.1:0-2642 GCA_035263765.1 Candidatus Angelobacter sp. | reverse complement strand
CTGGATCGCGCCGGAGACGATCTCCGCCGCCGATGCTGTCCCGCGATTGACCAGGACGACCAGCGGGTAGTCCTTCCCACCGTTGCCATGTGCCGCCCGGTAGACTTTTTCCGGTGAGCTGCGGCCGTGGTGGGAGACGATTACCTGTCCCCGTTTGAGGAACTTGTCGGCCACGCCGACGCCTTCATTCAGCAGCCCACCGGGGTTGCCACGCAGATCGAGAACCAACCCCTTCAAATCGCCGAACTGCTGGAGCGCTTCTTCCACTTCCTGCTCCGTGGTCTCGTTGAACGCGCTGATGTGCATGTAGCCGACGCCGGGCCGGATCATGAACTTCAGGTCCACGCTGTAGCGCGGTATCTCATCGCGCACCACGTTGAACTCCAGCGGCTTCTCATTGCCTTCCCGCAGGATAGAGATGTGCACGTTGGTGCCTTTTGGGCCCTTCAGCATGTCGGCCACATCGGCCACGCTCAGGTTCTCCGTCGTTTTGCCGTCCACGGCGATGATGGCATCACCAGGCCGCAATCCGACCTTGTAGGCCGGCGTGCCCACGAAAGGCGCGATCACAATGATCTTGTTGTTGCGGGGAGCGATCTGCATACC
Source organism: Candidatus Angelobacter sp. (assembly GCA_035263765.1). GTDB lineage: Bacteria > Acidobacteriota > Terriglobia > Terriglobales > Acidobacteriaceae > Angelobacter. Next base: position 2,036 of record DATFQZ010000137.1, on the reverse strand, counting down.
GACGCCGTAGTACTTGCCGCTTTGCTCCTCACGCAGCAGGGAATACGACTTGGGGTCGAAGAAATTGGAGTGCGGATCGAGCACATGGAGCATTCCCGGAATAGCGCCGTTGTAAATCGCCTTGTCAGGATTTACCGGCTCGGCGTAGTTCTGTTCGACCAGGCTGTAGACCTGCGAAAACTGCTGCAAGCTGGAGCGGACGTCGGTGTCCGAAACGCTCGATCCTGAGCCTGCGCTTCGCTGTCCAGCAGCGCCGAGAAAACCACAAATGACTATGACGAGAAGTACGAAGAAGAGAGAGCGACGTGTGCCACGAGACATGAATCGTCCTTGAGTGTGCGAACTCTTATTCCCCGACCACGGGAATGCTGTGGCCAGTATAGCATCACTTGCCGCAGCCTTTGGACCGCGTTTCTGCCGTCCTTAGACCACTTTTCACAGCCTTTAGCCCAGCTGTAACACTGGACTTTTGTACTTGGTTGAGATGCGAGTCCGGGGCCAATCGCTTCGGAAAAATCCACGTCCTTCGATTCATCGCCGTCAGGCGACGAATTGAGGAGTATCAGCGTCTAACGATCCCCTTGGGGATCGTGGGCCCTAGCCCAGGACTTCAGTCGCTCCCCAACACGCGCCGGTGTTGCGCGTTGGTGGGGTGGAGGCGTGGGTGAGCGACGCGAATTAGCGGACAGGGGAAGCAATAAAGTAAAACTGCTTCACTTACCAAAATCCGGAGACTTTGCCTTTTGACTCGAAGGCCTTAACCCCTTCCGCGTTCACGCAAACCGAGGGGCCATCAGCGCGATTATGGAGTATTATTGACTTTGTCGTATGAACTTCGGCTTCTCGGGCGAGATCGTTTTCCTGATGCTCCTGGCCCTCATTCTCTTTGGGCCGAGGCGGTTGCCCGAAATCGCCCGCCAGATAGGGCGGTTTATGGGCGAATTCCGCAAAGCCAGCAACAGCTTCCAAAGCCAGATTCATGACGAAATCCGCAAGCTGGAACTCGAAGAAGCGGATCCCCGCAAGCACCTCGAGCCGGCGGTCGGTGAAGTCAACAAGATCCTGAATGACGCAGACGCGGACGACGTCTCTCTGTCCGGCGCGCTGAACCGTCTGACCGAACGCATCAAGAACAACGTCCCGCAGGACTACGATGCCTGAACTCGTGGCCGAACCGGAAGAGCAAAAAGAACAACGCGAGTTGGGCTCGATGAGCTTGCTGCAGCATCTGGAAGAGCTGCGGCGCCGCATTATCTTTTCGCTCGTGGCAGTAGCTGTGTGTACGGGCGTAGCTTGGTGGTGGGTCCGCGATATCTACGCGCTGATTGCCAAGCCGGTGACGGTGGTGCTGCTAAAAAACAAGATCGATCCCCACCTTGTCTACCAGAACCCCACCGATCCCTTCAACCTGTACCTAAAGGTCGGCATTATGGCTGGGCTCTTCATCGCGTCGCCCTACCTGCTGTACCAGCTCTGGATGTTCATTTCCCCCGGGCTTTACCGCAATGAGAAGCGGTTCATTCTTCCGTTCTTGTTTCTCTCGGTGGGGCTGTTCTTAAGCGGCGGTTATTTCGGCTACAAGGTCGTGTTCCCGGTGGCTCTGGATTTCCTGATCACAACCTATGGCTCCGATTTCAAAGCCATGATCACCATCCCGGAGTACACCAGCTTGTTTCTCACTATCATCCTGGGCCTCTCCATCATTTTTGAGTTGCCGATTGTGCTCGGCTTTCTGGCCATGATGGGTGTGGTGAATGCGAAGTTTTTGTTCGCGCACATCCGGGGTGCAGTGCTCCTCTTCTTTGTTATCGCCGCGATTCTCACCCCTACCACAGACATCCTGAACATGACGATCTATGCCGCACCGATGATACTGCTCTACCTGCTGAGCATAGGGATTGCCTGGCTGGTGCACCCCAAGCAGCGTCGCGCCCGCAAGGAAAAGCGTGAAAGAGCAGGGTCGCAGTAAACTAGAATAGTTTCCGCGCCGCTGTGTTAGAAAGACATGTATCAGCCCGAACCACCGCTGGGCGGTT
>DATFQZ010000136.1:0-8740 GCA_035263765.1 Candidatus Angelobacter sp. | reverse complement strand
GCCGCCTTTTTCATCATGATTCCTTTAGTCCTGGCAGGGGTTTGGCTGTATGACGCACTGCTGACGAGTTCGTCCTGGCAAGGGACGGTGGGTAAGCGAGTTCTTCGATTAAAGGTCACCGATCTGGCGGGGAACAAGATTTCCTTTGCCCGCGCTACCGGCAGATTCTTCGCCAAGCTGATTTCCCGTGCTGTGTTAACAATGTTCATTTACCTCGTCGTGGCATTCACCGAACGCAAACAGGGCCTGCATGACCTGATTGCGGGAACACTGGTGATGAAGTACTGATCATGGTCCCCTGTCGGGGTTTTCCTTTCCAGGGTGGAGCAGGCCTTGAGGCCTGCGGCAAAGCTGTGGAAGATATCGGCTTTAGCCGCTGAGGCAATTCTGTTCGGGCTGCAGATCCTTGTATTGAAATTGATATTCAAGTGCTCAGCGGCTGAAGGCGGGAGTCCTGACAGGGCTGAACGCAGGAGTAAATGCCCATTCGACTCTTCCGCTTTGCTCAGTTGCTCAGGCTCTGGTCCACCCCGTTGTCCCTGCAACGCACACCTCTTGGATCGCAGCGACAGGATAAGATAGTCACATGCCTGTCGACCCCAAGTTGCTCAGGAAGTTTTTCGCCGTCGGAGCTATTCTTGCCGCCTTGGTGGCTGCAGGCTTTTATTTGCGCGGGATCGTAGGGGCGCGGCACGGGCCGCCCATCGCTAACAACGACATCCCCCAAGGAAGAAGTCGGGTCGCCCAAGGCTTTACCTTTTCCAAGTCCGAAGGCGGCCGGACCCTCTTCACCATCCGCGCTTCCAGTTTCGAACAGTTCAAAGAAGGCGAGCGCTACGAGCTGCATGACGCCAGCATCATTCTCTTTGGCAAAGAGGGGAGCCGGTCCGATCAGATCTTTGGCTCGGATTTTCAGTACAACAAAAACACCGGAGACGTAACAGCCAAAGGCGAAGTCGAAATCGATCTGCAGGCCACTTCGCCTGTGCCCGGCACGAACAAAGAGGATGGCGCTCAGGCGACGAAGAGCATGGTGCATTTGAAGACCAGCGGGCTCAATTTCAACGAGAAAACGGGGCTGGCCGAGACCAAAGAGAAGATTGAGTTCCGCGTTCCCGACGCCGCGGGTTCAGCCGTCGGCGCCACTTACGATTCCCGGGCCAGCATGCTGGTGTTGCATTCTTTGGTAAAGGTTTCCACCACGGGGCGGCAGAAAGCGGAGATCACCGGGCAAAAGGCAACGATCCTGCGTAATCCGCAAAGCATCGTGATCGAAGGCGCGCGAATGGAACAGCCGCAACGGGCGATCACTACCGACAAGCTTACTGTCTTGCTGCGTTCCGACAACACAGTGGACCGCATTCTTGGTTCCGGCAACGTGCATGCTGTCCGCGAAGGCCCCAAGGGTTTCGACGTCAAAGCTCCTGCAGGCGAATTAGTCATGGACCGCCAGAGCCAGCCGCAGTCGGGCACACTCTCCGGCGGCGTGACCATGGCCAGCCGCGGCGAGCCGCCGGCTGAAGGCCAAGCCGGGCGTATCGTGATCTCGTTTGGCGCCAAAGGAAGACTGGAAAAGGCGCGCGCAGAAGATACCCTCGAGTTCAAACAAGGTCCGCCGGACAAATCGCAGCAGATCAAGGCTGCCGCTGTGGATGTAGATGTCCGTAACGGCAACATCGTCGAAAAGGCTGTCACGTCATCCGGTCCCGCACAGATCGTGCTCACGCAAGGGCCAACGGTCTCTACCATCAGTGCCGCACAGTTTGAAGCAAGGTTCGGCGACCAAAACCATTTGAGGTCAGTGGTCGGAAGCCCGGATGCCAAGATTGTCTCCGTCACGCCCGGCCAGTCCGACCGCGTGACCACCAGCCACGACGTCACCGCCGTATTCAACAACAAAGGCGAGATTGTTTCCGCGGAACAGACCGGCAACTTTCACTACGTTGAAGGCACGCGGACCGGAAACGCCGATCGCGCGCGGTACACAGCCGCGGACGAAAACTATGTTCTCACCGGATCGCCACGCATCACGGACTCTGACACGTCTCTTACCGCCGATAACGTGCAACTGAACCGCAAGAACGGAAGTATGTTGGCCCAGGGCAGTGTTAAGACGACCTACAACCAGAAAGCGCAAGCGGCCGGGACTGGAGCCATGCTGAGCTCGGCCGATCCCGTGCACGTGACGGGAAGCACGATGACCGCCACGCGCAACAGCGGAACGGCTCGATACACGGCGGCACGCCTGTGGCGCGGGCCGGACATCGTGGAAGCGCCGACCCTGGTTTTCAACCGGACGCAACGCAGCCTTCAGGCGCAGGGAGACAAGACCACTCGGGTCACATCCGTTTTTGTTCAAACCGACAAAAAAGGGAAATCCACGCCCGTCAACGTCGCGGCCGATAAGCTTTCCTACGTCGATTCCGATCGCAAAGCGGTGTTCAACGGGAACGTAGTCACGCGGATTGAAGGCAGCACCGTGACCGCGGATTCGGTCCAGGTGCTGCTGCAGCCGCGCGGCTCCCAAAGCGGTCCGCAATCGCCAAGCCAGCTGGATCGGATTGTCGCCCAGGGGGATATTCGGATCGAGCAGCCCGGACGCAAGGCCACGGGGAGCCAACTGGTCTATACGGGCGACGAGGAAAAGTTCGTTCTAACGGGGTCGGCGGGAAATCCTCCTAGCATTTTTGATGCCGAACGAGGCCAAATTACGGGCGATTCGTTGACTTTCTTTACTCACGATGGTAGGGTGCTGGTAGGTAGCGGGGATTCCTCCCACACATTCACCCAGACGAAGGTTGAAGACGCGAGCAAGAAGTAAATGCAGACCCTGGCCACGGACGAAATCGCGAAATCGTATCGGGGGCGGCGGGTAGTCAACGGGGTCAGTCTCCATATCAATCAGGCGGAAGTGGTAGGTTTGCTGGGCCCAAACGGCGCTGGCAAGACCACGACTTTTTATATGGCCGTGGGACTCGTGCCGCCGGACAGCGGACGCGTCTTGGTAGACGGGGAGGAGATTACCGACATCCCCATGTACCTTCGGGCCCGACGCTACGGGATCAGCTACTTGCCCCAGGAACCCTCGGTGTTTCGCAAGTTGACCGTGGAGGAGAACATTTTGGCGGTGCTGGAAGTGCAGCCGATCACCTGGCAGGAGCGTCGCCGTAAACGAGACCAGTTGATTGATGAGCTGGGGCTGGGCCACATCCGCACCAACATGGGTTATGCGCTCTCCGGTGGCGAGCGACGGCGTGTGGAAATCGCGCGGGCCTTATGTATTTCCCCCAAATTTATTCTGCTGGACGAACCGTTCTCAGGCATCGACCCCATTGCCGTGCTCGACTTGCAGAAGATAATCTTTGATTTGAAGGCGAACGGCATCGGGGTTTTGGTCACGGACCACAACGTCCGCGAGACGCTCTCCGTGACCGACCGCGCCTACATCATTAATGAAGGGCGTATTTTCCGTACCGGAACGCCCGAGCAGTTGGGTAATGATCCTGAGGTCAAGAGAGTGTATTTGGGAGAAAGTTTCTCGTTCGTATAGGTGGGGAAGTGGGATTTGCGAGCCCTTAGAGAGGCACGCCGTGCAAATTACGGCAGTACTGTTTCGGGGTGTGGCAGCGGGGTGTTAAGGTTCAGGTAAAGGGTCCAGGAGCTAATGGTTTTACTCCAGCACAAACTTAATCTCAAAGTCACACAAAAGCAGATCCTTACTCCGGGTCTGGTCCAGATGGTGAGCGTGCTCGCGCTCAACAAACTGGAGCTGCGGGAGATGATCAACACCGAAATGGTGGAAAACCCTGTACTGGAAGAGCTGGACTCATCCGTTCCGCTGCTGGATGAGGTAGCTGGACGCGAAGAAGCCCAGGAGCGGCAGGAAGCTAAAGAAAAGGAAGAAGACGCACCTGCTACAGCGGACGAAGGGAAAGACCCGTTCGAAGAGATTGATTTTGGATCGTTTTTCCGCGACTATCTGGATCCCGGATATCGCAACTCGGCGGACCTGGAAGAGATTGACCGGCCGTCATTCGAGAATTTTCTTTCCAAACCTGCGACCCTCACCGACCATCTCATGTGGCAGCTTGGTGCGGTGAGCGTGCGCGCTGAGATCCGGGCTGCAGCGGAGTTAGTGATCGGGAATCTGAATGAAGACGGCTACCTGACAGCTTCTGACGATGAGCTGCTGGGTTTGGCCCACGCCGAGGCTCAGGAAGCGCAGGCTCAAGACGGGCAAAGCGAGGCCGCCGCGATCGAGGCCGCCGCCCCTCATGCCGCCGCCAGCCAGACCGCAGCCCACGGCCTGGGTGAACCGGGACCGCTGCATCTGGTGGTGTCGCACACGCCTTCGCCGGAAGCGCGCGCCAGCGAGCATGGGAATTCCGCTGCGCCCGTACTGCACTTCAACCGCGACGACTTGCGGGAAGCCATCCAATTGGTGCAACAGTTCGATCCCGTAGGCGTTGCGGCCCGCGACCTGCGCGAGTGCCTCCTGGCCCAGCTGAAGTATCTGCGCAACACCCGCGAGATGGAAGGCTCGGATGACCCGGAGAACGATCAGGTCATCGAGGACGCCCTCAAAATTGTCGAAGGCCAGCTCCATCTGCTCCAGAACAAGCAGTACAAAGAAATCGCCAAAGCTATTTCCCGCTCCATGGAGGCCGTGACGCAGGCGCATAACTTCATCCGCACGCTCGATCCCAAGCCGGGGCTGCGCTACAACAAGACGGAGCCCAAGCTGATTGAGCCGGACGTAGCCTTTGTGAAGCACGGCGACGAGTATCTGGTTCTGATGAATGATGAAGACCTGCCGCAACTGCGCGTCAGTCCCACCTACCGTAAGCTGCTGCATCGTAGCGAGGGGGTGGAGAAAGACGTCCGCAGCTACGTCAAGGAGCGGTACAAATCGGCTGTGCAATTGATCAAGAACATCGAGCAGCGCCGGCAGACGATTCTGAAGGTGTGTCAAGCAATCATCGGACGCCAGCGGGAATTCCTGGATCACGGCATTGACTTGCTGAAACCCATGATGATCAAGGAAGTAGCCGAAGAAATCGGTGTGCATCCTTCCACCGTCAGCCGCGCCGTGGCCAGTAAGTACGTGCACACGCCGCAGGGAGTATACGAGCTGCGGTTCTTCTTCTCGGAAAGCGTCCAGGGTCCGGAGGGCGCAGCCACGTCACTGCTGATCCTGAAGCGCCGCGTCAAGAAGCTGATCGAAGAAGAAGATCCGGCACGGCCCCTCACCGACGATCAGATTACCAAGATCCTGCAATCGCAAGGCATTCAGGTCACGCGTCGGACCGTGGCCAAGTACCGTGAAGACATGAAAATTCCCAGCACGCATCAAAGGAGGATGAAGCACTAAGAAAGCGCGGCCGGACCGGGGCTTGCGCTCGCGAAAGCAAAGGCACCAACGCCGCCTGATGGCGATGTTTCCCCGACACCAGACAGCGACTCGTAATGGACGTACCCCAGGAGGGTGTCAATGAACGTGGAATACACTGGCCGGCAATTTGAAGTCACTCCTGTCACCCGCAAACAAGTCGAAACCGGACTTGAAAAACTCAAAAAAATCCTAGGCGACAACTTCGATACGCATGTGATTCTCTCCGCGGCCAAACACCGCCATGTAGCGGAGATCACAGTCACCGTGCGCAACCATCCCCCGATCGTCGGCGTGGCTGAAGCCGCGGAAATGACGGTGGCCGTGGGCGATGCCCTGGATCGCATCGAGCGCCAGGCCGTCAAGTACAAGACGCGCTGGAAGAGCAAGAAGCGCTTGGCCCGAAAACGCCAGGAGCAGTCAGCCCCGGCAGAGCTTCCCGTCGCCGTGTCCGTAGGCGCCGACCTGGTAACCGCCGTTCCCGTACGCGTGCATTCGTTCCCTAACACCGTCAAGTACACGGAGGCCCACGTGGTCAACAGCGCAGATTCGGTGGCCTTCCGGCCCCTGACGGTGGAGGAAGCCGTCAAAGAAGCCGAATTCCGCGACCGCGAAGTTTTCGTTTTTCGTGACCCGCAGGGACGAGTTAAAGTGCTGCACCGCAAGAAGGACGGCAAGATGGAATTGATCGAAGCACCGTAGATTGCGTTTCAGCACAAACAATGATGGAAAAGGGGCAGCCTGCAGGCGCCCCTTTTCTATCGTTCTTAACAACTCTTTTATTTCACTAGAGAACGTTGACAGTGCTTGAAGCGGTTACGACTTGCCCGGCCACGGTCATGCGCAGCTCAAGCGAGTACTGTCCAGCGCAATCCGATTCGCTGAGCGCCACTCTGTTGATCACGATGTTTGCCGGACCGTCGCTCGCTGCTGGTGCTGATGGTTTCGACGCCGTCGCGGCTTGCTGGACGCATTCGCCTGTGGGACATGCGCCGGCCCAGTCCTTCCGGGAGAAAAGTCGTCATTGGTGTAGACACGCTGTTTTCCCGCGTAAGGCTGGCCGCCTTTCTGACCGCCGTCATTCTTCTTCAGCTTGCGCGCAACGTCGCCGAGACTAGTTTGCGGAGGAGTATCCGATGGTTTTGCGGAGGCCTTAGAGGAACTGGTCTCTGGCGCGCTGCCAGTTGGTGACTGCGTGGTTTGGCCACTGCCATTCGAGCCTCCGGCGGATGCCTCGCCGGTTTGTGCCTGCGTCGAAGTCGCGAATAACCCCATGCTCGCGCACAGAACCATGGTAGTGAACCAGTGGGCGTTAGCGCTCATAACGATCTTGAGGCTAGCACGGTCAAAAGCCAGCGGACCAAGATTCATCCTTTTTGCCTGGGCGATGGTGTTGAGTACTTTCGTAATGCTACGGTTTCGGGATCCTCAAGGAAGAGTGAAAGTGCTGCACGGCAAGAAAGACGGCAAGATGGAATTGGTCGAAGCGGCTTAATCAGCGTTCGCAGCCAGGCTTAGCCAGACCGTGCTCTTAACAGCGGCGGCGATCCTGGCGTTTTGCTCTCTTGTTTTCACGGCAATGCGCAGGAAATTGTCATGAAACTGGAGGCCCATCGAATCGCAGTGCCTTACGAAAATCCCCTGATTCTCCAGCTGGGACTGAAGGAGGGCAGCGCTTTGCTCTGTTTTCACCAGGTAAAAATTTGCGCAAGAGTCAAACAGCTGAAGTTCCGGGACATCGGTGAGCAGATTGAGCGTCTCCGCGCGAAGCGCGTGAGTTTCATCGTAGCGACGCTGGTAGTACTCCGGGTCCTGCAACGCTTCCACAGCGGCTACTTGAGCCGGCAGACTCACGGACCAGGGCGGAAGGCGACGGGCCATGGACCGGGCTATTTCCTCTTGTGCCACCAGATAAGCTGCTCGTAACCCGCTCAGGGCATAAGCCTTTGACATGGACTTGATGATCACGAGGTTGTTGAATTGACCAATCTCGCGCTCTAAAGACTCCTTGGGCGAGACATAATCGATGTACGTTTCATCCACCAGAATCCGGGTCTCCGGAAGTTGCCGGATAAATTCCGTGAGTTCTTCCCGCGGCCAATGCTGTCCGGTTGGGCTGTTGGGGTTTACGATCACCACGAGCTCAGGCTGCATGCGGCGCGCGTGCTCCAGGAACTGGCTGCGGTCGATCCGAAACCCGCTGTCTTCGCGCAAGGTATGCCGGTGCACGTCGCGGCACAGAACCGGTCCCAGGACATGGGAGTACTCGCCATACGTTGGATCAAGCAGCAGTACCCGTCCATTCCTGCCAGTCAACTCCGGCAAGCAAGCGAAGATCAGCTGTGAAGAGCCGCCGCCGACACATAGATTGGCTCGCGGAATTGTTCTAACTTCGGAAATGGTTTTGATCAGTCCTTCTCCATGCATGGGCGGGGAGGTCCGCGAAAGGAATGGAAGGTACTCGCGAAGTTTGTTTAAGACGCGGGGTGAGGGATCAAACCATGCGTCCAGTACGTCAGCGCTGATGACCTGTTGCGCGCGCGCCAGGTCCTGGAAGTCGGTCCCAATGGCTTCAAAGAATCTCCCGCCGTGAAACGCATGCGCTGCTGCAGTTGGCTTTTGCGGCATAATCGCGGTCAAGCGTACCAGACGTGCAGAGGTGCTCCAAGCGGCAAAGCACGACATGAGACCGCGAGGCTTTCGTTTTTCGTGGGCCTCGGGGATGAGTTGAGGTGCCGCGCCGGAAGCGAGACGGTAAGTCGCCACCTCATCGCAGCGCCGTAGCAAGTTGCTGGAGGAAAGGCGCCTGAATGGCCCCCTTTTCTTTTGCCGAGACGAACCTTGCGCCTAGCTGCCCGACTTCTTCAACTGCTGAGGTGGAGGTGCTTCATAACTCAGCCTTGGATACCAGTCCGTGCCGCGCCCCTCAGGAGTGAAATCAAAGATGTTCCAGATCGGCCAGACGGAGTCCACGTGTCGGCCGTCCATGCCTGGCTCCTTGGGAGCGAACAGCAACTCGGTATTGTAGAAGTGATGGATCTTGCCATTGCGGCGCACGAAGACGTTGAGTGACGGCCGCTGGTCGCCTTTCGGGGACTCGCCCTGGTAGTCGAGGTTGTAGGTATTCGCGGCCGACGAGAGCAGGCGCAGTTCATTCCAGCCACGGCCGCGTGCGGCTTCGCGTATGCGCGCAATCGGTGACTTGGCCACCACAACAAAATTCACTCTCTGCCGCACATGGGGCGCTGCCCCGTTCAATCCGTCCAGGATTGAGGTGCAGGAGACTCAAGGCGCGGGCATCTGCGGCCCAAACATAAAGCTGTAGATCACCAGGCTGTCTTTGCCGGGGCT
>DATFQZ010000135.1:0-28877 GCA_035263765.1 Candidatus Angelobacter sp. | reverse complement strand
TCGTTCGTCGACATCCGCGCCGACGTCTGCATCATTCCGCCCAACTCGTTTGCTCTGGCACGGTCGGTGGAGTATTTCAAGATCCCCCGCGACATCCTGACCATCTGCGTGGGCAAATCCACCTACGCGCGCTGCGGCATCATCGTCAACGTCACCCCCTTCGAGCCGGAGTGGGAAGGCTTTGTGACCCTGGAGATCTCCAACAGCACGCCGCTGCCGGCAAAAATCTATTCCAATGAAGGCCTGTGCCAGATCCTGTTCTTCCAGGGCGACGAACTGCCCGAAATCAGCTACAAGGACAAAGCTGGGAAGTATCAGAAACAGTCGGGAATCGTGCTGCCGAAGCTTTGAAGACTGGGAACCACAAAGGACACTAAGGATCACAAAGGCGCGTCTGAGCGAGGGAATACCTTTGTGTTCCTTCGTGCCCTTTGTGGTTTGATCCGCCTGCTTACGACTTGCCCGAGGCTTCGCCCAGCTTGTAGATGTAGCGGATCGATGGCTTATAGATCAGCAGGTTGCCGCCGCCGTTGCGGGTCAACTTGAGGCAATGGCGGTCGTACCACTCGATCAGTCCCTGGATTTGCTCGCCGTCCTTCAGGACCACCACTACTGAGGTTTTGCTCTGGATTTGCTTCTGGTAGTAGTAGTTTTCGGCATGGGTCTGCTCGGGGGGACCATTACGGCGAGGACTGCCACCCCCCATGCGGTCGGTGCGCTCCAGGCGCTCGCGGCGCTCGGACACCGGTTCGGTCCGGGGTGGCGGAGAGCTGAGCGAAGGCCGGATCAACTTCCGGCTGACAAACTCTTCGCCGTTCGCTTGTTCGGGTGCTTGGCGTGCTGCGGTTGCGTCGATTGCGTCCTTCATCGTCCTATCCGTCCCCCGCTGCACAAAAGCCACGGCAGGCAAGCCCACCGGAAGCCAAGCTGAATCCAACGAATTGAGCGGGAATTCAGTGCGGGTTGTTGTTGCTAACCTAACACAGCAAGCCGTGACTTTCAATTGACCGGAAGACCAATGATCGGATCATCGGGCCATCGGACCATCGGATCATCCGCCCAGGAAGTTTGCAGGTTCACAAAACAAGATGTCCTGGCCCTAAATGGCGCGATCTCCCGATGTCCCGATCTTCTCAGCGGCCTCCGTGTCTCCGTGGTAGGTTTGTTTTCGTTTTACCGTTCGAGCGCCAGCGCGAACGCATCCAACGACAGCGGCCGCAACAAATTACGGCGCATGCCGCTCTCGACCTGCGTCAGTTGCCGTGTGGCCTGGGCGATCCAAGGGAAGTCCACGGAAGCCGCCAGCGCTTTCAGTTCGGCGCCGATGTCGGTGTTGCGCACCAGGTCCGGGGCCCCCGAATTCAGAGACAGCAGGTCTTTCAGCAAGGAATAGATAGCGGCTACGAGCTGATCGGTCTTCGCCTTGCCCTCGCCCCCTCCGCGATAGGTTTCCGTCGTGCGGAAGAGTTCGGAATGCTCTCCGCTGCCGGCCGCTGTGTGCAACAACGCCAGAGCATCTTTGCGCGCGGCCACGTATTGCTCGAGGTCGAAAGAAAGCGAGCGGCCCACGGCTCCGCCGCTCAGCCGGGCGACGAGTTCCCGCTGTCGCTGGCTCCATTGTGGACGCCGTGCCGCCAGGAGCTTCTCGACTTCATTCACCGGCAGCGCCGCCAGTTGGACGATCGTCGAGCGGGAACGGATGGTAGGCAGCAGTTCTCCGGGATTGCGGGCCAGGAGAAAGATGGTCGCGTACTCCGGCGGCTCTTCCAAAACCTTGAGCAGAGCATTGGCGGCTTCCTTCATGAAGGCCGCGTCGGCAAAGATGTAAACGCGGCGCCGCGCTTCCGCCGGTTTGTAACGGATCGACTGGTTCACGTGCCGTACCTGGTCGATCTTGATCATCATTTGCGGCGGGTCGGGCGGGATGACCAGCACGTCAGGATGCGTCTGCACCAGGATTCTGGTTTCGCGCTTGTCGGTGTCTTTCAGACCTTCGCGAGCTTCCACCGCTTCGGCAAAGCGGGCGTCGAGATCCTGGGATTCGCCAATACGGCGGCAGTTCTCGCATCGGCCGCAGAAGTCGGGAAGTCCATCGTCGGCTACGAAGGTTAGTTCCGACCGTCTCATTGGGGGATGATTCGATCCCCCGGTTTTCCGATCACCCGATCTCCCGATCACCCGATCACCCGATGTCTCCATACAATTCATAGCCCGGGCCAGCATCAGGGCTAGCGTGTATTTACCCGCTCCCTGCGGGCCGGCGAGGATCACGGCATGGGGGAAGCGATCGCGCGCCAGCATCTCGCGCAGGCGATTGACGACCGGGGCGTTGCCGTGGAAGTCGGCGAAACTCATTGTGTTGATTCTAAACAAGTCCAGCGCTAAATGACCTCAACCAACGCGGGCACAACGGAGTGGAGACATATAAACATCCTGCCGGCTACGAGGGTTACGGCGTAGAGACGCGGCATTGCCGCGTCTCACATTCACATCCGCGACGCCCTATCGAGCGCGAATCTAGGCTTCATGGCATACATAAAGAGACGTGGCAGTGCCACGTCTCTACGTCAGAGGCCTCTACCTAGAAAAACCGTCGAGAACGCCGATCGGCCAAAAATTTATCTCGTCTGTAATCCTTTCGTCCTCGGTACGTCTCTAATTGAGAGTTCAAGGATTTCCGGGCGGCCACAAAATGGAACCTATCTCCCGTCGCAACGTACCTAATGCCATGCGCAAATGGATCAAAGCCGCATTCATCGCGGTGTGTGCTTATCTCGTACTGGCCATCGTCGCCGGCGTCGTGGTGGGCGAAGGCAGCCTCAGGCTGCCGAGGCGGCCCTTGCGGCACCGAGCAGAAGCCGAGGCGGAAGCCCTCAGGCGCTATCAGGCGAAGCTCGAAGACGTGAGCATCCAGACCGCCGATGGCACGACGCTCAAGGCTTGGTACATTCATCCGCGGAATTTCAACGGCGCCGCCGTGATATTGCTGCACGGCATCACCGACAACCGCGAAGGTATGGCCGGTTTCGCCCGGCTGTTTCTTGACCATGGCTATGCGGTGCTGATGCCCGATGCTCGCCGCCACGGCGAAAGCGGCGGCACGCTGGCTACCTACGGCTTGCGCGAATCCGACGACTTGCATCGCTGGGTCTCCTGGATCTACGCGCGGGACCTCTCGCCGCAGGAATGCGTCTACGGTGTTGGCGAGTCGTATGGAGCCGCTCTGATGCTCGAGGCCTTGCCCGCGGAGCCGCGGTTCTGCGCCGTTGTGGTCGAAAGCCCATTCTCCACTGCGCGTGAAATGAGTTACGAACGCGTCTCCGCGCCGCTCCATCTCGGTCCGTGGTTCGGACACACGTTGGGCCGGCCTGTCATTACTTCCGCAGTGCTCTACGTGCGCTGGCGTTACGGCATCGATCTGCTCGAGCCCAGCCCGCTGGCGGGCGTCACACATTCCAATGTTCCCGTGCTGTTGATTCACGGCGCCGCCGACGCTGACATCAGCCCGCGCCATTCCGTCATTCTTGCGAAGGCCGCGCCGGACCGCGTCCAGCTATGGCTGGTGCCCAAGGCCGGCCACACCATGGCCTGGGCCGCGGCGCACCAGGAATTTGAAGGCAGGTTGCTGGCCTGGTTCAGCACACATCGCAGAGACACGACGAAAGCGACCGCCAGCGGCACGCTTTAGCTACCCCCCAAACGCCAGACTCAAGCTCCCCGTTTCCGAGCATGCCCCTTCCGTGGACGTGTACGTGCCATTGAAGAAGGGAAAGCCGACGGGGCTGGGAGGAAAAAAGTCGCCGTTGCCGATGGTCTTGCCTGTAGATCCAGCAGCACTATCGTGCAGGACCAGCGTGCTCCCTTTGCCCAGCAGGAGCGTGGTTGCATCCAAGGCGGCGGAACTGAAGCAAGTGCCGCCGGTGATGGTGGCCGTGCCGGTCGCCGAAAACAGGCCGTGCGCATCCGGCCCCGTCTGGGTCAGCGATAAGGAAACGCTGGCGCTGTTTCCCGTGGCGGAAACAAAATGACCGATATAGTGACCCGAGAAATCCATGACCCCGTCGCCGACCGTTCCTTGCGCACTCGCGATGCATCCGGAGCCGGTCACGGAATAATTGCCGTTAAGGAACGTGAGATGTCCCCCCGGGTGAGTCATGCCCGTGATAGTTACTTTTTGGCCATTGGGCAGCATGGCGGTTAAGTCGGCTTCGCTTGGGGTGAGCATGCCGGTGACAGGAATGTCGGTAGCGAAGGCAAAACATGGCGACCCCTGAAAGTGCATAATTCCTGACAAGGATGAGCCGCTCTGCATCAGGCTGCCGACCAGCACGAAATCTGTCGAACCTGTGGAAGATGAGGCAGTCATCGAGTGTAGCCCGGACTCGAAAAGCATCGGCGGGCCTTGATTGTTGTTGCTGGTGCTTCCGCCGCCGCAACCGAGGAGGGCAATCAGGGCAAACAAGACCAAGACGAAAGAACAGGGCCTTGTCATTTGAGATCCTTCTTTCTAGCCATCTCAAAGGGGCCGAAGTGCCGTGAAAATGAGTATACCAGCGCTTTCGCTTTCTTCTCTCCCGTAAATCTCCTGTAGGTCAGCCGGGTACTAGTGCCGGTTGCACCCGGCTCCCTATCCGCGCACCATGAAACAAAACGTCTTAATGGCTGCGGACGAGCGGCCGAAGGGTGAGCCGAACGGTGAGCGCTGGATCGCGCGAACCTGAGGCGAGGGCGCAGTCGCTATGCGACGGAGCCCTAGAAGAAAAAGGAGAGTGTTTATGTCCACAGTAGGGCGCAACCTGACAAGTGAAGTGAAGGGCCGCGCGGGCGTCGGCATTGTGATGGGCGTTATTACCGCTGCCATCGGCGTGTTGATGCTGATCTACCCCTTGTTCACAGCCACCGTCACGGCACTGTTTCTTGGCGCCGCGCTCATCGTGGTGGCCGTGTTGGAATTGGTCCAAGCGGTGCGTTCGCACACCATCGGCAGATTCTTTCTGCGGCTCCTGCTCGGCATCGTCTACGGCATCGCGGGAGTGCTCCTGCTCGCGAATCCGTTGTGGGGCGTGGCAGTGCTCACCAGCGTGCTCGGCTTCATGCTGATCTTCGAAGCGATCTTCACTGCCGTGCTGGCTTTCCAGATGAGGCCTGCATCCGGCTGGGGATGGTTCCTGTTCGATGCCGGGGTCGCGCTGCTCCTGGGCCTGCTCATTCTGGCGCACTGGCCGCAAAGTTCGGTGTGGGCGATCGGAACGCTGGTGGGCGTGGCAGTGCTGATCCGCGGCATCAGCCGAATCATTCTGTCCTTCGGGCTGCGGCGCGTGATGGGCAAAGTCGAACAGTTTCCCACGCAGCGCGCGGCGTAGAGGGAATTTGGTAATTGCGTAATTTGGTAATTGGGTAATTGGCAAGACTCGCAGTATGGTTTTCCATTTACCCAATTACCAAATTACACAATTACTAAATCTAGCTCAGTCTCTCTTCCACGATCCCCACAATCTTCTTGTGGACCTTGGCCTCCGGCTCCTTGGCGTCCACGGCGACCACGCGCTCGGGCTCACGCGCGGCGATGGCTAGGTACGCCTGGTGGACGCGCTTGTAAAAAGCTCGGTTCTCCTGCTCAAAACGGTTTTCATCCGCCTGCGCGGCAGCGAGCTGTTGCACGTTGCGGCGCCGGGCTCGGGCTACGCTGGCGTCGACATCGGAGACCATCAGGATCGTCAGATCAGGCTTGAGATCGTGGCAGATACGTTTGTGGAGCTCAAGCACCAGCCCGCTGCCCAGCTCGCGGCCGCCCCCCTGGTAGGCTTCGCTCGAGTCCGTGAAACGGTCACACAGGACCCACACGCCGTGCTGCAACGCAGGCAGGATCAGTTCGTCGATGTGCTGGGCCCGGTCGGCAAACATCAGCGCCAGCTCGGCCAGCGGCGAGAGTCCTTCCGTCCGCGAGCTCAACAGCACGGCGCGCAGCTTTTGTCCGATGACGGTGCCGCCCGGCTCTGGCGTGGTGATCACGTCGCGGCCGCGCTCGCGCAAGGTTGCCGCCAGGTTCTCGATCTGCGTGGATTTGCCGACGCCATCGAGCCCTTCGAAAGTGATGAACTTGCCCGGCTGTTTTGCCACGCTAGAGATTTAAACACCTTTTCGGAGAATCTACCACGGAGGCACGGAGACACGGAGGAAAGCAAAATAGCCGCTGATTCACGCAGATGAACGCAGATTGGGCCTAGCTTCCTCTTTTAGAATATCTGCGTTTTTCTGCGTGGATCTGCGGCAAAAATTCTCCGCGTCTCCTTGCCTCCGTGGTGGGTTTTCCAAACTGCTTCGCCTTCGGCATTTCTCATGAGCCCAGCCAACCCCCACGAGACTCAACCCCGAATCCCCGCGTAGCTGAAGGCGAGCGGTGGTGAGGAACCTGCTCCGCTGCTGCTCGGCGTGAGCCTCCATCCCCTCGGGGCATGACTTTGGTGTTTCCCTGCAACGTTGCACGGGCGGCAAACCAGAGTACAATCGGCTACACGATTGCTCACAGGGGGAGAGATCCACATGACCAAGAAGACTAGTGTGGTGCTTGCACTGATATTCGCTGTCACGCTCAGCGCGTACGCTAAGCCCAAGAAGAAGACCTATAACAATTCTGCCGACCAGGTGTTTCAAGCCGCCTTGCGCACCGCGCGTGAACGTCACGTTGTGACCTACGTGGATGAAAAGCAGCTGATGGTGACCTTTGAAACTGGGAAGTCATTTACTTCGGAAGGATTTGTCGCCAACGCGTCCGTGGAACCCGAGGCAGATAACAAAGCCACATTGATCCTCAACGTGCAAAACAAGAAGGGGATGTCGTGGGGTGCCGGTGATCGCATGGCGGACAAGTTCTTTCAACAGGTCAATGACGAGCTGGCAGGGGATGTAAAGCAGGCGTCAGCCGTCAAGCCCCAAGAAGCCGCCATTGCCGTGCCTGAGCCGAAGGCCATACCCAAAGAGCCGTCCATGACCAAGCCTGCCGGTGAGTCGGCAGGTGGTGCGAACGACGACAAAGGCAAGATTCTCGTCACCTCGGTCCCAGACGCTGCGGATGTGTTTGTCGATGATGCGTTCGTCGGCAACACTCCGGCCACACTGCGCCTTAGCCCGGGCAAGCATACGATCAAGGTCTCCCAAACCGGCTATAAAGCCTGGACCAAAGACCTGTCAGTCATTGCCAGTTCAGAAGTCAGCCTGAAGGCGGCGCTGGATAAGGAATAGCCCCGCAACACGGGCTTCAGCGATCCCCGGCGACACGCAATCTCGCTTCGGTCGAGATGACAGGTAGCTGCCGTGAGATGAGGTAACAAGCCCCGTATTACTCCTGGCAATTTGTCCTATCCGCGCTCATCTGCGTTGATCCGCGGTAAGGTTTTGCTTTCCGATCACCCGACGGCCTCTATCTCATCACCGTCGTAAAGAACGCGTTATTCCCGGTCCGGAGATCTTTGCCGTAGGAAAACACCACGCCGAATCCCAGCACGCGTAGCTTGGCCTGGGCGCCGGTGTCGCATAGCCATTTTTGCGAGCCAAAAGTAGAAGTGGTGTCTGTGATTTTACCGGTATCAAAGAACGGTCCCAGTTTTACCGCCAACAGGCCGTTCGAATAGACATTCTTGTCGGTCTCCCAGTTGGCGACGAAGAAATTCCGGCCCAGAGGGGCGCTGCCTTTGCGGCCGTCGCGGACGGCGAGGTGCGCGCGCATGGTTGGATCGTTGTCGAGTTCGTAGTCGCGCTCGAGGCCGAGTATGGAGAGCTCATCGAAAGGAACCTGGCCGAAGGTGCGGCCGGCGCGAGCCTGCCACCGGGTTTCGTAGTCGTCTCCTTTTGCGCGTGGAAGCCAGTGAGCTTCTACCAGCGCGTCCAGCTTTTCAAAGGCGTGAGCCGGTTGCGACCATACCCGTGCTGTTTGTGACCCAAGTGCCGCTGTTGCCTTCAGCCGTCGCTCGGGTATTCGCAAGAGTTCGTATTGAATAGACGCCGTTTGCTTGAGCTCGAAGCCGGAGACGAGAAATTCCGGCGCTATCGTTCCCAGCGCGACAACGTTGCGGTAGTCGCGACGCGAGACCTCGGCGCCGGCCGTCCACTTCCAACGCCAGCCGGCAACGCGAATGATCTCGGCGCGGACCGCCTCCCGTCTCATGTTCAACGAGGCCAGAACCGGTGCAGGCCCAGTAAATCCGTTGCGGATGTCCCAATTTTCGTTGCGGACGTCAGAGGTCAGGCGATAGCGCCAGCGTGGGTCCGCCGCCCTGAGAAACCCCATTGGCCCCGAAACCGAGACCAGAGTGCGCCGCTTGTCGGCGTCCCAGCGTTCGAGAGCGACGACGTTGACCGCTGAACCGTTCACGTTGAAGTACTCCGGCGTGACCTCCTGGAAAGGCAGGCCGCGGAATGTCCGTAACAGTGCCTCGATCTTGGTATGGCCAAACCCGTCCAACTCCTGGGCGTGGAACACAGCATCGAAGTCACCTTCCGGGCGAGCGACCAACTCCAGGCGAGAGACGGGGAGAACCTCCAGGTTGCGCACGCGGGCTTCGCTGGTCCGTAGTTCGGCGAGCTCGAGCGTGCTGGCGGGAGAAAAGGCAAAAGCATGGTCCAGCAACGCGGGCCGCAGCCGCAGCGGCGGGTCGTTGCGCACTCCAGCAATCCGCGGCTTGGGACCCGACTCTTGCACCCGGTTCCAATACTTCACCGCTGCCTCGGGATTGTTCTCGAGGTAATACACGGTGGCCAGAAAATCGTTGGCGTAAGCGTCGTGGGGATCCACTCGCAAAGCGCGGCGCAGATCGGCGGCCGCAGCTCCGTAGTTCTTTTCCTTGAAGGCCACGCCGGCCAGTTCGATGAAGAAGCGTTTGTCGCGGGGAGCCAGCCGCAGGCCCGCGTCGAGCGCCTGGCGCGCTTCGCCCCAGCGTGCCAAGTGGGCCAAAGCAACGCCGTACTCGTATTCAAGTTCGGCCGAGCGATCAGGTATGGTCTGAACCAACTGGGCCAATTCTTGCCAATGCTCCTGCTCGAAGAGCTGCTGGGCACGGGCAGCAGCGTCCGTCTGTGCACATGCCGGAGACCACACAAGCAGGCAGGCAATCAGCAGATGCGCGAAGGTGTAAGAAGACTTCTTAATTCTGTTTCCTCGGGGTAGCTGCTCCTAGCTACTAGCTCCTGGCTTCTAGCTAGTCGCTAGCGGCTAGCAGCTGGGTTTCGCGGCACCACCAGCAG
This sequence comes from Candidatus Angelobacter sp., assembly GCA_035263765.1. GTDB lineage: Bacteria > Acidobacteriota > Terriglobia > Terriglobales > Acidobacteriaceae > Angelobacter. Next base: position 19,637 of record DATFQZ010000135.1, on the reverse strand, counting down.
TGTCCAGCGCCCGACGGCAGACCACTCCTTCTCGAAGCTGTCGCGGTCTTCTTTCAGCAGCTTTCGTTGCGCCGGGTCGTTCACCAAGACCAGATTCTGCTTGCTGTCGACACCCACAACCACAACATAGTGCCACGCATTCTCTCCAGGCGAAGGTTTGAGAGCGACGATCAAAGGACGTCCTTTTTCCAGGTGTTGCCTCAGATCGTCCCAGGTTCCGACAAAGACGAAGGTCTTGAAACCGTGGTGTTGGAAGTAATGCTCCATGTCTGACGCGTAGATCCCGTGGGCTTTGGGAGAGTACAGCGTCCGCTGGATCAGAGCTGCGTCGGCGGAAGAAGCGGGGGTGTCGCCGGCTTGTTTCTGCCAGTACTGCATGACCATGGCGATGCTGGCGGCGCCGCAGCCGTCTTTCTCCTGTTTGACGAAAGGCACGTCGAGCCACAGGCCGCCGGTCTGCGCGCCGCAAAAGAGGCCGCAGAGACACACTAACAATCCGAGTCTCCGCGGCATGCCAAAAGTCACGAAGTCGCCTTTAGCGGACGGCCACGATGATCAGCACCAGCACCACGACGGCCAGGATGATCCAGATCAACTCTCTCTGACCGATGTCTCCCGCGGCAAAGTCCGCTTGCGCCTTGTTCGCCCGCGCCGCAAGGTGGGCCAGGTCATCGTCGTTCAGAGTGGGGATCGCGGTCTGCACCTGCTGCGGATCGATCTTCGCCTGCCTCATCGCTTGCTCAGCAAGAGGTGTGGAGAGAAATCCCTGGACCGTCTTCAGGTTCTGCTGCCGCGACTGTGACGCCGCTACGACTTCTTTTTGCAAGTCGGCAGGGCTCACCACGTGCTTTTGCGCTATCAGGCTGGAGGGAAAGAGGAAAAACGCAACCAGAACGGAGGCAATCAGAGCTTGCAGGGACTGCCGAGAATTCAATTGCATAGAGTTGGGCTCCTTGAATTGAGTTTCGGCCAGAATGGGAAAAGTATACACCGAACCTGCTCACACATAATATGCGGCTAGATGCGCCAAAAAATGCTCGCCGATCGCACGAGATGACAGCTCGTTAATATTAGGAATGGAAAAGCAAAAACCGCAAAGCCAAAAGCCGGTTGTCTTACATCAACCCCCACGCAATTCCTGCAGCGGCCGCGGTGCTTAAGAGATTGACCACGTCATTGTGCAGCCATCCTCGACGCTCCAGAACAGCTCCAAGAACACTGTCGGCCAGCGTGCCCAGGAATCCGGCATAGAGGACAATTGCGGCTTGATGCGCGGGCACCAGCCGCAGCAGTTTGCTGCTCACGGCGACCAAGGCAGCAGTGACAACGGCGGCAACTGTCCCCGGCAGGCTGATACCGCCATCCGTGCCGGGAGGTACGGGCTTCCAAGTTGTGATCAGCAAGGTTTTGCCGGGAATGGCCATACCGATCTCGCTGGAGCAGGTGTCGGCGGCGACTTCGGCGAGCGCAGCCAGGGCCAGCACCGGCCAGCCGGCGGGCGCCAGAGCGGTGAGCAGCGCGGGCACGCCGAGGTTGGCCATGACCTGGGAGGCGGACCGTCCGGACAGGGGTTCAGCGGTACGCAACTCCAGTTTGCGGGCTCGGCCCACGCGGGTCGCCGCCAGGGTAAGAGCGAAGACCAGCAGCAGCACCAGAAACATGCCGATTTCGCGGGCCGTCAGGATGAAAGCGATGGCGGCCCCAGCCAGGGCGCCGCTCCAGTCAACCCCGCGCGCCAGCCAGGCCAGAAGGGCGAATGCGGCAGTTATGGCTAGCGCCTCCAGCCAGCGGCCGGGGCCCATCGCCGACCGTCGCCAGAGAATAAAGATCGCCACCAGGGCTGTCGCGGCGGCTAACGCCAACAGCCGAAGGACGTTGAATGATCGCGCTGTGGCCAGGGAATCCTCCAAGAACAGCGGCCTTCCACCCCACGGGAAGACGCTGGCCCGCATACTAAATGAAAACCCAGTAGTGGTGCCGGTTTGGCGATGTCCATGTGGCCTGTGCCACATGATTCTCTTCCAACCGGCACCACTACTGGAAAACCCTTACTTTGCGCCCAGAGCTGGTTAGCCGATACAATGTGCGTTTGCGCAATAATCCCAGGTACGAGCGTTCATCCGGTAGATACCGGAGGAGTTGTAATGATTTCAAGTGCTAGAAAGCTGTGGTTGGCGGCAGTCATGACCCTCTTCATGCTGGCAGCCACCAGCTGTAATGACCAGTTGCGGCAATTCATTATCCCTATCCCCAAGCCCGGCGGCGATCCTGGGAACTTGGCTAATTCCATCGTTTTGTCCACCAACCCGGCGGCTTCCAGCAACGGCAGCACCATGCACATTAACGTCTCCGGCGACACGATTGCGGGCGTCGTGGCCACCGGTCCCAACCCCGTGTTTTTTGACATCGCGGCCAGCCGAGTGTTCGTGATCAACGGCAACAACACCATCACCACCTATATTGCCCTGTTGCCAACGACCCCGCCGTTCAGCACGGTGGTCTTGCCGGGCAGTACCAGCGGCGCGATTGGCGGCGGCACCAGCAGCACCGGAAATCTCTTCACTGCGAATGAAGGCAGCGGCGACTCCAACGTTATTTCTGCCAACCTGCTTGCCTCTGTCGCGACCGTCACGGTGGGCTCGAATCCTGTCTCGATTGCCGGCAACGCCAACAACGCCAAGGTCTACGTGGTGAACAACGGCAGCAATAACGTGACCGTGGTTGGCACTGCAGACAACACCGTCGTCAAGACCATCGCGGTCGGCTCCGCGCCGATTTGGGCCGTGATGTCCCCCAACGGCGCCGACGTGTTCGTCGTCAACCAGGGCAGCAATAACATGAGCGTGATCGACACAGGTTCCGACAGTGTGATTGCCACCATCACGCTCGGTATTTCTCCGAACTTCGCGTTTTATGAGCCCAACCGGCAACGTGTCTATGTGAGCAACACGGGAGAAAATAGTGTCAGCGTGATCAAGGCCGACGGCATCGACCCGAACGCAAACCCGCCGGTCCTGCCCGTCCTGTTGAAGACCGTTACGGGGCTTTCGGGGCCTCCGGTATCGGTCGCCGCTTTGGCCGACGGCTCCAAAGCATACGCGGCCCTGGGCGGATGCCCCGCGGGGACCAACCACACCAACCTTCTGGCCAATCTGGGCAGTTGCAATGGCAGCCTGGTCAGCGTGATCGATGCCACGGCGCTGATCCAGAGAACGACCATCCCGGTGGGAGCCGGCGTGGTCTCCGTGGCTACGTCGTCGGACTCCCGGCGCGCCTATGCCGTGAGCGCGCACGACACTACCACGATTACATCCAATGTCGCGTCACCGCAGCTGCCGGGCGCCGGCACTTGCACGACCGGGGCATCGACCATCACATGCACGTTCTCAACGCCTTCGGTCTACGACATCAACACCAGCACGGACACCACGATTCCCCGGACCACCGATCCGTCCGTGACACCGCCAGTGGCGACATTTCTGGCGCCGTCGCAGGACCCAAATTGCACACCGCCGATTGCCGTCAAGTTCAACACAACGGTGCCCATCCCGTGCGCCGGGCAAATACCGTTTATGGTGCGCACGTTCCCGTGATCGTCATTCGGGTGTAAAGCCGGGTCTACCAAAAAAGCGTAAGGTTTGGAAAATCAAGGCGTAGAGACGCGGCACAGCCGCGTCTCATTGCTTCCAGAGAACCAACCGCCGCGGCTGCGATGCACTTGCTTTGAACTCGGAGACGCTGAGTAGCGAAGAGAACTGTGGCCGATCAACTGTCCCATGCTCCCAAGTCCTTACTGGCGGTTCTGGCGACTGTGACGCCGACCAAGGAAGAGTTTCCGCCCATCAACGGCTTGCCTCCCGAACCTGTCAATCTCTGATACAGGGACCAGCCGCCGTAGAGACGTGGCATTGCCACGTCTCACCGTTTAGAGCCACGATCGCGCTTCGCACAAACACGATTCTTGCGATTGATTGCCCACATAACCTGTGGATTCTTAGAATCCGCCAGCATTGAGACGTGGCATTGCCACGTCTCTACGTCTAAAGATTCGATCTCCGGACATACCGACGCGGGAAAAGCCGACACGGAAAAAGAATTGAAACCGTAACGCGCAAAAAACCGGGCGGCCGCGAGGCCGCCCGGTTTGTTTCTAGTCGCAAAGGAAAGGTAGAGAAAATTAACCTGGTTTGGGATCGTTACGGCGACGGCGGCCGTAGCGCATGGCAATGTTCATGAAGATGTTGCCGCTGCCGGTGTCAAAGCACATCACCAGCGCTTCCTGGTCTTCGCTGCTCTTCTCGCCCGCGTCCTGATGGACGATGGGCGGCGAGACCTTGAAGCGGAAGCCCTGGTCGTTGAGCGCGGTGATGGCGCTGCCGATCACCATGTTGGCGAGTTCGCACACGGTTTCACGCGCGACCTCTTCGCTCTCCGGCATGGGCGTGCCGGCCATATAGCTGGCCACTTTGGCGGCGGTCGGGGTATCCACATCGAAAATGATGCGGCCTTCGATGTCGCCCTTGACGGTGATCAGCGAAGCCACGCCCTTGGGACGAAATACTTCTTCGTCCATGGACACGTCGCCGATCTGCATGGGACTCTGGAGTGCCTCCGCCAGCACCGCGTCGGCGGCGTTGATGAAAGGCTGGATCAGTTCCATCCTCATGGATGTCAGCTCCCCTGTGTGGCGGGCGTTGCCGCTACGGCATCGTCGCCCATCACGTATTTGATGACCTCGTACAGGATTTCGGCCTTCACCGGCTTCTGCACAAAATGGCGCGCGCCTTTTTGCAGCGCGGCCACGATGTTCTCCTGGTAGCCGACGGAAGAGACCATGACGATGCGGGCATCGGGATGCGAACGCACAATGCGTTCGGCAGCCTCAATGCCTTCCATCTGCGGCATGGTGATGTCCATCAGCACCATGTCCGGCGTGGTGCGGTCGTATTCGGTGATGGCGGTGCAGCCGTCGCCGGCTTCACCAACGATTTTTCCGCCGAAAGACTCCACCATCTTGGCAACGTTCTTCCGCGCGAAAACCGAGTCGTCCACCACCAGGTAGCGGATCGGTGTCTGGTCTTTGCGAAGTAAAACTGGGTACTGTTCCATAGGTTCCTCTCCTAGCGTTTGCGACTAAACTCTTACGGCCCGCGCAATCCTTTCCGGACTGCATTGGCCGGCCAGCGTGTTGGCCAGCATGTCCAGCGGAACAACGCGTGTGGCATGTCCGCGCTCAATAGCGGCCTTCGGCATTCCGAAGACCACGCACGACTCTTCACTCTGGGCGATGGTCAATCCGCCCGCGTTCTTGATCAATCCCAGGCCCGCGGCGCCATCCTCGCCCATCCCTGTCATCAGGATGCCGATGGTACGGCTGCCGAACTCGTTAGCCACGGAACGGAACAAGATGTCCGCCGATGGCCGGTGGCCGTTGACGCGAGGATCGTCGGTGAGTATCACCGTGTTGCCAAGCGGCATCCGCCGCACCTTGATGTGGCGGTTGCCGGGACAGATCAGCGCCCGTCCGGCAATCAGCAAGTCGCCGGACTGCGCTTCCTTCACGTCAATCGCGCAGCACTCGTTCAGCCGGTTGGCAAACATGCTGGTAAAGCCCTCGGGCATGTGCTGCACCACGATGATGCTTCCGGGGAAATCTCCCGGCAATTTCGCCAACAGATGCTGCAGCGCGTTCGGCCCGCCCGTGGAAATTCCGATGGCGACAATCTTGGTCGGCTCGCGGCGCGCGCGCACGGCCATCTTGGTGGGACGGGAACCGTCCGGCAGTTCCGGAACCGGCGTGCTGCGCACTTTGCTCTTCGCCGCGGCTTTGATCTTCACGATCAAGTCCTGGGCGATATCATCCATGTGGGCCGAAGCGGCGTCGCGCGGCTTGGCGACAAAGTCGAAGGCCCCGAAGGCCAGCGCCTTGAACGTGGCCGTGGCGCCTTCCGTGCTCAAAGCGCTCACGATGATCACCGGCAATTTCGATTTTTTCGTGATCTGGCGGAGCATCTCCATTCCGTCCATGCGCGGCATCTCCAGATCCAGCGTGACCACGTCCGGTTTGAGATCCTCGATTTTTTTGAGCCCAAATGCTCCGTCCATAGCCGTGCCGACCACCTCGATGTCGCTGTCCCGCGCCAAAATCTGCGGAATCAATTTGCGCATCAGCGCGGAATCATCCACCACCAGAACCCGGACTCGAGAACTCATGCCGTGGCCCCCATCGTCACTTGCGCCCGTCCCAGCTTGGCCACCACGGTTGCAATGTTGAGGATCAAAACCACCGTGCCGTCGCCCAGGATGGAAGCCCCGCTCACCAGATCCGTGGCCACCAGATGATCGTCCAGCGCTTTGATGACTAATTCCTCTTCGCCCACGAGCTGATCCACCACCAATCCGAACTTGCGGTCGCCCAGGGACGTCACGACCACGAACATTTTTTGCGCGTCGCTGGTCTCTTGCGCCAGTCCCTGCAAATGCACCAGCGAGAGCACGTCATCGCGGAGCTGGATCACATCGTGATTGTCCACGCAGTGCACCTGGCTGCGCGTGGCCCGCGTGATCTCCACCACGGATGTCAACGGCACCGCATACACGCGGCCGCTCACCCGGAACAGCAGCGCTTTAATGATGGCCAGGGTCAGCGGGACCTTCAGAGAGAACGTTGTGCCTTTGCCCGGCGTGGTGCGAATGGTCACGCCGCCTTTCAAGCGTTCGAGCACGGTCTTCACAACGTCCATGCCTACGCCGCGCCCGGAGATGGCGGTGACGTGCTCGGCAGTGCTCAGTCCGGGATGAAAGACCAGGTCGAGCACTTCCTGCTCGCCGAGCTGGACGGCATCCGCTTCGCTGACGATGTTGTTCGCCACGGCCTTGGTAAGAAGCTTGTCGCGGTCGATGCCGCGGCCATCGTCCGTCACTTCCATCACGATCTCATTGCCCTGATGAAAGGCATTGAGACTGACTGTGCCTTGCGCCGGCTTACCGGCTTTCTTCCGTTCCTCGGGAGACTCGATGCCGTGGTCCACGCAATTGCGCACCAGATGAGCCAGCGGCTCGGCCAGCATGTCAAGAATGCCTTTGTCGAGATCGGTGTCCTGGCCGCTGACGGACAGAACCACTTCCTTGCCGCAGGATTTGGCCACGTCACGCACCACCCGCGGAAAACGCCGGAAGAGATGCTCCACCGGGACCATGCGGATCTTCATCACGGATTTCTGCAGGTCGTTCATGGTGCGGGCCTGGAAAGCCATGGCGTCAGAAAAACGGCTTTTGAGCGGGTCCTTGGGGAAGCGCTTGGCGAATTCATTGATGGCCTGGTGGATCATGCTCTTGGCGATGATCAGCTCGCCTACCAGGTTGAGCACCGCGTCGATGCGCTCAGCGTCCACGCGCAGGAGATTTTCGGCAACGCTCGAGATAGCCGGCGCTTCCGGGGACACAGTCCGCGGCTTGGCCGCAACGTTGTTTGGCTGCGCCATCTCGCCCGCGGAGATTTCCTCTTCTTCGTCCTCCGCATCGGTCACATGCTTCAGGATGTCGAGCATGTCGTCGGCGGGCGCGTGTTCCGCGCCGGCGCGCCGCACCAGGATCTCCGTAACCACGGCCGGGATGAGACACTTCTTTTCAATCCAGTCGGGCGTATGCTCGGTGGCGAGCGCCGCCTCCACTACGTCGAGGTCCTGAGCCAGCGTGCTTTGGTCGGGCACGATGGCCAGCAGGCGCCCGCACTCCTGCAACACGTTGCGCACCAGCTGCATGGCAGCGCCGCGCATAGGGCAATGCGGATCGATCGAGAATGCGACGTTGTAAACGTTTTCTCCGCGGCCGAGGGCGTCGGCGACGACCATCTGTTCGTATTCGCTCCACACGAAGCGCGCCTGAAGGCGGCTCGGAGCTTTTTTGGCCGCCGGACGCTGCATCAGAGACAGGATCTGCTCCCGCAACTCTTCGCCCGCGGGCGGTTGCAGGTTGCCGCGGTATGCCGAAATCATGGAGCTGAAAGTATCAGCGGCGATCAACACTACTTCCGCCAGAACCGCCTGGCTGCTGGCCGCAACCTCGGGCCGCAACGCGTCTTCCAGTTGGTGGGCCAGCTCGCTGAGCTCGTTAAAGCCGCAGGCGGCGGAATCGCCCTTGAGCGTATGCACGGTGCGGCGCACCTGGCGCAGAAGCTCTTCGTCCTCAGGGCGCTTCTCCAGTTGCAGGCCGTCCTCGTTGAGCGTCTGCAACAACTCCACGGCGCCTTCAAAAAAGAGCTCGCGGAGTTCGGAAGCGCGGTCGTCAGGGAAGAAGCTCAAACGGCCACCTCCATCCGCTGGTACGCGGTTCCGTTGTTGTCGTGGATCATCTTGAAGCGATCGGAAAGGCCAAACAGGCTCTCTGCGTGCCCGATGAAGAGATACCCTTCGGGATTCAAGCAGCGGTAGAACTTTTCGACGAGCCGCTTTTGCTCGGCCTCGTCGAAATAAATCATGACGTTGCGGCAGAAGATGAAATCATTGCGCTGCGGGAGAAATTCGGTCTTGAGATTATGGAAGTCAAAATGGACCAGCTCCTTCAGCGGCTTCTTCACGGCGTATCCGGACCCGATCTTGTCGAAGTAGCGCAGGCGGTAAGCGTAGTCCACCGCGTCCATCTGGCTTTCCGGATAGATGGCTTCCTGCGCTGTGCGCAGCACGGAGTAGTTGATGTCGGAAGCCAGAATCTCCACTTTCCACGGTGGCGGGATGAGCGGCTTGGGGCTGGGCATCTCAAACGGCAGAGGGTTGCGCAGGTAGTAGTAGGCCAGCGCGTCGCACACCATCATGGCCAGGCTGTAGGGTTCCTGTCCGGTCGAGCAGCCGGCGCTCCACAGGCGGAGTGTCCAATCCCGGCGTTCCTGTTTGCGGTGCAGCAGCTCTTCGAGAACGTTCTTCTGGAACAGCTCCAGCTGCGGTTTGTTGCGGAAGAAACTGGTCTCGTTGACGGTCAGGTTCTCCACCAGAGCCGCGAGTTCGCGCTTGCCTTGAAAACTGGTGAGCAGGCGGTAGTACGAATAAAAAGTATCCAGCCCGCAGATTTTCAGGCGGCGTTGCAAGCGATCCTGCAGAAAATGGGCGCGGCGTTCATCGAAATACATGCCGCATTCCTGGTAGACGAGGGTCTGCAGAAGCTTGTATTCGGCTTCAGAGATCTGGATTTGAGTGCTCGGTGTGGACATCGCTCCCCACTGATGTTCGCTGCTTGCTGCTTCGGTTATGCAGAGGCCGCCGCGGTCTGGGTAGCGATCTCGCCCAGCCGGCGCAATTCGCCTTTCTGCAGGATCTTGTTCAAGTCGATCAAAATGATGAGCCGGCCGTTCAGCTTGCCTACGCCGGTCACGTAGTTCAAATCGCCCTCGTCAAAGACGCTGGGCGGCAAGTCCACCTCCTGATCCGGAATCTTGATGACTTCAGAGGCCGCGTCCACGATCAGGCCCACCAGCTTGCCTTCCACTTCAGCCACCAGAATGCGGTTCTTCTTGTTTGCCCTGATCTCTTTTTCGCCAAAACGTTTGCGCAGATCCACCACAGAGACGATCTTGCCGCGCAGGTTGATCACGCCTTCCACGTATCCGGGCGAATCCGGCACGGAAGTGATCTCCGGCACGCGCACGATCTCGTGCACCAGGGCGATCGGGACGCCGAACGTCTCTCGCCCGATGCGGAAGCCGACAATGTGCAGTTCTTTCGCCATGCGGTCCCTCCCCGAGCTAGTTGCGATGCGAGCCGGCCATCGCGTAGTGAGACGCAGCGCGGCCGCGCTGTTCTTCGCGACGGACTCTGCTGCCGTGGCCGTCGCCCGGGCCGTTGCCGTTCTCGCCGCCTTCCAGCATGAACCGGTCCATCGACTCGAGCATGGTGCGCGACATCTTGGACATCTGCTCCGCCGACGCCGCCAGTTCCGTCGATCCGGAAGAGGAACGCTGTACCAGCTCGCGCATCTTTTCCATCGACCGGACCACAGCCTGCGCTCCCGACGCCTGCTCTTCCACCGATGAATTGATCTCGTGCGTGATCTCGTTCAGCCGCGTAGTGGCCTTGGCGATTTGCGACGAGCCGTGTGACTGCTCGTTGGTCGCCGCGCCGATCTCCTGCGCGAACTTGTACACCTCCGCCACGACGCTCGAAATCTTCTTGAGAGCTCCGTTCAGGTCGCTGCCCAGGTTGATGCCTTCGTTCACAATGCCGGTAGACTTTTCCATGTTGTCCACGGCCTTGCGGGCTTCCTTCTGGATGCTTTGAATCAGGTCGGAAATCTCTCGCGTGGATTGCGCGGATTTTTCCGCTAGCTTTCTAACTTCGTCCGCGACCACGGCAAAGCCCAGGCCGTGTTCGCCGGCGCGCGCCGCTTCAATGGCGGCGTTCAACGCCAGCAGGTTGGTCTGTTCCGCGAGATCGTCGATGACTTCGATGATCTTGCCGATATCGTCCGCGCGCTGGCCCAGGGCGGAGATAATCTCCGCTGAGGAGCTGATCGCGGTATTGATGCGGCTCAAGCCGTCCGTGGCCTTTTCCATGGTGGTGATGCCGCTGTGCACTTCATCGCGTGAACGCTGCGAGATATCCAGCAGCACCTTGGCGGTGTCCGCCACGCGCTGGATGGAGGCCACCATCTCGTCGATGGAGGCCGAAGTTTCGCTGACGTTGGAAGCCTGCATCTGCGTGCTCTTCACCATGTTCTGCACGTTGATGCTCATCTCGTGCATGGTGCTGGTGACTTCGTCGATGGCGGAAGCCGCCTGTACGCTGATCTTGGCGGACTCGTCGGATGCGCTTGCCACCTGGTTGGACCCGCTGGCCACCTGGGACGCGCTGTCGCGAACGTTCCTCACCAGGTTACTCAAGCCCCCCGTCATCTCGCGGAAGGCATGGCCCAGTGTGTCGCGATCCGAGCGCGGATTGATTTCCACGGACAAGTCACCGTTGGCGATGGCTTCGGAAAGCCCGGCCATCTCGCGCAGGTACAACACCATGTTGTTGAAGGTGAGCGCCAGCTTGGCCACTTCATCTTCGCCCTTGATTTCCACTTGCTGTTCGAGATCGCCGGCGTCAGCAATCTGTGCAGCCACGCCGATGAGCTGTTGCAGCGGCGCGGTGATGGACCTTCCGACCCGCAAGGAAATGATCGCGCCCAGCGCGACCATGAACAGCGTGCCGATTACGATCACTCCGAGAATCAAATAGCTCGCGAACTTGTCTGAACTGTCGGCCTTGGCCAGGGATTCATCCATCAACTTTCTTAAGTCGTTGAGCGGTTCGTCTTCTTTGGTCTGCTCCTGCCCGGGGTTGGCCTGAAGGTACGCAATCTGCAACTCGGAGACGGTGGCGCTGCCGGAATCCACCTGGCGGCGCTTGTCTGCGAGCGGGGCGGCAAAGTTGTCGGCCCAATCCCTCTCGTTCGCGCGTATTACCTCCAACAGATTCTTGGCCCGGTCGCGGCTTTCGGACAAGGTGTTGGTGGTGCTTTCCGTTTTGTCGATCAGCTTGTTCATGTCGGCCATGCCGCTGGTCAACATGGCAGACTCGCGATTGTCGCCGTTGAGCAGGAAGTTGCGCAGGTGCATGCGGTTGAGCATGATCGTCTGATAGACGTCAGACACTTGCCGGCTCATTTCAATGACCCGCTTGTAGCTTTCCTTGGTGCTCTGTTCGTGGCCAATGGCAATGCCCACGAAGATCGACAGCATCAGCACGACGGTCAGAATTCCACCAAAGCCCCAATAGAGTTTCCCGGCAATGGTCTTGCCGCCGCCTATGTCGCCAATACGCATGTTCGAACCTCCACGCGGCCGCCCAATCGAGCGGCAAATCGCGTTCTAACCCACCTTTGGAACCAGTCCCGAAAGGGCACGTCCGAACGTCATAACCTTCAATACTCTCGGGAGAAGAGAGAATGGTCCGTCCAAGGAGAATGCAAGGTCAGGGCCATCTCCTTTGGGTTGGGTACTTTGGGAATGTCAATTGAATGCAAGTCGTTAAAAGATAAGTAGTTACCACCAGAATCAAAGCTCCTTTCCAAGCCTTTCTGGCAGCATTTTTGCGGAAGCAGTCTCAGCATTCACGATCTTGGTACGCCGACTCGGTCTCATCCTGAGACCCTGCTGGGGGTTCGCTCTCTGGTTCGCGACTTAGTTTGCTTATTGACTCAAAATGAGATTCCAGAGTACCTTCAGGCCGTCTTCAGGAAGATTTGCCACTTCTAGTGAAGCCAGCGTCCAAATCCGCCCAGACCCGTCCACGGTCCCGTACCCTTTCGCGTCCAGCCATAGAAAAAGTGCTGGCGGCATGCTCGGAGCTCACTCGGGCCACCCAACCGGGCGTCTTGCGCGAGATTCTGGCCGCCTCCGCGCGACAAATCTTCCAGGCGTCGCTGGCTACGGTGTTGTTGAGTGGAGGGGAGGATGGCCCCAAGCCGGGGGCAGTGTCGTCAGAGACGAAGGAAAGCAGCCACGCCGGATTGATGGCTCATGCGACCTCGTTTGCCGCCCAAGCCATTGCGCAAAAAAAAGGCTTGAACTTCCACTTCTCTTATCTCGACAGCAAGGGCAAGGGAGATTACTGCGGTTTGGCGGAGCCGCTTGTGACCTCGCGCTCGACAGCCGCGCTCCTGGTGGTGCGCGAAGCGGCTTTCTCCCCAGGCGATGTTGCCGCCTTTCGCATGCTGGCCGACGTCGCGCGCCTGGCGCTCGACAACGCGGAGCTCAGCGGACTGGCCTCGTCCCAGCAGAAGAACATGGACCAGCTTCTGGAAATCTCCAGCGACCTTGGCGGTACTTCGCGAGAGGACGCTTTCTTGCCGCGCTTTGTGGTTCGGGCCGCGGAGTTTCTTGGTTTTGAGCGCGCTTTCATCGCGGTGATTGAAAACGGCGAGTGCCGGCTGCAGTGGGTGGCTGAGCAGGGCAAACCGCGGCCTATGGATCTGGATTTTTCCGCCGTGGGCCACCGGGTTTGCGAAGGCCGGGAAGCGTGTCTGGCGGAAAACGTTGCTTTGATGCCCCCAGCGGAGAAAAGCCAATTGCTACGCTGGGATGCCAGGGTCAAGCAGTATCTCGGGGTGCCCCTCCTGGCCAGCGATGGCCGCCCTCTGGGCGTGCTTGGCTTGACCGACAAAAAAGACGGCAGCCGGATGGGCGAGGAGGATATTCGCCACGCGCGGAGCCTGGGATCGGAACTGGCCGTAGCGCTGGAAACGGCCCGCAATCTTCAACTTTCTGGCCAGCATAAGAAGCGGGCTGAAGACCTGATGGAGATGTCGCTGGAGTTGGGATCCGCGCTGCGTCTCCCCGACTTCGTCAAGAACTTTACGGAGCGCGTGGCCGGCATGATCGGCGCGGGAAACGCGATCCTGGGACTGGCGCAGGGCAATCTGGTCGAGAGCGTGGGCTTCTTTGGTTTGAAGCCGGAACGCGAAACGATGCGCAAGCTCAACGCTGCTCTCTCCGAATTCGCGGAGCGGCACCCGGAGATGAAGGTCACCGGCAACGGCGTCAACGCTCTGGGCCGGGAAGTGACGGACGCGTTTGGCTGGCGCAACCTCACTCTGGTACGCCTGGAAGGAACGGAAGGCGACCTCCTCGGCATTCTGGTGCTGGCCGATCTCGACCGCGACATGCAGGCTGACGATCTCAACCTGCTGCAAGCGCTGATTGTGCATGCTTCGGTGGCGCTCGAGAATTCGCGGCTGTTCACGCGCATCACCCAGTCCAGCCGCCAGTGGGCGGAAATCTTCGACTCCATCTCCGATTTCATTGTGGTCCACGATGAGCACTACCAGGTGCTGCGTGTAAACCGCTCGCTGGCGGAATTCATCGGCGTACGCCCCGCCGAGCTGATCGGCTTGAGCATGCGCGCGTTGATCTCCATCGCCACCGATTCGCCGCATCCTTGTCCCTTCTGTCGCGAAGAGAGCGATTCTGACGAATTTCTCCATCCCGTGCTGGAGCGCAGCTATCTGGTTTCGAGCTCGCGCATCCACGGAGCCCTCGATGAAGGCCTGCAGACCGTGCACGTACTCAAGGACATCACCGACCGCCGCGAAGCCGAGCGCCGTTATCGCGAGCTGTTCGACAATGTGCAGGAAGGCGTCTTCTTCGCGTCGCCGGAAGGACACTTCATCGAAGTGAATGACGCTTTGGTGCGCATGCTCGGCTACCAGACGCGGGAAGAAGTCCTCAAGCTCGATCTGCGCAACCAGGTTTACGTCTCCGCCGAGCAGCGCGATGAAATCCTGCGGCAACTGAATGAAGACGGCGCGGTACGCAATTTTGAAGTCGTCCTCTGCCGCCGCGACAGCACCATGATCCACGCGCTGGAGAACGCTTTTGTGGTCCGCGACGGGCAGGGGAAGACCCTGCAATACCGCGGCGTATTTCTGGACATCACTGACGTCAAGAATTTCCAGGCGCAACTGCAGCGCGAGCGCGATTTCACCAGCAAAATCCTCAACAACACCCAGACCATGATCATGGTGGCCGACACCGCGGGCCTGGTCAGCTACGCCAACCGCCGCGCCTATGAGGCCGGCGCTTTCGAGCAGAATGAGCTGGTAGGACACCGCCTGGACCGGATTATCTCTTCGTCATCGAAGAAGGCTTTTGCGGAGGCTTTCGACGCGAGCCTGCACGGCCTGCAGACCGACAACCTGGAACTTATGATCGTGCGCGGCAACGGGTCGCAGGGCAAGTTCTCCATGAACCTGAGCCCCATGCGCGACGAAGGCGGCGAGGTCTCGAGCGTGGTGGTGTTGATGACCGACATCACCGATGCCGCCATGATCCAGGCCAAGCTGGTGCACACGGAAAAGATGGCGGCCGTAGGACAGCTCGTCTCCGGCGTGGCCCACGAAGTCAACAACCCGCTCACCGCCATTATGGGTTTCTCCGACCTGCTGATGGAGAATCCGGAAGTTCCCGGCAGCGCCCGCAAAGACCTGCAGGTGATTCTGGAAGAGGCGCAACGCACCAAAGAGATCGTTCAGAACCTGCTCAGCTTCGCGCGGCAGCGGCCGCCGCAACGAAAGGCGCTGCAGATCAACGACATCTTGCGGAAGACCATCGCCTTGCGCGCCTACGACTTTTCCAACCATGGCGTGGAAATCGTGGAGCGGTTTGACGAACGCCTGCCGGAGCTGATCGGCGATTCGCATCAATTGCAGCAGGTGTTTCTCAACATCCTGAACAATGCTTACGACGCGGTGCGCGCGACGGGACGCCCCGGCGTGATTGAGATCGAAACTCTGCAGGATGGCGACTGGTTGGAGGTCCTGTTCCGTGACAACGGAGAAGGCATCCAGCATCCGGAGCGCATCTTCGATCCGTTCTTCACGACCAAGGAAGTCGGGCAGGGCACCGGCCTCGGCCTGAGCATTTGCTATGGAATTGTCCGCGAGCACGAAGGCGAGATTCTTTGCGCGAATAACCAGGAAACGCCGGGCGCCACGTTCAGCGTGCGCTTGCCGGTGCGCACCCGGGCGGATCTCAAGCTGGTGACAGCGGCTGGGGCCAGGTCATGAGCCCGCGCGCCGCAATCGGTGAAAAAACGCTGCCGCTGTTGCTGATCGAAGACGAAGGATCGGTGCTGAACTTCCTCCGCATGGCGCTGGAACGCAACGGTTACGCGTGCGCCGCCGCGCATTCCGCAGCCGAAGGCATACGCTTGCTCGAAGCCGGCCAGTTCGGCGGCATCATCTCCGACATGCGGACGCCGGGTGGCATCAGCGGCGCCGACGTCCACGCCTGGATCGTGAAAAACCGTCCCCAGCTCAAGGACAGGATGCTGTTCATCACTGGAGACACGGTGAATGACGACACCATGAAAGTGCTGGTCCGTACCGGCGTCCCTTACATCGAGAAACCTTTCCGCGTGACGGAGTTGATGGTCACCGTGGAAAAGATCTTTGGAAAGGCCAAGTGAAAGCGTGACCGAAGACTTCCAGGTTCGGCTTCTGATCGTTGACGATCACCAGAGCATCCGCAAGCTGTGCACAACGGTGGGGGCGTCGCTGGGTTTTGCCTGCTGGGAAGCGGAGAGTGCGGAAGCAGCGCTCGAGTGCCTGGAAGAGGAATCGCCGGACATCGTGCTGACCGACCTGATGATGCCCAACATGAGCGGCTTGGAATTTCTGCCGCGGGTGAAACAACTGCTGCCGCGCTGCGAAATCGCCATCATGACCGGACACGGTTCCATTGAAACCGCGGTCCAGGCCATGCGGCTCGGCGCCTGCGACTACATCACCAAGCCGTTCCGCGTGGAAGAGCTCAAGCTGCTCCTCGAGCGCATGGTAGATAAAGTCAAGCTGGTCACAGAAAACCAGTTCCTCCGCGAGCGCGTGAATGCGGAGATGGAGCTGAACGGGATCGTAGGATCCTCGTCCAAAATCCAGGATGTGCTGCGCATGGTAGCGCGCCTCAAAGACACGCGCACACCAGTTCTGATCTCGGGAGAAAGCGGGACAGGGAAGGAGCTGGTAGCGCGCGCCATTCATTATCGCGGTTCATTCGCCAAACGGCCTTTTGTGGCTGTCGACTGCGGCTCGCTGGTGCCGACTCTGATCGAGAGCGAGTTGTTCGGCTACGAGAAGGGCGCTTTCACCGGTGCGCTCAAATCCAAGGAGGGCTTGTTCCAGTCGGCGAACGGCGGCACGATCTTCCTGGACGAGATCGGCGAATTGTCCATGGAGATGCAGGCCAAGATGCTGCGGGTACTCCAGGAGAAAGAAGTTCGCCCCGTGGGCAGCAATCAGAGAGTGAAAGTCGATGTACGGGTGATTGCCGCTACCAACCGCGACCTGGAGCTCGCGTACAAAGAGGGCAAGTTCCGCAAAGATCTCTACTTCCGCCTGAACGTGGTCATGGTGCACCTGCCCGCGCTGCGCGAGAGAAAGTCGGATATCCCGGCATTGGTCCACTACTTTCTCGACAAGTTTGTCCCCGGGAAGATGATCAACGTCTCGGCCGCGGCGTCCCGCTGCATGATGCAGTACGCCTGGCCTGGCAATGTGCGCGAGCTGGAAAACGCAATCGAGCGCGCGGTGGCGCTGGGCAACCAGCAGACGATCGACGTCGCCGACCTCCCGCCTGCGATACGCTCCCAGCAGGCGGATGGGGCGCCGGCGGAACAAGCCGCCGCGCTTTACGACGCGGCTTTCCCGATCCCCGACACCGATCTGGAAGAGCTGGAACGAGCCACCATTCAACGGGTGTTTGAGCAGGTCAACGGCGATAAAGCGCTGGCGCGCAAGATGCTCGGCATCAGCCGCGCCACCCTGTATCGCAAGCTCAAACGCTACAACATTGCCATGGCCAAGAGAGCGGAAGCGGCTTTGTGAAGCTCATCTACTGCCCAAAACCGGCCCAATCTGGAACCCGCGGCCCATGCGGTTGAGACAAGGTTTCATCCTGAGACGCGAGGGCAGGGTCTCCGCTGCGAGGGCCACGCAACACTGTCAAGAATCAACAAGTTAGGGAACAGCGGTTTTGGCTGGAGTCGTGCACTAGATCTTAGGCCGTGATTCGCAAGGGGTCGTGTGCCCTGAGGGGATTTCGTGATTGGGTAATTTGGTAATTGGGTAATTGCAAACCTCGGCGGTTTGGCCTTTCAATTACTCAGTTACCAAATTACTCAATTACCAAATTCTCTTCTGGGACAGCAGCGTTTGATTGGAGTTGAATCTGCAGCGGTTCGAAATAGTTGGCTTCAAAACATGACTACAGCTGCGATGAATCTGACGGGACTGGCTGAATTCTGGCGCGTGGCCCGGCGCCTGCACAGCGTGTACGCGGCATTGGATCACACGTTCGAGTTGGGCACGCCTGCCTGTCCCGAACTCGAACAGAACGTCGACCGCCCGGAACCCGCGGTTCTGGAGAGCGTGTGCAAGTGGTTCGAGAGCATTGATGCTCAAGTGCAAGTCTGGCAGCTGCGCCAGCTTCTGCAAAGCACCAACCTGCAAAACGAAGAGAACCTGCGCTACTTGATCGCCCGCCATCTGGAAAAGAAACAGAAGACAGACTCCGACAAAGAAAAAATTGATTTTCTTCTGGTGCAATACTTCGCGCACTGCGCGCCACCGGGCGCCGACCAGAACGTAACGCTGGACGCCGTAGCGGGGGTGCTGGAGCCGGCGCTGGGCGAGCGGCCGGAGAAGTTTCCCGAGAAGACCACGGCCCTCGACGAGAAGTTGCGCAAGATGAGCGAGTGCGACAGTCTGGAAGCCCTGCAAGAATCCGGCGCGCTCACCGAAGCCCGTGAAGTGAAAGCCGCCGCCGGAGAACATTCGTTCGACCCGGCGTTCCTGGTGGCCTTCACCCGTTTCAATTTTCTGGCGCGACGCGCGTTTTTCCGCGCCATGCACCTGGACTTGCACGCCGTACGCGCCGCCGTAAACGAACTCGAGCGTCTGGGTGTCTTCAGCGTGGATTGCCGCGCCGCCGGCCTGAGCGATTCGGAGTCGCTGGAGCAGGTGCGCCATCTTATCCATCAGTGGAAAACGCCGTTTCGCGCCCCGTATTCCGGCTCGTCGTTCCAGCAATTGATTCAGATGCGCCAGGCCTTGAACCAGGCGCTGAGCGCAGCGCGCTCCGCGAAAGAAGCACCGGCAGCAAAATCTGCCCCGCCCGCAAAGCCAGCGTCGGCGCCCGCGCCTGAAGCTCCAGCGCAGCGGCGGGCTGAACCCGCAGCCGTCCCGTCACAAGCGGGGTCGGCTCCTTCGCCGGTGAGCAAAGCTTCGCCGGCAACGCCGCCAGCAGCGCGTGCGGCTGCTCCACCTGCGGTGGCCCCGCCAAAACCTCCGGCAGCTCCCGCCGCGCAACAAGCTGTCAGCCACGAGGAGCGGACCGAAGAGGACGATTTTCTGCAACGTTGCCTGGCCGATATCGCGGAACAACTGGCGGCCATGCCGGCACGGAATTCGCCCGGCGTTTCCACCATTCACCTGGCCGGTTGCAAGCTGATGATCGCGACCTGGGAGGCAGAAGCTTTTCGGGGCGCGGGTGAAATTGCCGGCACGATGCAAAGAGCAGTGGCCGCGCGAACCATCTTGCACGTGTGTATTGACAGGACAAAAAAGAAAGAAGCCACCGACCTGGGCCTTGCCCTGGAGATCGCCCGGCGGCAAATTGAAGAAATGCGGACCCACGTGACCAGGGCCAAAGAAGCCAATAACATCGACGCGGCCGTGAACCTGGCCGCGACCGCCAAACGCCTGCTGGCCCTGGTGGATGAGGGCGAGAAACTGCACGGGTGAGATTGAGATCCCGCAGTCGGCTCAGAGCGGTCTTCGGATAAATTGACAAGCCTTGTACGTAGACATTTGAAAAGCCTGTACGTAGAGACGTGGCACTGCCACGTCTCAATGTCTACGCTAAGACGGCGTGTCCCGACGTACAGAGCGTCTTGAGGTTAAGTGTGAGACGCGGCCGTGCCGCGTCTCTACGACGATAATCGTTCATCCCGGATGATCCTTCGAGGATTGCCCTACCCAATGCCGCGTCTCTATGGGGTGAAAGAATTGTCTCAGGATGAGACAAGACCACGTCTCAGGCATCCGAAAGAGACTCCACAATCCTTGGTTTGCAGAAGATAAACAAATGATTGTAAAAGGTTTACCGCAAT
>DATFQZ010000134.1:0-9727 GCA_035263765.1 Candidatus Angelobacter sp. | reverse complement strand
CCAGAGCGCGAAGAATGATGTTCTGCATCTCAGACTTCTGCGCCTGCTCCAGCGTGATATAGCCACGGCGCACCTGCTCCATCACCAGCGAGTGGTCCTGCGTAAGCTGCTGGATGGAGCCCTGGCGGACGAGATAAATCCTGCTGTCGCCCACATGACCGATAGCCAGCGAGTTGCCCCGCACCACTGCCGCCACAATGGTCGATCCCATACCGCTGCGCCCGTTCTGCTCCTGCCCTGCGCGATAGATCGTGCGGTTGGCCAACTGAATCGCGCTGGCCAGTCTCCTGGCGCCGGTGGAACCGGCTTGTCCATTGGCTATGTCAGACTCGGTGGCAGGCGACTCATTACGGAAATAGTCGAGAAGAATGTCAACGCCCATTTTGCTGGCGACTTCGCCGGCGGCCTGGCCGCCCATGCCGTCACAAACGACAAAGATGCCGTAACGCGAATCGTAACCGAAGTTGTCTTCGTTATTCGCGCGCACGCAGCCGACATCGGTTTTTCCGGCAACTTCTACAGCAAGCGTCATGTCGTCTTGTGTGGGCCTCGCGTTCGCGCTCAATCCGCAATATTATCGCGTCTCCGCGGGTTTCAGCGCGGGATTTCGATATTGCTGGAAGAGATTCGGGCCGGAGAATAGCCGGAACCCACAGGCATCAACCGCCGATGTGCACCATGCTGCGCGACGGCTTGATAAAGCCTGCTTCGCCGATATGATGACGCGCTTCCTTCTGGTCAACCACGGTACGAACGTAATCAGCTAATTCCTCATCCGTGGCCCCATTGTGCATGCGTCCAGCCAGGTCGTGATCGAAGAGCGAGAACAGGCAGGTGCGGATCTTTCCGTCCGAAGTCAGGCGGACGCGCGAACAATGCCCGCAGAAAGGATGCGATACCGGGGCGATGATGCCGATCTCGCCCACGCCGTCGTCGAAGGTGAACCGGCGCGCGGTTTCGCTGGGTGCATTGGGGAGCTGGCGCACCGGACGGAACTGGTTGAGGGCAGCCAGGATTTCATCCATGGCGACCACGATGTCCGGCGACCAGACGCGGTCCTCCTCGAGCGGCATGAATTCGATGAAGCGAACCACCACACCTTCCTCACGCGAGAAACGGGCGAACTCCACGATCTGGTCTTCATTGAACCCGCGGAGGAGCACACAGTTGACTTTCACCGGCTCGAGGCCCGCGCGCTTGGCGGCGCGGATGCCCGCCAAAACGCTGTCATAGCCGTTGGGGACGCGGGTGATGCGCGCGAATTTTTGGGGGTCTACTGCGTCCATGCTGATGGTGGCACGGCGCAGCCCGGCTTGCTTCAGGGGCTCGGCGATCTCGGCCAGAAGATGTCCGTTGGTGGTGATGGCGATGTCTGGGACCTGGCCGTCGAGTGTGCGCAGCGCGGCCACGTCGCGGACAAAATTCACCAGCCCGCCGCGCAGCAATGGCTCGCCGCCGGTCAGCCGGACTTTCTCGATCCCCAGCCCTACCAGCAGGCGCACCATGCGCAGGTAGTCGGCAAAGGGAAGCTCGGAATACTCGGCGCCCTTGTTCCCGGTGCGGCAATACACGCAGCGATAGTTGCAGCGGTCGGTGATGCTGACCCGCAGATCGGTGATGTACCGCCCGTGTTTGTCGCGAAGGCGCATCGATACCTTTGACGTAGAGACGTGGCACTGCCACGTCTCAAATTTTGCCGAACCGAAACGCAAGGAGGAAAGGAGGCAGGAGAGCAACGCTCATTCCGGTTCCTTTCCAAACGGGAGGCCCGTGCGTTTCCGCCGCAGACCCTCGTCCTTGCATACTCTGCAAGGAGCCGCCACGATCGCCCGGTATACCTGAGGGCGGAAGGTGGTCGGAACCTACGAGGACATTATAGACGAGACGACCAAGCTGAGAGCGCGTGTCCACGCACAAAGAAGAAAGGGCTGGATCTCTGAGATCCAGCCCTCAGTAATGAGTGACAGGTCAGAAGGTAAACCGGGCAGCGAATTGGATGACCCTAGGCTCAGCAGTACTCGTGATTTGGCCGAAGGTTGTGCTGCCGATGTTGGTATCTGGGTTGTCGAATTCTGCGTGATTGAAGAAGTTAAAGAAGTCAGCCCGGAGCTCCAGGGCCGTGTGTTCGGTGATGGCTGTCTTTTTGGCGAAAGTCAGGTCAGTATTGGTCCGGCCGGGGCCGCGCAAGATGTTTCTCCCCGAGCCGTAGCATTTGCATCCCGTCAGACCGGTGTCCGTGAACAACGTGTTGCTGAAGTAAACGTTCCCCAAGCCCGGAGTTGCATGGCTGGGGTCGGAGTACTTGATAGGGCCTTTCAGCAGCGCGTACACAATGCCGGCGTCGCCCGCACCGGAAGGCCCAGGCTGGCTCCCGCGGCTCGACAGTTGTGCCGACACATCCAGCGGGAACCCTGTGTACCAACTGATAATCGGATACAACGTCCAGCCTTGCGTTAGCCGCTTGGGTCCGCTGCTCCAGGCATGATCGAAGGGCAGGTCCCACCCGCCGCTGAAGGTTATCCTCTGCCGGATATCAAAATCAGACGACGCGCGGAAAAGGTTCCGTTGGAAGAACGGTATTTGGCTGTTGCGGTTGCGGAAGCCTGAGGAGTTGTCAATCGAGTGAGCCCAGGTGTAGCCGAGGGTGAAGAAGGTCCGCCCCAGGAAGCGTGTTTCGGAGCTCCTCTTGGAGAGCTTCAACTCCATCGCGTTGTAGCTGGCGTTGACCGCGTTTTCGAAAGTTGGGGTAAAGCTGAAAGCGCCGCCCAGCAGCTCATTCAAGAAGCGCGTCGGCGTAGTGGACAGCGTGGCCGGATCGAAGGCATTGTTGTCCACCAGGGTGGTCAGCTTGCGCGACTGGCTGCCCACATAGCCGGCTTCCAGAGCCAGGCTTCTAACCAGTTCGCGCTGGATGGTGAGGTTGTACTGCACCGTGTAAGGCGTGCGTAGGTGTGGATCCACAAAGAAGACTCCGCCGCCGCCGAACGGCAAGAATCCTGCCGCGCCAAAATCGATGTTCTGCGCCGGCGGCTTGGAAGGAAAGGGATTTGGAGTGCCTGTAGAGGTAAACGGGTTACTCATGAAACCAGTCGGCGCTGTGCACCCTCCGGCGCTGCAGTCGTTGAACACCGGGTTGGTGAATCCAAAGAACGGCGCTTGGCCGTTGAACTGAAGGTTGTCTTCGCCCTTCAGCACGTCATAAAACATGCCGATCCCGCCGCGGATGCTGGTTTTGCCGTCTTTCCTTGGGTCCCAGGCAAAACCAACGCGGGGCGCCCAATCGTTTTTGTCGGGGAAGTTCGCGCCTCGGGGAGCACCGAAGTCACCAGGAAAGACCAGGGAGGTCGGAGCGTTCGAAAAACGCGAGGACCGAGCGCCGGGAATAATGCTGAACGACCGCCCCTGAGTGTCCAGCTTGGGCGTGCTGTACTCGTAGCGCACTCCGAGCGTCAAGGTCAGATTAGTTAGCGGATGCCACTCATCCTGCGCGAAAAGGTATGTAGCTTTTTGGCGGATATTGGAGGGGGCACTGCCGAACTGGAAGTAATCTTCGGGCATGCCTAGCAACATGTTGGCGTATTGATTGAACGTGCCGTTGAAGTTGTCAAAATCGAATTGCCCGTCCACAAAGAAATCAAAGACCGTGTTGTCCTGGTAGGGAAGGAAGCCTCCGCCGAACTTCCAGTTATGGCGGCCCTTGCTCCAGGAAAGTGTATCGGAGTACACGAACGTGTCGTCCACCAGGGCGGTGGGGCCCTGCGGGCTGAAGCCGATCAGCAGATTGCTCTCAAATCCCAGCCTCGTAGGTCCGGTGACTTGATCCGGCGTGACGGCGACGCCCAGCTGAGATGGTGTCGGCGCAGACGCGGCCGGCACAGCCTGCTTGCCGACGTTTCTCTGCGCCGTGACATGAAATTCGTTGAGCAGCGTTGGACTGAAGGTGTGGATATAGGTCAGGTTTGAGTAGTAACTGTGAATCTGGTATCCGCCCGGAAAACCCGGCGCCAGGCCGGCTGTCGGGTTGAGGCTTTGAAACGGGCGGATCTCCGGTTGCCTGCGCCCGCCCGCCATGATGCTGAACCGGTCGCGTTCCGTAGGATTGAAGTCCAGCTTGCCAAGGAATTCATTGAAGTCAACGGTGCGGTTGCCCTGAGCCAAAAACGTGCCGGCGCACACACCTTCGCTATCGCACGTCACATTACTCCCGCTCTTTGGGATCAAGTTCGCGGCAATGTACTTTTGAGCCACGGGGTCAATCTTTGAGGGATCAATGATGCCTTTCGCGGCCAGCGCATTGATTGGCTGGTACTGTGGATTGCTCAAGAGAAACGCCGACACATTCGGGTCGACCCCTCCCCCTGGCCCAGCGTGGGAAAAATCACCCGCCAGCATCTGGGGAGTAAAAGTGCTTAGTGACCTCGTCTCCCCCTGCGTGAATTTTTGTCCTTCGTAGCTGGTGAACCAAAAGAGTTTGTTTTTAATGGCCGGGCCGCCTAGCGCAAATCCATACTGATTGCGGGACAGGGCATCCTGGGGAACGTTATTTTTCTTATTGAAATAGCTGTTGGCTGCAAAGGTATCGTTGCGATTGTATTCGAACGCCGCTCCATGGATCTGATTGGTGCCCGATTTGGTGACCTGGCTGACAACTCCGCCGGCGTTGCGCCCGTATTCAGCCGTGTAATTGTTCGTGAGAATGCGAAACTCCTGCACCGCGTCCGGGTTCGGCGTAAACACCACGCCGTTGCTCAACAGGTTGTTGTCCACGCCGCCATCCAGAAGGAAGGTGACGGAATCCGAGCGCCCACCGGCGATATTGAAGGTGCCGGCGCTGGTGTCATCGGGGTTGTGCGGCATGACACCGGGTTGCAGCAGGGCAAGGTCGAGGACGTTGCGGCCGTTGAGCGGCATTTCCGCAATCATTTCACCGGTCACCGATCCACCCAGAGTTGGGTTCACGGTGTCCACAAGCGCCGCTTCGCCGGTAACTTCCACGATCTCATTTCTTCCGCCAACCGGCAGCCTCACGTCGAGCCGCAGAACCTGATTGATCTCCAAAGTGTAAGCCGATGTCTCGGTGGTCTTGAACCCGTCACGCTCGACCTTCACCTTATAGCTGCCGATAGGAAGCTCCGGCGCCTGGTAGCGCCCTTCCTGATCCGTGGTGCTCTTGGTTTCAATCCCAGTGGCCACGTTGGTTACGGTCACTTTGGCGCCCGGCACTACCGCTCCCTGAGGATCGGTCACCGTGCCGATGATTCTCGCGCGTTCACTTTGCGCAAAAAGCTGCGAAGAAGAAGCCAGCAGGAGAGTGGCCGCACACAGCATCGCTGCCACGAAGTGGAGAGACTTGCGATTCCCGATCATGGAACACTCCTTGTGGATAAGAAACGGTTATGGATGAGAAAAAAATCGCTGTTAGCCCCACAAGGACCGACAAGACAGGTCACACACAATACCAGAAGTCAAAGCTACGAGCCACAAAAAATGAGCACAGAATGGTATGAGTCGATGGCAGATTCAATACGCAAATGGGAGCAATCGAAGATCCTAATAGCCTACAAAAAACAATAAGTTTGCCGGGCTATTGGTACTAGAAAATCCTGATAGGCATACATTCTGGATTTGGAAGATCGCATCTACATCCCATCGTAGTTCGGGCCGCCACCGCCCTCGGGCGGGACCCAGGTGATGATCTCGTAGGGATCCATGATGTCGCAGGTCTTGCAGTGCACGCAGTTCGAAGGATTCAGATGGATCTGTTTGCCGATCAGGGCACTCGGTGATTCTTCCATCTCATAGACGTTCGCCGGACAGAAGAACTGGCAGGGGTTGCCATATTCCTTCACGCATTTGCTGTTGCAGATGTTGGTATCGGCGATCACCAGGTGCGCCGGCTGGTCTTCTTCATGCTTGGTACCGGAATGGTAGAGATCGGTAAGCTTGTCGAAGGTCAGCTTGCCGTCGCCTTTGGCCCAGCCAATCAACTGGGCTCGGTCGCCACCATCGGCGGCAAGCTCGTCGAGGTGCTTCATCCGCGTGTGCCCGGCGACCGCCGGATAAATCTTGTGCAGACCGCGTCCGCCGGTGAGCTCTTGCACGAACGTATGCAACATGCCAGGAAGTAACCCGTGCTCGAATCCCTGGTGGAAGTTGCGGACCCGGTAAAGCTCGTCCCGGATCCAGCTGGCTTCCACGCTGGTGGGATACTGCTGCAGTTTCTCGGCGCTGAAATCGCCGCTAAGCATAGCCGAAAACGCTGTCTCGGCCGCCAACATGCCGCTCTTGATGGCCAGATGGATGCCTTTGAGCCGCTGCGAATTCAAAAAACCGGCGGAGTCGCCCACGATCATCCAGCCGTCGCCGGCCAGAGGCGGCAGGGAGTACCAACCGCCGTAGGGCACGGACTTGGCGCCGTAACGGATCATCTTCCCGCCCTCGAGCAGGTGGGAGATCAGCGGATGTTTCTTCCACTCCTGGAGCACGCGCTGCGGATCGATGCGCGGATCCGCGTAGTCCAGACTGGTTACGTAGCCGAGTGAGACCAGGTTGTCCTGCGCCCCGTACATCCATGAGCCACCGTATTCCTTGGTCGTCAGAGGCCAGCCCAGGGTAAGGACGACCTCACCTTTCTTGATCCGGCCCGAAGGGACTTCCCACAGCTCTTTCACGCCAACGCCATACAACTGCGGATTGCGATCCTTATATAGATCGAACTTTTGGACCAGTTGCTTGGTCAGCGACCCGCGCGTGCCTTCGGCGAGGACCGTGATCTTTGATTTCAGCTCATAGCCGGGCTCGAAGTTTGATTTCTTTTGCCCGTTTTTGTCGATGCCCTTGTCGTCAGTACGCACGCCGGCGACGCGCTGCGAGTCGAAGACCAGGTCCGAACCGGCAAAGCCGGTAAACACGGTGATGCCGGCCTGCTCCACCTTTTCGGCCATCCATTTCACGAAGCGGTTGATGGAGATGATGTAGTTGCCGTGGTCCATCATGGGCGGCGGCATCATCGGGAGTTCGTAGTATTTATCCTTGGTGAGGAAATAAAAGCTCTCGTTTTCGACCCTGGCATCGAGCGGCGCCTGCTCGCGCCAGTCGGGAAGAAGTTCGTCCATGGAGCGGGGATCGAGCACGGCGCCGGAAAGATTGTGCTGGCCGACCTCACGCGCCTTCTCCAGCACGTAAATGTTTTCCTTGCTGATCTGCCGGTTCGGGAATCTCCGATTGTGCTGATCAATGAGCTGTGCCAGGCGCAGCGCGCAGGCCATGCCCGCGGGCCCGCCGCCAACGATGGTTACGTCCGCTTCCATCTGCGGACGATTAATTCCCTCAAGCGGTTTGCGGAAGTGGATCATTCGTTAGCACTCAGCATTCAACAATCAGCATTCAGCCCTGATTGAACTGATCCAGGCAATCCTACTGCATTTTCAAATCAGTGTTATCAGTGTCATCAGTGGTATGGTTTGTTTACCCGCCGGCTTTTGCCTTTTTCACTTCTTCGGTCAGCACGGGCAGGATATCAAACAGATTGCCCACCACGCCGTAGTCGGCGATTTCAAAGATCGGCGCCTCAGCATCCTTATTAATAGCAATGATGGTGCGCGCGCCTTTCATCCCCACGATGTGCTGGATAGCGCCGCTGATGCCGACGGCCAGATAAACCTTGGGGGCCACTGTCTGGCCCGAGCTGCCGATCTGGCGGTCCATCGGCAGCCAGCCGGAGTCGCAGATAGGACGGGAAGCCGCAATCTCGCCGCCGAGCGCCGCGGCCAGCGCTTGCGCCAGCTCAATGTTCTTCTGCTCTTTGATTCCCCTGCCAACCGAGACGATGATCTCGGCTTGCGTGAGATCGACAGCCTGCTTGGCTTCCTTGAAAGGGGCCTCGGGCTGGTTGCGCGCAGTGCCGTCGGGAATCTGCGCGTTAACCGCTTCGACCGGCGCCACTGACGTCCCGGCTTCGGCTTTGTCACCGCGGAACGCGCCTGACTGGAAAGTGACAAAGTGCGGGGGATCGCAGGCAAACGAAACGTCGGCCGCAAACTTGCCCTGGAACATCTGCCGCGTGAACAGGAGCTTGCCCCCATCTTTGCGAAAGCCTACGGCGTCGCTGATTAACGTGCGGCCGAGCGCGGTGGCGAGCTGCGGCGCGAAGTCGCGCACTTGGTAGGTGTGCGGCATCAGCACCAGCTTGGGCTGCTTCTGTTGGATGAAACCCTTGAGCGCGGCCACTACGCCGTCGGGCTCGTATTTGGCCAGTTTGGGCGACTCGATCGCGTAAACTTTCGCGACCTTCTTGCCCGCGATTTCCTGGGCGATAGGGCCGATGCTGCTGCCGAAGACCGCGGCCTCAATGGTCCAGCCGGTTTCCGCGGCGATGGCCTGCGCCGCCGCCACAGTCTCCCAGGAAACGCGGTTCAACTTGCCTTCTCGCTGCTCAGCAACTACAAGAATTGTCTCTGCCATAATTTTGTGGCTTTTGGTCCTTGGCTCTTTAGCCAAGACTGCTTGCATTGTTTAGACAAAGCCAACAGCCAATAGCCAGGAGCCAAGAGCTCCTCGCATCAGATTCTTTGCCGCTTCTTCTTGATGTATCCCACGGTAATCAGGATCAAGGCCAGCAGCACGTCCACGCCGAACAGAGTGCGCATCAGCATGCCTCCGGCCCGGATGTCCCACTGCACGAATAAGCCCCATCCAGCCGCAGCGATCAACATGATTAATCCCACCACGATCAAGGTTGAGCCGGTCTCATGTTCCGTTACAGGAAGATAATTTCCGCCTTCCGGATCGTATTCCATCCTCTCCATACTTTTTACTCCTTGGACGCTTTCACCAAATTAGCGTCCAAAACCCTACCACTGATCTCACTGATCACACTGATTTAACTGACATGGCTAGGACGATCAGAACCCGATTCCCCTAATTTGATCAGTGTCATCAGTGTCATCTGTGGTAAGGTTTTTCAAATCACTCGAACCTCGTTGCGCAGGCGGTCCACCAATTTCTTGGCGACTTCGCCCGGCGCGCCTTCCAGCATCTCCGTCTTCTTGGTCTTCTGCGGGACGTAGAGCTTTTCGATCTTCTGCAGGTTCTCGCCGAGTACAGACTTCACTTCGTCGAGTGTGACCTTGCGCAGCGGCTTATTCTTGGCCTGCTTGATGCCCAGCAGCGTCGCGTACCGCAGCTTGTTGATACCCGACTGAATGGTCAGCACGGCCGGCAGCGGCATACTCACATGCTGGAAAAAACCTGATTCCAGTTCGCGCTTCACCTTGATGCCGCCATCGGCTTTTTGGATCTCCATGATGATGGTGGCATGCGGCCAGCCCAGCAGCTCGGCCATCACCACCCCGGTCTGCGCGTAGCCGTAGTCGTCGGACTGCAGGCCGGTAAAGATCAGGTCGAACTTCTCATCCTTGATGGCGGTGACGAAGGCCTTGGCGATGTTGAAAGCATCCAGCCCGGCAAAGGCGTTGTCTTCAAGATGGATGGCGCGGTCGGCGCCTTTGGCCAGGCCTTCGCGAAGCACGGTCTGCGCGCGCGCCGGGCCGGCGGTGATCACCACTACTTCGCCGCCGTGCTTTTCTTTCTGGCGTAAAGCTTCTTCTAGAGCATACGCATCCGGTTCATTCACCTCATAGGAGACGTCATCGCGGATCCAGGTTCCGCTCTCGTTGAGCTTGAGCGGCGCGTCTTTCTGCGGGACCTGCTTCATGCAGACCAGAAT
>DATFQZ010000133.1:0-2592 GCA_035263765.1 Candidatus Angelobacter sp. | reverse complement strand
AATGGCATGCTCGGGCGGATTTAGGTAGAGACCGACGATATCCCGGACTTTGGCCACGAACTGCGGATCGGTGCTGAATTTGAATTTTTCCACCCGATGGGGTTGGAGGTGATGTTTTTTCCAGATGCGTTGCACGCTGGCGGGACTGATCCCCTGGGCTTGGGCCATCAAACGGACACTCCAATGGGTCGCGTCTTTGGGCGTGCGGTGCAGGGTGGTCTCAACAATCTCGGCTTCTCGTTCCGCCGAAATCTCTTTTGGGCGACCTGAGCGCGGTCGATCTTCCAGAATGCCGGCCAGCCCTTGCTTTTGATAACGTCCCCGCCAGAGCAAAACGGTGGGTAGTGTCGTCGACAGTTGGCGCGCCAGTACTTTGTTGGCTACTCCTTGGGCGGCACGCAGAACGATTTGGACCCGGAGTGCGACCGATTG
The DNA here is from genome assembly GCA_035263765.1 of Candidatus Angelobacter sp. Lineage (GTDB taxonomy): Bacteria > Acidobacteriota > Terriglobia > Terriglobales > Acidobacteriaceae > Angelobacter. Next base: position 2,160 of record DATFQZ010000133.1, on the reverse strand, counting down.
TGGAGTGCTTCGCAATTTGCTGACCTGAAGCAACTCCTCCCGATCACGCTCCGACAAGGGCAGAGGGGGAGCAGCAGCGCGAGGCATGGTCTCTAGAGTATGAGCCAAACGCCTCTATAGGTAAAGACACTTCTGAGACACTAGACTAGCGTCCAGGGAGCTAGGTGCTGTCGCGCGCGGATGCGCCTGGGCGCGCGGCCGAGCCATGCGAAGGGTGTTGTGTGATGGCATGCATGCTCTCAATTCAGCTTACAGCCAGGAACCGATGCGTTCCGATTTCGAACACAGCGACTCCCATCACCTGTGCCGAGAAGTGAGAAAACCTGCGGATTGCCAGGGGCGCTGTCTGTTACTGTAACGTCGCCCTGTTTTATTCCGATTGAAGTACTCAGGGGCGGTACGCGGAAGATTTCCTGCAGCTCTGCCGGAAGGCCAGCGTTTGTGAAAGCTGGTATCGCGGTTTCGAGCGCTGCGCTTGCGCAAAGCCGGCAAACGGTCCGCAGTGGATCAAGAGTATCGCGACTTTCAGGTTTCGGTTCACGGGGAAATCGCCAAGACGCTCCAACGCGACCAAGATGTGGTGCGGGTAGCGATTTCAATGCCCTGGAACAATGGCCCGGCAGGAAGAACATGTCAATTGGCTGAAAATGATCAAGCCAAGCTAAATCCTCGGAAAGCTGTGGAGTCTGAGAAGCTGGACTTGTGCCGCAGGTTCCCCGTCCTGGACGGGGAAGCCGGAAACTTATTGGAATGGCGTTCCGCAGAAGCGAGGGCGGAATTTCAGGGCTGGTTACCGCGAGTCGGAAGAGCGCCTGGATCGGGCGGCAACGGGAAAATCGTGCACAACCGCCACCTTCTGCGTGCCGCGCACGAAAAATGCAAGCACAATCAAATACCCATGCCGATCCCGAGAATCACATCCCACGGCTCGTTAGGCCAGTCGGAGTCTGGACGCACCGCCGTATGCGCCCTGTCCCCGACAAGTGGAAACCCAAAACTGGAAACTGCTAGACTACTTTGTTAGTTGTTCCGTCCGCATCTCTTCTTGAATCCAGGCTCATGTTGAAACCGGGTGACATTGCAATCGTAAGCGGCGCGCGCACGCCGATGGGGCGCTATTGCGGCAAATTGCGCGATTTTACGGCCATGGAGCTCGGAGCGGTGGCGAGCAAGGCTGCCATCGAGCGTGCCGGGCTGGAACCGAAAGATTTCGATCACGCAGTCTTCGGCAACGCCCAGCAAACTTCCGGAGATGCTCTCTATGGCGCCCGCCATGTGGCTCTCAAGGCTGGTCTGCCCATCGAGACTCCGGCCTTGACGGTCAATCGCCTGTGCGGTTCCGGCATGCAGGCCATCGTCAGTGGTGCTCAAATGATCCAGTCGGGCGAGGCGAACGTGGTCCTCGCTGGCGGCATGGAATCCATGTCACAAGCGCCTCACGTGATCCGCGGCGTGCGCTGGGGTTTACCGTTGGGCGAAGGCAAGCTGGAAGATTCGCTGATGGTTGCCCTGCTGGACACATACTGCGGCATGTACATGGCCAACACGGCGGAACTTTACGGAGAGCAGCAGGGCATCACTCGCGAGATGCAGGATGAGTTCGCTCTTCGCTCCCAGCGCTGCGCCGACGACGCCTACAAAACCGGCCGTCTCCAGCACGAACTCACTCCCGTGCCGCTGAAGAACAGAATTGGCAAGCCCAGCGGCGAGATGTTCACCGAAGATGACCATCGCCGGCCGGAGACAACCATGGAAGGTCTGGCTAAACTGAAGCCCGCGTTCGGCAAGAACGGCACCGTCACCGCGGGAAATGCCAGCGGCATCGTCGACGGCGGCGCGGCCGTCGTGCTGATGTCTGTGGAGAACGCCCTTAAGCGCAATCTTAAGCCCTTGGGCCGCCTCGTCGCGTGGGGGATTGCAGGAGTAGATCCGAAAATCATGGGCCGCGGCCCAGTTCCGGCAACCAAGATAGCTCTTCAGAAAGCCGGCCTCACTCTCGATCACCTCGATTTAATTGAAGTGAACGAAGCCTTTGCCGCACAATATCTCGCCGTCGAGAAGGAACTTGGGCTGGATCGCGAAAAGGTAAACGTCAATGGCGGCGCGATCGCGCTGGGGCACCCTCTGGGCGCAACCGGGACGCGTCTGGTGATCACCCTG
>DATFQZ010000132.1:0-47999 GCA_035263765.1 Candidatus Angelobacter sp. | reverse complement strand
CAGCGCCGTTGAATTGAACCACCGCCGCAGGATCAAACTTGGTTCCGGTCACTGTCAGCGTGAACGTCGAGCCCCCGGCAATCGCGGAACTGGGGTTCAACAGGGAGATCACCGGAGCGTTGGGCGCCGGAGTGGGCGGGGGCGCGGGCAGGGGGTTGGGTACTGGGAACGTCGCCGGCACAGCACTGACAAAGTTACCTGCCACCAGAAACACCTGGCCGTTGTCGGTGTTGAATGCCAAACCATTCTGACCCCAGCGAATCAGCCGCCGCGCATTTCCATTTACGTTAGGGATGGTAATCGAACCCACCAGCGTAAAGTGGGTCATATCGAAAGCGTCCAACGTGACGCCCCCGAAGGACTGATTGAGCACGAACACAACGTTCAAAGTGGAATCCGGCACGGTGGGGCCGGATGCACCCAGAATTGCTACCGGAGATCCCGCAACGGGATCAACCACGTGGCCGTTCTCAGCCCACAGGATATGGTCGCCGCGATCGAAGTGAATCTTGCCGCCGATGTCGAGCCGGAAATCGTTGGTCTGGGTGAGGCCTCCGGCCGCGGCGGAAAACGTGAATAAGTCCCCTCCAAAACCGCCGGGGCTGAACAGAGTAGTGGCATCGCTACCCCACTGAATGGAAGTTCCGCCACTTCCTTTTCCGGCTCTGGGAGTGGCGTCATCGAAGACGGTGATGATACCGCCCTGGGTGGTCACAGCAGTGGCGTGAGGAGATCCCGGAGCCACCTGCAGGTCTTCGGGGATATTGGATCCGACGGCAAAGCCCCCGCTGCCGAGCGAATAGCTCACATCCGTGCTCAAACTGGGCAGCGTGAAGCGTTGTACTTTGGCGGAACCGTTGATTCCGGCATAAAGGAACTGGCTGTCATCGGACAAGGCAAGAACACCCGGTTCGCTCCCGGCAAACTGCGAGGAGATGATGGTCTCCGATGCCGGATCCAGCGCAGAAATCGTGTTTCCGTGAGCCGCTGCTGTGCTGGGCACCGACAGCAGGATCACCTGGTGCAGAGGATCGAAAACAAGATCGTTGGCCGATTGATTGATGGCGGACACGGCAAAATTACTCCCGCCACTGGAGCCAATGAAGAAGGTTGACCCGGCTGAGACACCTCCGTTGGAGATCGGGTTAGCGACTGTAATGATGGCTGTGCCCGAAGACGCGATATTCCCCGCGGGAACCGTGGCCTGCAATTGCGTGCTGGAGTTGAAAGTAGTGGCGAGGGCAGCGCCGTTGAATTGAACCACCGCCGCAGGATCAAACTTGGTTCCGGTCACTGTCAGCGTGAACGTCGAGCCCCCGGCAATCGCGGAACTGGGGTTCAACAGGGAGATCACCGGAGCGTTGGGCGCCGGAGTTGGGGGCGGACTGGGCAGCGGGTTGGGTGCGGGGAACGTTGTTGGAACACCGCTGACAAAACTTCCTCCTACCAGGACCACCTGACCGCTGGTGGTGTTGAAGGCCAATCCATTCTGGCCCCAGCGAATCAGATGCCGCGCCCCGCCAGTGATGTTGGTAACTGTGATGGAACCCACCGGAGTGAAGTGCGTCAAGTCGAAGGATTGGATCGTGACGTTGTTGCCTCCAAAGCTCTGGCTGAGAATGAACGCTGTGTTCAGACTGGAATCCGGAACCACCAGCCCTGAAGCGGCGAAGATCCCGGCGGATACCCCGGTGGCAGGATCAAGGGCGCGGCCCTCGTCGCTGTAAACCAGGCTGTTGCCCCGGTCAAAATGGATCTGATTGTTAAAGCTTCCGAAGGCGCTCGGGATGTCCTTAGTCTGGGAGATGCCGCTTGCATTTACCGAGAGTGTGTAGAAGTCAAAGCCGGTATCGTCACTATTGGCCGCCACCATAGAAGTCGCATCGGAACCCCACTGGATGGAATCATACAGCCCGTTGCCGGAATCAAAGCCCTTCGCGATCGTTGGCCTGGGCGTTGCATCATCGAAGATCACGATGCCCCCCTGCGCCCTGGGGCTCACTCCGTTGCTGCCACGGCTTACGGCGGTGGTATGTGGTGCGCCCGGAGCGACCTGCAAATCCAGGGCGAAGAATGGACCGAAGAAATCGGATCCGAGCGGATACGAGATATCCGTACCCAGTCCCGGCAATGTGAACCGCTGGACCGACGCGCTTCCATCAATGCCCGCATAGAGAAACTGGTTGTCGCCTGAGATCGCCAGAACGTCCGGATTCGTGCCAGCAGCTTTGGATGAAGTGATGGCGGCGGTCGCCAGGCTAAGAATCGAAATGGTATTGGGATTCGTGTTGGCGGTGCTGGGAACGGAAGCGTAGATGAGTTGTTGCGACGAATCGTAGACGATGTCCTGCGTAGGCTGGTTGACAATCACCTGCGCAAAGGCTGGGCCTCCCGTGTTGCCCGTGAAGAATGTAAATGGACTGGAAGTCGTCGGGTCAATGCCCGCGTTCGCGGCCGTGCTTACATGGGTTACCACGTTGACGACAGTTACATTGGATACACCTACGGCGCTAATGTCGGCGGCGGTAATCGTGGTTTGCAGTTGCGTGCTGGAGACGAAGGTTGTTGCCCTCGGACTGCCGTTGAAGTTCACTACCGAGGAGGGCACGAAGTTTGTGCCGGTGACCGTGACGGTAAAATCACCGCCGCCGTGCACTGCCGAACCGGGAGTCAGGAGCGTGATCCTGGGCGGCGGGAAAGCAGCTGTGAATGTCAACTTGCCCGAGGTGCCGCCCGCTGGCGTGGGATTGAACACAGTGACCGAAGAGAGTCCGACATTGCTGATGTCTGCCGAAGGAATCGACGCTTGTAACGTGGTGGAGGAGACGAAGGTCGTGGGGCGCGCCGCGCCGGCAAACTGGACCACCGAGGTAGGAACAAAGTTTGTTCCTGTCACCGTCAGGGTAAAAGCCGGCCCGCCTGCGGCCAGGGCTGATGGACTTAAGCTTGAAACGGTTGGCAGCGGGTTGTTGACCGTGAGAGGAAAGCCTGCTGAAACCCCACCTTGTCCGGCCGGATTCGCCACGGTAACCGTATTATTGGCGCCGGCCGCTACATCAGCGGCCGTGATTGACCCTTGAAGCTGCGTCGCAGACACGACGGACGTAGTGCGCGCACTCCCGTTCCATTGAACTACAGAAGAAGAGATGAAGTTCGCTCCGTTCACCGTCAAGGTGAAGCCCGATCCTCCTGCGTTGACCACGTTAGGACTTACAGACGCGATGCTCGGCGCCGGCGTGGGGGTCGGTGTGGGTGTGGGTGTCGGGGGCGGGTTGGTGCTCCCACCGCCCCCACAGCCTGCAACGAAAACTGCAGCAAAAAAGCAGAAAACAAGGCCAGCAACTTTTCTTATCTGCCCGATTTTCGTTAGCATGAGTCTCCTCCGCAATAGTCACGCCTTCGCAACTATATCCCCGACAGAATTATGCAAAGTATTAGAAAGCCTCGGGCCTTACATGAGGCACGATAGGGCTGAGACTATATACGAGCAAGCCATAGGGTGTAAACAGCTGGATATAGGTTCTGGAAAGAGGCCGTAGTGGGCATTCGTACTTACAGGAAATCCGGTTTAAATACCATAGCGTTAGACAAGTAGAAACTAGGTCGCAAGCTTAACCAATACCATTGAGAATGGTGAGCTTCAACCTACCACCCGTCGGCAAGCCGCCTGATCTTGCACTCACCGATTGAACGGGACCTCGTTAACCCAGTGGAAGCTGCGGTTCAAAAGCAGGAACTTGGCTTCCGGTTGCCGGCGCAGCTTGGCATGGATCTGGCGGCCATCCATCTTCCCATCCAAAAGGACCAGCTCCGGCTGCGGCTGTTCGACTGTGAACGCGGATTTCCAGTTGGTATCTGTGCGTTTGCTTAAGGCAAATTTCTTTTTGGCAAGATCGAGATCAAGGACGTATCGCAGCCGCTCGCCGCTCATCTTTTGCATGGCCACGACTCCGGGAAAACGGTCGAAAATCACGCGCTGCCAGCGAAGATCGTCTGTGAGCAACGGCGGTCGTAGTTCTCCGTCAACGGTGAACTCTTCCACCGACCAGATGCCATAAAGAGGCGGGGAAGGGGCCAAAAAACCGTACTCCTTGGCATTCTCGTAGGACTCGAAAAGATTCGTGGCGGCGAACACCAGGCATAGCACTAACTGCAGTGCGAGCAGGCTGCGATTGAGCCACGGGCGGCGAAACAGGGGCGGAGCCACGGCAGCTTCCACCGTTCGATTCAGCACAAAGAAGCCGGCCAGACGCTGTAGGTCGGGCGCTACCAAGAACAGTGTCATCACCAGGTACAGAAATGAGTAGAGCTTGACCGGCACGTCATAGCTCATGTTGAGCATGAACACATTGGTCATAGCGGCGGCGCCCAACAGACTGCCCAGCAAGCTCAGGCGAGGAACAAAGAGTAGCGCTCCAGCCAGCATCTCCACGATACCGGTAAATACCGTGTAGGGTCCCGAGTACTCCATGAACGACCACAGCAAACCCATCGGCGACGCCTCGCCATATGGTTCCACCAACGTTGAGAGAAATATGGGCGGGAATTGAGTTTTGATGACCTTGGCAGCTCCGTAGCTCAGAAAAGTGACCCCCAAGAGCACGCGGACATACAGGCGCAGCCATTGATAAAGCGTCTGGTACTCCAGGCGCTTCCGGTCCAGCAACGACCATACTAGGGCCGCTGTCACTCCCAACATAAGACAGCAAAGCATGTGAAGATAGTTATAAGCCTTGTCGCCGCTCCCGGTGCTGGCCACGCTGACCGGCTGACTCAAATGCAGCAGATGTTTGCCCACCCACAGCACGGCCGCTTGCCAAATGTTGTTGTACCAGCCGAAGATCTTGTCGGTGCCGGGAATGTCATCCAGCGGGGAAGGAAACCAGAACACGATAAAATACGCGAAGAAAAACCTGAAGCTAATGCGCTGGGTCCAATGCCATCGTGCTGGCTCGCTGGATGGAGTAGCCTGCGTCTCCGGCTGGACCACTGCTGGTGCCGTCGCCTCTGTTGCCATGGTTTCTCCTCTGATCTGCTAAGATTGCTTTTCGATAAACGGTTTGTCCTACAAAACTTGCGAGTGGAATAGTATATGCGGGGAGGAAAGCTTCCAGGCACTCTTAACTACAAGTGCCTCCCATGAAACCAGCGCTTGAATCCGACGTTTCCACGCTCGACGGGATTCTCCGTGCGTTATATGAGGTGCTTTCCGGACCGGCCGGACAGCGTCGTGACTGGGAGCGTTACCGCACGCTGTTCATGGACGGCGCGCGTCTGATACCGGTGGTTGCCGTCCCCGGTGAGAAGCCGCGTGCTCGCCAACTCACCCTGGAGGATTACATACGGCGCGTCGAGCCGATCTTTGCCGTCGAGGACTTCTGGGAGCGCGAAACCAGCCGCCAGACCGAGACCCTGGGCCGCGTCGCGCACGTACTCAGCGCGTACGAATCGCTGCGCGATCCGGACGGGCCGCCTTTCGAGCGCGGCGCCAACAGCATGCAACTGTTTTACGACGACTCGCGCTGGTGGGTCGTCAGCGTCATGTGGAACACGTCGCGCAGCGCGTAGCGCGTTACGCACTCACATGGATGCCCATCCTCCTAGCGGATCGCTTTGTATGAGATCTGCGGTTGTTTTATGGCTCGACTGAGATCACGGTTACCGATTTCGGCTCCAATCGCAGCGCCAGCTTACCGCCTTGAAGCTTCGCGGTAATGGACTTGGGCATGACTGCGTTGGGAACCTCAAAGGTGTTGACGCTGTCAACCTTGGGCGCAGTGAGCGTTTCGCCGGCTGCCGACCTGGCGACAAAGCCGCTCAGGCTAGCCTCGATTTCAACCGGTTGATTAGGATCGAGGTTCGTGATTTCCAACCATAACCTGCCGGCCGAGTCCCTGGCTGCGATGGCATCCACGCGAGGGAGGCTGATGTTGCCGTGGGTGTACGTGCCGGGCTCGAATGTGACCGGCACGAAAGTCGAGTCCTGAAACGGCACGTACATTTTGAAGACGTAATAGGTCGGGGTAAGAACCATCTTGTCCTTATCGGTCATGATCATGGCCTGCAGCACGTTGATCATCTGCGCGATGTTGGCCATGCGCACGCGATCGGCGTGGCGCGCGAAGATGTTCAGATTCAGCGCAGCCAGGATGGCGTCACGCAGGCTGTTCTGCTGTACCAGGAAACCTGGATTGCTGCCGGCTAAGGGTGCGTACCAGGCGCCCCATTCATCGACCACGAGAGCAACCTTCTTCTGGGGGTCATACTTGTCCATGATGGCCGAGTGTGTGCGGACGAGGTCTTCCATCTCCAGTGTGGACTTGAGGATCTGGCTGTACTCGGTCTCTCCGAACCCGGCGGATGCAAACGAAGCCGGCCAGCGCACCACCGTGTAGAAGTGCATCGAAAGCCCGTCGATATCCCAGCTCCAATGGTGATGCTGCCAGGCCTTCATGACCGTTTCAGTCCAATCGGTCCACTCTGGTCCTCCTCCGCCCGGCCCTACGGCGATCTTCAGCATCCGTTGTTTATCCTGCTGTGCGGGATTGAAGTTCCTGACGAAGCGGCTGTAAACCTTAAGCTGGCTCAAGTAATAGTCCGGCGTCATGTTGCCGCCGCAGTCCCAGCTTTCGTTACCGATCCCGAGGTAGCCCACCTTGTAAGGAGCAGGATGACCGTTCGCCGCGCGCTCCTTGGCCAGGGTCGTCGGCTGCGCCGCCGTCATGTATTCCAGCCATTCAGCTGCCTCCTGCGGAGTACCGGAACCGACATTGATTGAGATGTAGGCATCGCTCCCGATTTGATCGAGGAAGTCCATGAATTCGTGTGTTCCAAACACGTTCGATTCGATCACGCCGCCCCAGTTGGGATTGAGGCTTACTGCTCGCTGAGGGCCGATGCCTTTGCGCCAGTGGTATTCGTCGGCGAAGCACCCGCCTGGCCACCGCACATTCGGCACCTTCAGTGCTTTAAGCGCGGCAACTACATCGTTGCGGATGCCGCGGGTATTGGGGATTGTAGAGTCCGGACCGACCCAAATCCCTTCGTAAATGCCGTGGCCCAGATGCTCCGCGAACTGCCCGAAGATGTTGCGGTCGATCTTGGCGCCTGCCTTAGATACGTCCACCGACAATTCAATCTTCTGCCCAGCAACAACAGGCACAGCGATTGCGAAGACCATCAGAATGAAACCGACGTGAAGGAGTCGTTGGCTGAGTGATGCCCCAGTTGAGATCATGCCAAGGAGATTAACCTAAGCTCTGACGAACGTGTCAATATGCCGCGGATGGTGGGCTTCGCTTCCCCTGCATAGTCTGACACCTATTTCTTGAACACCACACCGCCCTTCATGACGAAGGGGACCTTCTGCATCACGGAAATGTCGTCCAGCGGATTACCCTGGACCGCGATGATGTCGGCATACTTGCCTGCCTCGACCGTGCCGATCTCGTTCTGCATCTGCATCAGCTCCGCGCCGCGGATCGTAGCGGCACGCAAGGCCTGCGCCGGCGTCATGCCCCACTTGACCATGGTGACGAGCTGCCGGGCGGGGCTCATGTCCCACTCGAACGCGCCCACGTCGGTGCCAAACGCGATCTTCACGCCTGCCTCGAGCGCACGGCGGAAGGTGTCCCCCTCGATCTTCAGGCCGGGCGATTCCCGCGGCTGAGCGCCCGCGCGTTCGGCCCGCCACTGGGCGTCGTACTCCGCGACGTACGGCGTAGGTACGAACCAGATCCCCTTGGCCACCATCGTCTTCATGTCTTCGGGCGCGATGTAGTTGCCGTGCTCGACAGTGTCGACGCCGGCTTCAACGGCGTTGTGCACGCCTAGCACGCCGGTGGCATGTGCCGCTACTCGGTGGCGCTCACGGTGGGTTTCGTCGACGATAGCGCGGAGCTCGTCGAGTGTGAAGGTCGGAATCGTGTCGAGGATGTTGTCATGAATCCGGCCACCACGGTCGGCATAGATCTTGACCCAATCGGTGCCGTGCGAGAGTTGTTCGCGCACCGCCATGCGCGCACCCTCGACCCCATCCACCGTCTGTACGCCAATCGGTACCGTGACATCCCAGGCATAGGCTGGCTGCAGCGGATAAGCGCCTGTTACGTCCATGGCACGCCCCACCACCTGCATGCGCGGTCCCCAGATCAGCCCGCGGTTAATCGCATTGCGCACGTCGACGTCGGCGTAGCCGGCGCCCTCGGTTTCAAGATCGCGGATGGTGGTGAAGCCCCAATCCAGGGCTGCATGCGCGGCGGTCGTCGCCTCGATGGTGCGATAGGCCACCGACTGCTTCAGAAGTTGCGCGTCGTATTGTCCGGGCTTGCGGTCGCCCTGAAGGAAAACGTGCGTGTGCGACTCTACCATCCCGGGCAGGCACGTCAGGTTGGGGAGATCGATGACCTGTGCGCCTGCCGGCGGTGAGAACTTGGCCACCTGCTTGATCCGGTCGCGCTCGACCACGATGACTACATCCTGCTCGACGTGGTCGGTCTTACCGCTAAATAATGCCCCGCAACGGATGTACACCGGGCCCGTCGGTGGCTGAGGCACGAGTTTTACCGGCCGCGGAGCGTTGTCGGTGTCGTCGGCGATGTTTTGGGCGAGCGCAAATCCAGACGGCAGTGCGAACAAACAAAGCAGGATGGGAAGCCATTTCAGCATGTCGGCAACTCCTAAGAAGAAACTGTGCTGGGTAGCAGCCGAATATCATAAACCGCTCTCCCGCTAACGAAGGATTTCCACAGTAGCAGTTCTTTCCCCGGAGCCAAGCCTGTTAACGCACGCGGGAGTGACAAGCGTTCAGCAGTGTCTTGAAAAATGAGGGTAGGTTGGCCCCGTTTCGGCAACGACAAGTGATGGAGCAAGGGAGCGCAGGGCTCGGTGTCATCCCAAACAAATCAAAAGCAGATGCGGATGAGCTCTTTGAGATCCTGCGCATTGCGACGGTAACCAGAGTCGCGTAACAACGCGCCGAGGGCGCAATTCCAGATCCAGCGAAATGTTGATGTAGTAAAAACCATGCAGCGAACAATGAAGCAAATGGTCTGGGAAAAATGTTTTTGATAGAAAGCGAAGAGCGCCCGGTGAGAATGGATCCCGTAGCGGCGCATCCTGTTTCCTGAGCTTTTTCCCACGAGGTGGGTGATCTCAACTTGGGGAAGATAGTACAGCTTCCATCCTGCGCCACGGATTCTACGGCACAGGTCCATGTCTTCGAAGTACATAAAGAAGCGCTCGTCGAGCAAGCCAAGACTGTCCAAAACAGCGTGGCGAACCATCAAGCAAGCTCCCGAGGCGTTCTCGACCTCGAAGGGCTCAATGCCTGCACAGTAAGGCGCGAGATACCCTCGAATGGTGCGGCCCAGAACGAAGCCAAATGATCCCAAAAACCGTCGATGACGATCACGGGTGACGAGCTGGGACATGCTCAATAGGCGGAAAAGAAGAAGCACTGGACCGGGACGATCGCTGATAGTGGCCTGGATGCTTCCATCTTCATTCAAGAGCTTGCAGGTTACCGCCCCGGCGTCGGCGTTGGATTCCAGGAACTCCGTCATGGCCCGGACTGCTCCCTGATGTGTCACTGTATCGCTGTTCAGCATCAGGATGTATTTGCCGCGGGCCTCCCGTATCCCCTGGTTACTTCCCCTGGCAAATCCCAAATTTTCCCCGTTCTTGATCAACCTGACCGCGGGGAATTCAGCTTGTACCATTTCCGCGCTACCGTCCCCTGAGGCGTTGTCCACGACAATGATTTCGCTTCCTGCCGCTTCACTGTTCCGGAGGGAAACCAGGCAATTGCGAAGTAAACCCACAGTGTTGTAACTGACGATAATAATTGAAATATCGCGAAACATGCCTACGAACCCGAAAAGATTTGATCCCCCCGATCGCCGGTTCCAAACCAGTCAAGGATGCTTGGAAACGGCATATCGTTCGTTCGCTCCCTCAGTTGTACCGAACGCGAATTACGACGGCTGAGATCTTCTCCAAAGTTGACTAGCACCATGTGTCCTTGCAAGCCGTGCTGAATACGCGGAGAACGAGCCGTGGCCCTATCGATGTCGTCATTATGCCCTGAAAGTCCGGATAGGAGTTGAGGAATTATGCCGATGTCAGCAGTTTTTCGCAAGATGCCGGCCTGACCTTGGATCCATAAGCCCACTGTTGCGGTGACCGGGAGAAGTGCTCGTTGCAGGCACACACTCGTGACTTCGAGTCAATACTTCGAAGGGTTTACCACGAGGAGAAACTCGCTTATGATTTGCTGAGCATACCTGATTTCCTGGCTGAAGGGGCAACCCCGAAAAAGATTGAGAGGCGCATTGATACCTGCATGAATCTGGGCGACCCCACGCACCCCCTGGTGTCAGTGTTGATCAGGGTCCGTAATGAAGAGCACGCTCTTCGCCGGCTTTTTGAGTGCTTGCGTATTCAGAAGCTCGATCGCCCTTTCGAAGTGGTTGTGATCGACAACGAATCGGCCGACGAATCCGCTCAGCTCGCCAAGACGATGGGGGCAAGAGTCTTTACGGTCTCGCGATCACTCTTTGGTTATGGAAGAGCGATCAATGCTGGAGTCAAGCTCTGTCGAGGAGACTTGATCGTCCTGCTTTCGGCACACTCATGGCCGCAAGGCGATGATTGGTTGAGCCGCATGGTCAAGTGTGCCGAAGAGTGCGCTGTGGCAGCAGCCTACTGCAGGCAGGTCGATGACGGGAGGGTCTGCCAGCAAGAAAGAACGCGGTCCAAGATATTTGCGGAGAATAATTACGCGCTGGATAAGGAAAGGCTGCTGCAGCGATGCAAGTCCGGAGAGGATGTATATGAGGTATGCTGCTTTTCCAATTCAGCCGCTATTGTTCGGCGCGAGGCAGTTCTCCGCTTTCCGTTCCGGGATTTGCCGTTCGCTGAAGACCGAGCCTTCGTCCTGGATTGCGTGATGGCGGGGTATTCCATCGCGTATCTCGGTACTGCTTCCGTTGCTTACCGGCAAGCTGCTACCTTCAAGAATCTCTATCGGATTGGGCGGGCCTGTCAGATTTCCAAGCATCTCATTCGTGAGCTCGGCAGCAAGGCCATCGGCACTGATATGGGTAAGTCAGAGCTCGCCCGCAAGGCTGTGAGACTGCTATGCAGCCCCCTGGAAATCATTGCCCGAACCATCGAGGCCCTGCTACGCGACAGATCGCAGCTCGGACGAGCGGCTCGCTACGCAGCGATCTCCTGTGCAATGTCCTTTGGCTGTATCGTGGGCGAACTAACCTGGCATCGCTATCGAAAGACGACGGGCTGCGATTCCGCAGTCCTTTTGGTTGAGGCCTTACCCTCATGATTCACGATCGTGGTTGGGAGATGGTTTGCTGCCTCAAGCGTACCCGGGCTTGTTAATCTGGAATCAATAGATCGAGAGTCCCCCGCCGCCCAGTCCGAGCGCGCGAGGCTTTTGTCCGATGGCTTTGGTTCCAGAATGGAAAGACGATTAATTTGTAAGGCCAGCGCAAGTTTTCCCAAGGTAATCACAAAGGAGTGGTGTTGTCGCGTTTTGTCTTTTTGAGTTCCTGCTCACACCCTTGGGGTGGAAGCGAAGAACTGTGGGCTGGAGCGGCAGCGCTTTTGGCCGAGAGTGGGCATTCCGTAACCATTTTCAAAACCTGTGTTGACCCGAATCACCCGCGGATTCGCCGCTTGCGCGCATTGGGTTGTCGTATTCGCGACCTGCACCAGGTTTGCTTGCCCCCCTGGATTCGTCTGCCCGGATGGCTGGTCCGGTTGACAGGAAGAGGTCCTGCGCAGAGAGCGATTCGGCCTCTGGTGCGAACTCATCTTCGCATTCTCAATCCCGATTTAGTGGTGGTTTCTCAAGGCGGGAATTTTGACGGGCTCCGCCACAGCGATCTTTGTCGCGTTACCGGGCACCCGTACGTGGTCATTTCACAGAAAGCCGTCGATTATCTTTGGCCGTCGGATGAGGACCGAATCGTCATGCGGTCCGCGTGTCAGAGCGCTTTACGCTGTTACTTTGTCTCCCGACACAATCTCCAGCTCACGGAATGCCAGATCGGTGAGACGCTCGTGAATGCGGAAATCGTGCGCAATCCTTTTCTGGTGTCGGGAACCGCGCTGTCATGGCCTGGCACCCAGGACCATTCGATCAAGCTGGCTTGCGTCGCGCGCCTGGAGACGGGTGAGAAGGGGCAGGACATCCTCTTGCAGGTGTTGGCGCGACAGCCCTGGAGAGACCGCAATCTGTCTGTTTCGTTCTTCGGCGCAGGCGTCAACCGCGAAGCTCTGCGCGAACTGGCCGGCCGTCTCAACCTCAAAAACGTCGAGTTTCCGGGATTCGTGAGCGATGTTGAATCCATCTGGAAAACGCATCACGCGCTGGTTCTGCCCTCGCGGACCGAAGGGCTGCCGCTGGCGCTTATCGAAGCGATGATGTGCGGCCGGTTTGGGATTGTCACAAACGAGGGAGGAAGTTCCGAAGTCGTGGAAGAAGGCCGCACCGGATTCATAGCGAACGCTGCAAAAGTCGACGAACTCGACAATGCCATGGAGCGAGCTTGGGCTGTGCGAGAGCAATGGGAGACCATCGGTAAAGCTGCTGCGATGGCGATTCGAACTATGGTGCCTCTCAATCCGGTTGCCTCTTTTGCTGCCAAGCTCCTGAACCTCGTGGACTCACTGGCCCCTCGGGGAGACCTGTATGCCTGCACTCACAAACAGTCGCAATGATTTAGACCAGGCCATCGCAGGGGGCATTGACTTTCTCCATGCGATGCAGTTGCCTTCCGGGACATTTCGGATATTTTGCTCGCCGCATCCGCTCCTTGAAGAGAACTGCAAGCCGGATTATTCGACTTTTCAGACTGCCCAAATCTCTTACTGTCTCAATTTCACAGAATCGGCAAAGGTCCAGGAGATTGTGCACAAGGCAATTCGTTTCCTTCTAGGTGAAATGCAAGACGGCGGCGTATGGCGTTACAGTTGTAGCCCTAACCCGGATTATCTTCCGCCTGATGTTGACGACACCGCCTGCATTTCCTTCCTGTTCAAGCGGAATGGCATTTCTTTGCCGGACAATACGGGCGTGATGCTTGCCAACCGCGCCTCCCGCGGGCTTTTTTATACATGGATTCTGCCCCGCCTGACGTGGAGAACAGACACGTCTTATTGGCGCGTAGCCTTACGCCAGGTTCTGAAGCTGCGTCAGCTTTACTGGTTCTTCAGCGTTACGGAATGCAAGCCCAATGATCTCGACCCGGTGGTCAACGCGAACGTTCTGCATTATCTGGGGGAGAGGCCGGAGACGCGGCCGATCATTCGAACCCTCATTCAGATCATTGAAGATCAAACCGAAGAAACATGTGATAAGTACTATGGGAGCCGCTTCACTTTTTACTATTTTCTTTCACGAAACCTCGCCGCAGGTATTCGCGCATTTGAACCGGTAAGAGACACTGTCGTCAAGAGAATCAAGTCGTATCTACATCCGGACGGAGTGATCGGCAACCACATTTTGCACACAGCGCTAGCAGCATGTACCTTGATGGATTGGCAGGATTGGAAAGATCATTCCTGTGTCCTCGACGACGCGATTCAGGCAATTCTTCGCGCCCAGGGCTCGAGTGGCGGATGGCAAAGACTGCCCTTTTACTATAGCGGTCCATCGAAGAAATTGGCATGGGGTTCAGAAGAAATCACGACCGGATTTTGCCTTGAAGCTCTTTCGCGTTATCGAAGTCTCCAGAGCTGATCGGGCTCAACCTCATGGGTGGAACAGGGCAGTTTTTGGACCGGTGCTCAGATTTAGCCATTCGCAGCATCGCCACAACATCATGAACAAGATATAAACTCTGGCGTGAAAACAGGATGCCGTGAAACAGCAGCAGCAGGAGCACTGAAGGTTGCTGCCACGACGCCGTCAGAAGATATGCCAACGGATAGAGAATGATGTAGTACTCAACCATAGCCATGCGAGATGCCGGGCCAGGCTTAAGGACGGTAAGGCCTATTCCGAGAAGGCGCCAGCGAATCAAAGCGAAGAGTCCATATAAAACGAGGAAGAGCGCGGCCAGGGAATTGCGCGTGAGCCAAAGCATTGCCGTAAAAGCTGCAAACTCCAAGATCGAAGTAAGCAGTCCCAGCCGCTCAGCCGCCTTCGTCCCATGGAGGAAAACGAAAGTGCGCAATCCGATCATTCTGTCATTCGCGGCATCCTCGATTTGGTGCCACAGTATGCCTCTTACGCCTGCTGCAAGGGACCACAGTGCGACGAAAACTGTCCACCCGGCGGTCGCTTGGGTTCGATTCCAGTGATACACCAGAACCACGGCGAACAGCGTTGGAAAGAGATGGGCGCCCGATGCATCTGCCAATACACCCCAGATTCCGCGACTCTTGAGACGGAAAGGAGGCGCCGAGTAGAGCGTAAAGGCTATCCAACAGAGGACGTACGAATAGAAGAGCAACGGGTCCTTACGCCAAACAATCAGAAAACCACCACCGGCAGCCAAACAGGCGGCAAGGAGCAACACGGGATAGATCCGCGGCTCTCCGCGCCATCGGCTGGGTTTTCCGCTCGCCCGATCGTCTTCGGCGTCAGTCAAATCATTAAGGATGCTTACATAACTTGCGCACACGATAAGTGCAAGCAGGGCAAGGCCCACTACCGGCCACTGAGACGAAAAGGGAAATCTTGAAAGGGCCGCAGTCGCGTAGATTGTCGCCAAAATGGGCGAGAGCTTGTGCTCCCACCAGCAGTTTGCGCGAAATGGTTCAAGCAGCGACAAGGTATAAGTATAAGCTCTCTTCTTCAGATCCCGCGCCTCTGCCGAGGAGTCTTACACGAAACGTCGCCGCGTATTCCGGTACTGTAGAATGCAGTGGTCCGGGAAGACCCCCATGCTGACCAGACGGCTCGGTAACTCCGATCTCGAAATCACTCCCATCGGCATTGGCGCTTGGGCCATGGGAGGAGGCGACTGGGCTTTTTCCTGGGGCCACCAGGAGGACGATCAATCCATCGCTGCAATTCACGCGGCTCTCGATGCCGGAGTCAATTGGATCGATACGGCTGCGGTGTACGGCCTGGGACATTCGGAAGAGGTCGTCGGCAAAGCGCTGGCGGGGCGCGCACGCCGGCCCTATGTTTTTACCAAGTGCAGCCTGGTGTGGAATGAGCAGCGCCAAATCGGCCGAAGCTTGAAACCCGCTTCCATCCGAGCAGAGTTGGAGGGAAGCTTGCGGAGGCTGAAACTGGATGTGATCGACCTTTACCAGATCCACTGGCCCGATCCAGAGCCGGATATCGAAGAAGGATGGCAGACGCTGGCGCAACTCCAAAAGGAAGGCAAGGTTCGGCATATTGGCGTGTCGAACTTCAACGTGGCGCAGATGCGGCGTGTGCAGAAGATTGCGCCGATCACTTCGTTGCAGCCACCTTACAACATCGTGACCAGCGGGATTGAAAAGGAAGTCCTGCCATTTTGCCGTGAGCAGAACATCGGCGTCATCGTGTACTCGCCGATGAAGTCAGGACTGCTCACCGGAAAAATGACACGGGATCGCATCAAGCAACTTCCTCGCGACGACTTCCGTCCACGAACCCCCAACTTCCAGGAGCCGCTCCTGAGTCGCAACCTCGGGCTGGTGGAGGTGCTACGCGACATCGCTGAGCGCCATGGTCGCACGCCGGGCGAAGTGGCGATTGCCTGGACTCTGCGGGATCCGGTCGTTACTGGAGCGATTGTGGGCATGCGTTCTGCCGAGCAGGCTCGGCAGACTGTGCGCTCGGCTGATTTTCGTCTGAATCCGAATGAGGTTCTCGAGATCGAGGCGTACCTCACAGCCAACCCCATAGCTGCCTGAGATCTTCCGTTGAGGGCACCGACAGCCATGACTTCCCGACGCGACTTTTTGAAGACAGCGAGCTTGATGGCCGGCGGCACGCTGATGCCAGCAGGACTCGCACAATCAGACAGCTCCGCGCAAGAAAACGCGCAGCCATCCAGCGAATCCGTGGCGGACTACACCATCAGAATCGCCGCCAGCCCTGTCGAGATCGCGCCGAAGAAGATCATCTCCACGACGACATACAACGGGCAATTTCCAGGACCGCTGCTTCGCTTCAAAGAAGGCCAGCAGGTTACGGTGGATATCTACAACGACACTGACACGCCGGAACAACTGCATTGGCACGGACAATTCGTCCCCGTGGACGTTGATGGCGCCGCGGAGGAAGGTACGCCTTTCGTGCCCGCGCGCGGCAAGCGGCGAATCTCGCTGGTGCCGCAACCTTCCGGTTATCGCTTCTTCCACACCCACAATCGGGCAGGAGCCGACCTTGCCGCCGGCCAGTACGGAGGGCAGGTCGGCCACGTCTACATCGAGCCCAAGCGTGAGCCGGGCAACTACGACCGCGAGGCGTTTCTGGTTCTGAAAGAGTTCGAGCCAACTTTCAGTCGCGGCGGCGACATGCCCCAGGATGTTCTCTCGCCGGCGACGAAAGCAAAGGCGCTCGAAGAGAAGGGTGAAGCCGCGATGAAAGCGTCGCTGGCCAAAGGGATGCCAAAGGGTTACGAAGTCGGATACGGTTCGTTCACCATCAATGGCCGCATGTTGGGGCACGGAGAGCCTGTCCGCGTGAAGCAGCGTGAACGCGTCCTGCTTCATGTGTTGAACGCCAGCGCCACCGAGATTCGCAGCCTCGCGCTGCCTGGCCATTCCTTCCGGGTCGTCGCTCTGGACGGGAATCCGGTGCCGAATCCCTCGTCGGTCCCGATTCTCTGGATCGGCACCGCCGAGCGTGTTTCGGCGATCGTGGAGATGAACCATCCCGGAGTCTGGATCCTGGGAGACACCGATGATGACGATCGCCGCCACGGGATGGGGATCATCTTGGAATACGCAGGACAAACCGGGAAAGCCCAATGGGCGCCTCCTCCAAAGTATCGTTGGAACTACACGCGCTTCGCCAAGCCAGGCGCCAGTGCACCGGCGCCAGATGAGACTTTCGAGATGACGTTCGCCAAAGACAATGCCGCGGTGGGAGGTTTCAATCGTTGGACGATCAACGGAGTCGCTTACCCGATGTCGAACACGATGGCGCCTGCTTCTTTTCATCTGAAACAAGGCAGGCGTTACCGCATCAACATGCGCAATGAGAGTGACGACATACATCCTATTCATCTGCACCGGCACAGCTTTGAGCTGACGAGGTCCGGCGGGATTGCGACGGCGGGCATCATGAAGGATGTAGTTATGCTCGGGGGCTATCAGGAAATTTCGGTAGACTTCGTGGCGAACAATCCGGGGTTGACGTTGTTCCACTGTCATCAGCAGTTGCACATGGATTTTGGGTTCATGACATTGTTTGACTACGTGTGAGGACCCGCGGGAGTTTCAGAAATGCAAAAACGATTCGCTTGATCTATGGCTGCACAGCGGGCACGCTATTTCGCGGGAATTTCCAGGGATACCGTTCTGCTGGCCTTCGCCAGTTTGTTCGCCGACATCTCCTCAGAGATGCTCTACCCGATCCTCCCGATTTTTCTTACGCAGACGCTGCACGCCGGAGGCAGCGTCGTCGGCCTCGTAGAGGGGACTGCCGAGGCAACACAGAATACCGTGCAGGGCGTCTCGGGTTGGCTTTCCGATAAACTGCAGAGAAGGAAGCCGCTTGCCCTTGCGGGTTATCTGATGGCTGCCGTCGCTAAACCTCTGATGGGTTTTGCGAAGGCTTGGTCCGGTTTACTAGGAGGGCGGTTTCTGGACCGGCTGGGTAGCGGTTTCCGATCCGCCCCGCGCGACGCACTCATCGCATCGTCGGTATCCGACGAAAATCGAGGGCGCGCCTTTGGCCTGGAGGGCATCGGCGATAACCTAGGTGCTTTCATCGGGCCTTTGCTGGCCGTTCTCCTGTTTTTTTCGTTTCACTTCGCTATTCGGTGGATCTTCTATCTCGCGATCGTTCCAGGTCTGCTTGCCTTTTCCATGATCCTGCTCGTACGCGAACGCGCGGCGACGGTGGCGGCAAAGTCAAAGATCGATGTCAGTCTGCGCGAGTTCCCGAAAGGCTATTGGAAATACCTGTTGGTCATCGCATTGTTTGGAATCGGGAACTCGAGCAACTCGTTTCTGATCCTGCAGACCAAGAGCATTGGCGCGTCGTTCGAGGCGACCATTTTGATCTATGCGGGGTTCAATCTGGTGGCGGCGCTGATCTCGTATCCGGCGGGGTTTCTTTCCGACAAATGGGGCAGACGAAATATTCTTCTGCTGTCGTTCGTAATCTTTTTTGTAACTTATCTTGGCTTTGCGCGCACCAGAAGCGTAGTCGTCGTCGCGGCTTTGTTTATCGGTTACGGACTGTTTCAGGGAATCTTTCGTTCGGTGGGCAAGGCATTTGCCACGGACTTCGCGCCCGACCGCCTGCGCGCCAGTGCGGTCGGCTGGTACAGCACAACCATCGGATTGCTGAGCTTGGTGGCAAGCGTGACGGCCGGTGCCCTATGGGATCGTGTCAGTCATGCCTCCGTGTTTTATTTCGGCGCAATCTTTGCATTGGCGGGCAGCGTGGGATTGCTCGCTCTGCCCCGCGCGAGCGGAATGAAACCGGCACGCTAGTTAGTTCGATATCCAGCCGCCGGTATCACGTAGATTTCGAGCATTGGTTGGCCGGTCGACCTCAGCGATCCATCGCATGCGCCCCGTTGCTTACCAGCGTCGAGCAATCGCGGTTACGATCCTGGCCAATGCGTCAAGATCGCGTAGGTCAATGACTTCACCAGGGGAATGCGAATAACGCAACGGCCAACCGAGGGCGACATCTGTTGAGCCGTACAGCAGGAAAGCTGCACCGTCGTTTCCGCCGCCCGTAACTCCATATTGCACGGGTACGTTGCTGGACCGTGCGATGGAGACGACTTTTTGCGTTAGATTACGCGGCACGATGTTGGAATTGTCGACCGCACGAACCACAAACCCATGGCCCAGAATTGCGTTCCCAAAGCGTTTGGATTCCAGCGGAGAATCTGAACTGACAAAGGTGTCGATAGCAAAGACATAGTCTGGAACTTCCGAAGCCATGTTCTTAGCAGCGTCGGCAGCACCTTCCAATCCGAGTTCTTCTCGCGTGGACCAGATGAACGTAATGTCTCGGCCCCCTGGGCTCGCTGAATCCTTCGTCGTTCCTCCCGCCTGGTTGGGATTTTGACCCAGCGCCCAGGTCGCGGCCACCAGTGAAGCACAGCCGACCCGGTCATCAAAGGCGCGAGCGCTGGCGAAGTTGTGCAACAGCTTGTGATATTGCTTGGGAATCGTGACAAAGTCGCCGGCCTTGATTCCCATATCGCTGACCTGCTCCGGGGTCTGTGCTCCCACATCCATTCGAAACGTCTGTCGTAGCCCACGCGGCCACTGGAAGTCCAGCTTTTCCCAGCCATCCGGCAACTCGAGGACTCCAGGGTGCATGCCGTTTGCGGAGTGTACCAAGCCAGCGTGTCCCAAGAAATAGGCAAGCACGCCGCCGCCTTTGCTCTCCAGTTCGAGCCGGCCATCGGCAGCAACGGAACGGACTTCATACCCAATCTCGTCCATGTGTGCGACTACAACAATGCGAGGGCCACTGCCGCCCTTTGGGGACGGCCAATGCAGCACCAGGTTGCCGCCGTTGTCGGTTTCCGGTTTGGCCCAGGGCGGCAACAGTTGCGTGACCGCTCTGCGCATATTCTCTTCGTGACTGCTGACGGCATAAGTTTCTATCAATTGCTTGATGATTTCTTCGGTGGAAGGCGCTGCTTTAGGCTTGGCAGAGACGGTGGGCTCCGAAAGAGGAGCAGCACCGCTCAGTTCCATTGGCTTGCTTCTGCCAAAAAGGTATGTCTCCAATAACGAGGTCATAGCCATGACGTCGTGGCCTTGAACAATTTCGCCGGGCGTTGAAGGCCAGGAAGTCGCAACGGCAAGATGGACGCTGCGTTCAGGCATCTTTGGCTGAAGCATGTAGCCGCCGCGCGGAAACAATGACGCAGAATAATCGGTTTTTAGAGGGATATTGTTCTGGGCTGCCAGCTGCTTCAGCTCTGCGGGCAATCCCGCCAATTCAGCGTCAGGCTTTTCGGATGCAACTAAAACGCCGCTGCCCGGCGATTCCTTAAACACAGGTGCCGCCTCGCGCTGGCCAGGCGTTACTGGCGCACGCACCAGGCGGCCAACATAGATCACTTCATCGGGAGTGAGGCGATAAAGGAGTCGCTGCAACCCACGGGCACCGACCCACTGCTGGGTCACGAATGCAAAGGTCAGCGTACCTTTGACGTTTGCCGGGTCCGCGTTTCGCAGGACCTCAAGCAGTACGGCAGCCCCGAACCGGTCGCCGATGGCGGCTGCAGTCCATTTTCCAAAACCCATCTCATAGAATTTGCGCTCGAGTGCGACAGGACTGAGGACGTCTGCGCCACCGGCCCGCGCTTCTGTGGCAGTCGTTGCGCCGACATCCACAAACATGTTATCCAGATCGGAGGCAGCAGGAGGATGTTGGCGTTGCGGCTGCAGGTGAACTGAGAGCCCAGCAACCGCTCCATGGATCCATGTATTCTGCGCCGTGCCGATCAGCACCGGCTGTGCCGAATAAAGCTCATTGAACAGGGGCAGATTGCCGGCCTGTGGCAGGCGCTGCAACGTCAAATAACCTTCGCTTGTAATCCCGCTGGCTACAAACCCAGGTTCATCAATTGACGCGACGATCAGGCGGTGTGGCGTGCCTTTGCCGATTGTCACAGTTACATTGTTTTGCGCATCGATTTTCGGAGCAAAACTCTTCAGCTCGCCGGCAATCTTGGCGGAAAGCTGTTGTTCATAGCCCGGTACAGCGGGGGTTTGAACGAGTTCACGAAGATCATTCACAAGCGTCGTTTGAGCGCCGCTCGTTTGTGCCAACCCAAATACGAAGCAAACCAGCAGAAAATGAACTGCGACAAGCCCTCGTAACCGTCTGTTCATGTTTTTTCCGTTTCCCAATTGTTAAGTGCGATGTATAAGACTACATCAAGCTTGCCATTACGGGACAAGCCGGGAACCCTGGTGCTGGGATGCCGACGCTCCCACTTGGCTGCCGCGTGTTAGCCTCTTGAGAACGTAGTGCGAGGAGCAGACATGGCTGAGAACAAAACGAAACCCACAGCTGGGAGTGTATCCGCGTTTATCGGTGCCATTTCGGATGCAACCCAGCAAAAAGACGCGAATACGCTTGTCAAATGGATGGAGCGGCTTTCCGGTGAAAAAGCCAAACTGTGGGGACCCTCGATCATCGGTGTGGGTTCTTACCATTACAAATACGACAGCGGACGAGAGGGTGATATGCCGATCATCTCTTTTTCACCCCGTAAGTCGGCAACAGTTCTATACAGCCTGATCGGGTCGAGTGGCTCCGAGGCGCTGCTGGCTAAGCTCGGCAAGCACACCACAGGGAAAGGATGCCTCTACATCAAGAAGCTCGCTGACGTCGATGAACAGGTATTGAAGGACCTCATGGCCAAGTCTTTAGCCGTCAAACGCAACCGAGCTTCGTCTTAGTCTGTCCCCTTCAAGGCAAAGAAAAGCCCGCGGTCCCGCGCCCACGCCCGTCCAAGCGGGTCAGCCTTGGCTTCGGGGCGCGGTTGCCTCAACGATTTGGACAGACTTGTCGAGTTGGAAAGTCAACACCGTCTCCGCCGGGACTCGGATTGATCCGCCCTTGGTCAAAATCTGAGTCAATGCACCGCCTCCTGCGCCTGCACCGGCGCCGATCGCTGCGCCTTTTCCGCCTCCTGCGATAGCGCCGATAACCGCGCCGAGGGCGGCTCCGCCGCCGGTAAAGATGGCAGTCCGCTTGTTCGCCCCAAACCCTGGCTTGCCGCTTTCTTTCACGTCGGTGGAGTTAATGTTGTATTGCTGACCTTCTACAGAAATCGATTGCAGGTCGAGCACAAGATCGGAGGTGCCATGGAAGCGTCCTCCTTTCGAAGCGGACCGGATCACAATCTGAGCGTTCGCTCCATGAGGAATGACCACATCGCCGTTGGCGTCGAGCACATCGTCGGTGACTTCGGCAGCATAGGTCTGCCCTTCGACGGCAGTGGCTGAGTCGATCATGTCTTCGCTGCGCACTGAAACTTTGGTTCCGACAGGCAGCTGGTAGGTCTTAGTCTTAATTTCAGACCGCGTCGGGTGGTAGTGACGTTCGTGCAGAGAGTCGGACGCCACCCGGGCTGGGGTGCGCCCGGTTGCCGTGGCTGCAGTTTGTGTTGCCGCTGCATCGTCATACTCAATGGATTTCACCTGAGTCATCGGGACCGTGTGCGTAGTGTTGTCGTCGCCGGCCAGAGTGATCTCCGCCGGCGAAGTCGCGGTGACAGTGCCGGTGACCGTCGTGCCATCCCGCATGAGAACGGTTGCATGTGGACCGGAAGCGGGTTTACTCGCGCAACATGAAAGAAAAAGCAGAGTGCCAAGAGTTACTACTGTAAACATGGTTCGCCGAATTCCATTGAATGTGCGTGCCCATGTCGTGGAAGTCCTGAACGCGGGGTGATTCATCGCAACCTCCAACCAAGCCATGTTGAGACTGGATTTCGTCCTGAAATTCTATAGCAACACTAGACAAGAAAACGACTTCTCAAATCGCATAAGTGCAGGCTTTTTGGTACCGGCAACTCACTTGATGCCGAGTGCAGCGAGTCTGTCCACCGGTCGCGCCAGCACAGCCTTGTTCCCACGCACGACAATCGGCCGCTGTATGAGTTCTGGGTGTTCTACCATCAAATGAATAAGTTGGTCATCGCTGAACGTCTTGCCGGCCACATGTTGGCGATAAGCTGCTTCATTGGTCCGCATGGCATCCAGTGGCTTCAGTCCCGCGCGGTATAACAAGTCCTTTAGCTGATTTGCCGAGAGCTCCTGCTCCGTATAGTCGATGCTCTCAAAATCCACTTTCTTCTCGGTCAAGACCCGCTTGACCTCCCGGCATTTGCCTCATGTCGGCTTCTCGTACACGATTACCTTGTCCGAAACTCCCATTTTCAACTCCCACGTGCCATTGTCCAAGAACCCCGTGCTCCGCGTCGATAATAAACCAGTAACTCGCAGCGACGTATTTTTCCGCACGCGTGGAAAGTCTCGAGGTGCTTTTGCTGTCGGATCGGCATGCCACTAGCTCAACCTCTACTGCGTTGGCATGCAGGAAATGAGGTTCCATAGGATTGCTGTCAATCAATCTCCTTCGTAACCCTTCGAACCATCCCCGTATCCTAGCCATCCCCGGAGATCGTCCGCGATTGTGTTTTCCGAAGTCTCTCCGTAACCGCATGTAACGCTTCACAGATCCGGAACACTAATAGGCATACCGAAATAAGCATACGAGCGTGCGGGGGCTTGCACGTTGGCCGCCCGCGACTCAAAGAATCGCACAAGGTTTCCACCCCCCCTTAAGCAGGTCCGTGCGCACGGTGCTCACACAAAGGAGTGATAAGTTTTATGGCTAAGTCTGATATTCCAGCGGCCGTGCTCCCAAAGGGCCACACCGAGCGCCTTCAATTCCCAACCCTAATCGCCAAGAATCCGAACTACTTCGGTAACTTTCCGGAGTTAAACCTCCCGCCGGTCTTGGTACTCTCGAATGACACAACTTTTGAAGAGCTAACTTGTGTTGGCTACAACCCAGAGCGAGGAATCCTGGAAGCGGTTATCCAGGTCAAGCAACCCAGTGGCTATTTGGGTAATGCATGCACGCCAGGATCTTTTGAATACATCCGCTTCTTCGTGGACACGGGCAGTGGATTCACCGATGCTGGCTTGGCGGCGATTAATGTTCATGACATCCCGGATGCAAAAGACTGCGCTCAACACGCGGAAAAACCCATCAGCTACTCGGCTTCCATTTCCTATACGCCGCCGAATTCTGAGGATTGTGACGATCCGGTACTGCCCGTGGTGCGCGCTGTTCTGTCGTGGCAAACGATCCCGCCGGCGAATAATCCAAATTTCAACCCGATCTGGGGCAACCACCTTGATTGCCACATACAACTAGCTCCCGGACCGTTTACCATTGGAGACTTCATAGAAGACCTGTTGGAGGGTGGCGTCAAGTTGCCACCTTTGGCTGCGAAATTCCAAGGCGTGGCCAAAGTGCCGATCCCCGGACCTGAGCCAATCCCGTTGGCTCTTCCCGAACTTGCCAAGCTTTACCAGGAAGGACCTGCTGCCAAGATAGTGCCCAGCCATCGCTTCGGGTTCTCTGAAGTGCATAAGGTGATGAAGGCACCAGTGGTCAGCAGCCAACTGGTGTCCAACAAGATCTCCGAGTTTGCAGCGCTCAAGTTGAACTGGGCTGAAATTGTGGGAGCACTCGAAAAGACGAGCGCAGACATTTCCTTCGAACAACTCGATTGCCTCGGACTTGAAGGCACTGTGGGCTTCGAGCGCCTGGTCGCTACCTTCCGCGTCAAGCAGCAGTTCGGCTACTCAGGCGACTTGTGCACTGCGGGAAGCTTTGAGTATGTCGCATTCTGGGCCGATTGGGACAACAAATGCAAGTACACATACCTGGGAACTGTTCCCGTGCGTGTGCATGATCTCAAACGTAAGCTGCCTGAGGACATTTGCTACACCGCCGTTTTGCCGGTGGACCTCAGCCAGCACCGTGCCGGCTGCGAACTGCCAAAGATCGGCAGGGTACGGGCAGTGCTTTCCTGGGCCGTGCCACCCTCGACCACAGATCCCAACCAACTGAATACCTGGGGAAACCTGATTGACACCCACGTACAAATTCAGCCGGGCGTATCAACGAATCCGCTGAATCCCAAGATCAGCATTCTGGGCGGCATTCCTACCAGCCAGATCGATCCAACAACGGGCTTCACCACGCCGTTTGCACGCTTCGCCGGCAACAACCTGCTGGCCGACGATTTGGGCAGGGCCTGCCCGTTTGGTGGACGGGTGGAAGTACAAGGTCCGGAATTCCCAGGCTACAAGTACCGTATTCAGGTCCGGGACGTCACAGTTGGCGGGTCATGGCAAACTGTGATTACACCCCTCATGCTGACGCGCTGGGATGGCACCACGTATACCAGCAATCCAGACATCAACGGCTACTTCGAATACCAACAGTACATCAACAATATCGAAAACCTCCTTGGTAACTGGGACAGCTCCGGTGACGACCTGTGGGAGGTGAAACTCGAAATCGCGGATTTGTCTGACAATCCTGTGCTCGGCGCCATTCCCGATCTGCACCTGCTGCAGCTCGACAACACAGCGCCTTCCGCTTCTGTGGACATCACCACAGCGGGCGGAGATTGCGGCAAGTTCCCAGTGGGCACGGTGCTTGGTGGGACCTTTGTTGCCCGCGACGTCAACTTCGGGTTCTTTACCATCGGGACTCTGCCTTTCAGCGGCCCCGTGACTCCGTCGTCCGGGTCCGTTCAGACACCGATCGCCGGCAACTCATGGAGCCTCAACACAGCGGGAATGAAATCGTGCGGCTACGTCGTCGAGTTGGACGTCGCGGATCGCAGCATCGTTAACAGCGTGTGGGGCGCGCACAACCGCCGCCCTGCTTCAACCGGCTATTGCCTGATCTAACGGAAACTAACTTGCAGAGCGTTGCTCCGCGCTGGTTTCGAAAGGGCCAGCGCGTGAGCACGATTCTGAATCTACATGAATACTTTCTACTACTTGATCCTGGGGGTCCTCGGCGTTTGGCGCATCACTCATCTCCTGAATGCTGAGGACGGCCCCGGAAAAATTCTCGTGCGATTGCGTGAGCTGGCTGGTTCTGGTTTTTGGGGTGAGCTGCTCGACTGCTTCTACTGTCTGAGCCTGTGGGTTGCCCTTCCATTTGCCCTGTTGACTGGGAGCAGTTGGCGCGAAAAGCTTCTGTTATGGCTGGCGTTGTCCGGAGCCGCCATATTGCTTGAGGGTATGCACAGGCCATCGCTGCCACGATATCTCGAAGAGAGCCCGGCGGCGCAAGATGCGAAAGAAGGTCACCAATGAGTTGTTGCGGAAAAGCACGTAGCCAACTGACAGCACAGGGGACTACGGCAAACAGTGTGCGCACCGCTGCAGTTCTCTTTGAATACGTGGGCAGGACGCGATTGGTCATTATCGGGCCCGCTACTCGAACCAGCTATCGCTTTGATCGGCCCGGCGCGCGGGTGCTAGTGGATGGCCGGGACCAAGCTTCACTAGCTGCTGTTCCCGTGTTGCGGCAGGTCACAGTCGGATAGTTTGGCGGTTCCCGATTGCATCAAGCACTATTCGTCACCTGCAAGGTTTTTCTGAAACCGTTTCAGCGACCGGGAGGCTTATCCACATCACGCAGCGGAAGCAGGCTTCATCTCATGCGCCGGCGGCTGCTTGAACGTCAGGACAAGGTTTGCGGCAAAAAGCGTTACCGCGGTCAGCTCGCAGATTGCGGACCACGGTAGAGCTCTCCACGCAGACGGCCAGTAAGCTTCGTAGGCAAGAATCTCGCTGGTCACGCGCAGCGTGCAGCCGACGTTTAAGAGCAGCAGACAGGCGAACATGAGACGCGGACTGTAGAGCACCCGCATTCCGGCAAACGCAGGCAAAATCCGCTGGCCGACGGCAAAGACCATCGTGGAGATAAAGCCCACGGTGAGCGCGTGGCGCGAAGCGCCAACCCAGCCGTTGGCATGGTCAAGATAGGCGGCAGCAATGCCTAGTCCGGCGGCAAGCAAGAGCCAGAGGTACGCGATTCGAACAAAGCTGGCAAACGACGGATGAACTCCTGTGGTCTTTGCCGGACGCGCCGCTGGTCTGAGCAAATGAAACGCACATAACGACGCTGTGGCTGCGATGGCAAGCAGCCACGGAGCCAGGTGAAATAACCCTACCTGCGCCGCACCCACTCCGGCGAGGCTGAAGAGAAGAGCAACACGGAGCAACCGCTCGTTGACGGGTCCAAGGCCGAGGAATATCGGCAGCCAACGCGTGCTGAAGCCCCAAATCGTCGGAACGATGAACGCGTAGAGCATCAGGATCAGGAAGCGCGATTCGAACACGTTGGGGAACGCCGGAGACGCAACGTTCAGGCTCACGTAGAACGCGGCGACAAGATTCATCAGCAAGCCAAGCCCAAACCCGAGCGTACCCACGAGAACAGAGATCACCCAGAGCGGCATGCTTCGAGCCGAATCACTCGCGGCGGCAGGGCGGTGGCGGCGCACCGCACTGAGAAAAATGAGAAACGCGCAAAGCTCAAGCAGCGCTGACAAAGGCAACGCCGCGCGCCAGTGCCACTGGTAAACACCTGTTGTCCAGCGCAAAGACACGCCCGCAACCCAAAGAACCCATGCCGTCCATCCGAGGCCAGCGCGCTGAATCTTGCCCCCGGTCATCTTGGGGATGGAGTAAAAACCGATGCCCAGAATAAAGGTTCCGATCCAACCGAAGATCTGCGCATGACCGTGCGCTTGGATCCACGCGGTGGAAACGGCGTGGCCGTGCTGCCCGGTGATTGAGATCAGGTTCCACACTCCGAGAAATGTTCCCGGCAGCAACATGAAGAAGAGGCCGGCAAGGGCATAGGCCATCATCAACCGCTGGGCGGCTTCTTCACGTGCCTTGACCAGGATCGCGGGGGTCTCCTGTAGCGCGAGTTCCTGGAGGTCGCGGGAGCGATCGCCGGCAGCTGCCAGCCTCGTGATTGTTCCTGACATCCTCGCAGTCTCCAATGAAAGATTAGGAAAGGGAATTGGTAAGGCCAATGACTTTTGTCACACTGCGTCAGGCGGCGAAATCCTTCGGCCCTTACAGGGGCGCGAGGCAGAACCGAACCAAGGTCGCTGCCTTCAGGTCCTTCGTGGTACTCAGGATTCCGCAAGCGAACTCCGTTGTTGGCGCTCGCTGCTTCTTGAAACTCTAGCTTCGAGAAAATCTACCCGGGATTCTTATAATAGTCATCTAACCGCGAGAAACTGAGGAGGTCCTATGTCCTATCAGCCCATCGAGAACTACGGGATCATCGGCAACATGCGCAGCGTAGCCCTGGTGGGCATGAACGGCTCCATTGATTGGTACTGCTACCCGTATTTCGATTCACCCAGCATCTTTGGGGCTCTCTTGGACGATCGGAAGGGAGGCCGATTCCAGATCTCCGCCATCGGTGACGGAGTCCGGTACAAACAGTTTTATTGGCCTTCAACGAATGTACTGGTGACGCGCTTCTTGCTCGCGGATGGCATCGCCGAGCTGGAAGACTTTATGGCCGTGGGACTCCCCAGGGACTCTCCCTGGTATCACCACCTTTTTCGCCGGGTTCGTTGCGTTCGAGGCACGGTGCGCATATCACTGCTGTGCCAGCCGGCCTGCGACTATGGGCGCAAGACTCACGAAGTACGCCTGCAGCCAAACGGTGCTACGTTCGGTTCCAGCGGCTTGACGCTCTGCCTGTCAACTCCTCTACCTTTGAAGCAGGGGGAACAGGGCAGCGTGACTGCCGAGTTTGTGCTTGAAGAAGGCAAGTCGGAAACTTTTCTTTTCAGGGGTCACGTTGGTGATGACACTATGTCCTGCGCTCCTACTGAAAGGGAAGCCGAGGAATTGCTTCAGCATACGGTCAAGTTTTGGCAGGGCTGGCTCTCCGCATCCACTTATCGCGGGCGCTGGCGTGAACAGGTACAGAGATCAGCGTTAGCGTTAAAGCTCCTCACCTTTGACCCGACAGGGGCGATCATTGCCGCTCCGACAGCCAGTCTCCCTGAGGTCATTGGTGGCTCGCGCAACTGGGATTATCGCTACACTTGGATCCGCGATGCCGCCTTTACGGTTTATGGGTTTCTTCGTCTCGGGTTCCGGGACGAGGCGGCGGCCTTCATTAGCTGGCTTGACAGCTACGCCGCGAAACACGTCAATACGCGGGCTCCGTTGCCGCCGCTCTTTACGATCCAGGGCGACAATGAGATTCCCGAGGAGACGTTGGATCACTGGGAAGGGTACCGAGGATCCGGACCCGTACGCATTGGGAACGCCGCTGCTTCACAATTTCAACTCGACCTCTATGGAGAGTTGCTCGACTCGTATTATCTGTACAACAAATACGTCAGTCCGATCCCTTACGATATGTGGGTGGGGCTTCGCAACCGTCTCGAGTGGATCTGCGAACACTGGCAAAAGCCCGACAAAGGGATCTGGGAGATGCGAAACCGCGAGGAGCACTTCGTCTACTCGAAAGTCATGAACTGGGTGGCGTTGGACCGCGGCATCAGGCTCGCTGAGAAGCGCGCTTTTCCCGCGAATCGCGAGAAATGGATTCGCGAGCGGGACCGGATCTACGAGGAAGTGATGCACAGCGGGTGGAATGCGAAGAGCCGCACTTTTACCCAGTTCTACGGTAGCGAGGATCTGGATGCGTCCCTGTTAATCATGCCGCTGGTGTTCTTTTTGGCCCCTAACGATCCCCGGATGCTGAATACCCTTTCAGCCATTATGCGCAACACGCGTGAAGGTGGTTTGCTCAGTGACAGCCTGGTTTACCGCTATCCTCCGGAAATGCGAGTCGACGGCCTTCCGGGTGAGGAAGGTACTTTTAACATGTGCTCGTTCTGGCTCGTGGAAGCATTAACGCGCGCCGGTCAGCTTGTTCCAGAAAAACTGGACCAAGCCCGGCTGTTATTCGAACGCATGCTGGGCTATGCGAACCATCTGGGGCTCTATGCGGAGCAAATTGGCGCGCAGGGTGAGGCCCTCGGCAATTTTCCGCAGGCATTCACGCATCTATCGTTAATCAGCGCCGCATTCAACCTGGATCGTACGCTGAGCGCCCGATAATTACCTTCTCGCCGCCCCAAAAGGCTGGTCCTAAGACTTCGCCCGGGCAGAACCTAACTGCAAGAGCGTATCTCGCAAGCGCCGGTGTTTTTGGAGCAACCTCAGATAATCCGTTTCTTCGGAAGCGGCCTTGGCCCGAATCACTGCTAACAGAGCTTGTTTGTCTGGCAACGGCCAATCGTTGAGTTTGGGCACGAGAGAAAACACGGAAGCGAAGTTGTCGAATGCCTTCTGCTCCACTGAGGTCGACTGGGCTATCTCAACGTTCAGGGCCTTGGTCAGGGTGGCGCGACAAGCATCGCGCATCCGGTCAAGGTCTCCGCCAAAGTCTTGTGCCATGCGATGGCTGACCGCGAATCCCAGGTTGCGTGTGGAGAATGTGTTCCATGCGCTGTGGGAAGCAGGACCTGACTCATAAAACACGTGCCCCGCGGCCAGCTTCCGTAATGTCCCCGGCGTCGTCCGGTGCCGGGGATCGGCCGCGATCTTGCGTTCTTCTTTTTCCGCCAGAGCCAGCAGTTCGCGACGGCCCGGACGGAACCCGAGTTTGCGATAAAACCAAAAGGCGCCGGACTGGATTGCCTCTTCGTTTTCATGACCCAGCTGGTAAGGATAAACAGAGACACAGGTGACGCCGGTGAGCTGCTGGAAAAAATGGAGCACCTTGGCGTAGATCCATGCGGTTTCGCCGTCACGGTAGGCGTAAAAGGTGTTGAACCCGATTTCCATCCACTCGGCCAGAGAGATACCCTCGATATAGTTGATGGGCACCCCGTTCTTGAGGGTAAATCCTGCGTGATAGGCGCGCAGGGGCAGGCGGCGTTCTGGAGGCAGACCCCAGAGAAAAATTTGTACGCCACGCCCAGGCTGGGCTTCGTAGACATGGTGTGGGTCACCGCGAGTGGTGCCGTAGAGTTCGCGATAGCGAATGGTGACCGCCTCGCGACACATGTTCAGAATCTGCTCGCCCTTCTGCAGGTCGAGCTTCCTGATAGGAAGCTGCGGCGACTCGAACTCTTCTGCCAGCGATACTTGGTTGCGACGGATCAGCGGCATTGTGTGGCAGAACAACTCCTTCACGTCGCGCCGCGCCTTCGTTCTGCTGGCCGGACCGTCCTCGAGCTCCCAGTGGAGCTCGATGCTCAGGGCATCGTACAGCTCCGTCTTCTCCGCCATGGAGATGGGGAGCTTTTCAACCCTTTCTAAAAGCCAGAAGAGTGGGCTTTGCTTGCCTGCCGCGCTGCTTAGCCATTGATCAAAGGGCGTATCAGCTTCCACCAGCGAGTCGTCATCGAGCAAAGGAATGAATCGGGGGAGAGCTGCGCCCAGCCGTCTCGCCTGTTCGTCGAAATCCCATTCCGCGGTGACCTGCTGCGGATAACGCCGCATCAACCAGAGGGCGACTTCATAAGTGAAAGTATCACTGAGGCGAGTCCCGGCGACGCCGGAAACCTGTTCGGAATCGAAGACTGCCAGGTCCGCGCCCGATTCGCGGAGCGCAGCGACTTGCCGCGGGATTCCTCCCAGCAGGCGGTCGGCCTGCGCGGCCACCGCAACGCTGTGCGGAAACGCCCGCAAGAAGAGGAGCGCATCGTGCAGCCGAAGCAGGGCGCGCACATCGCGAAAAGTAACTCCTCGCAGCGAGCCCAGCAGAGCTTCTACTTTCCTGGCCGAGCCGAGTTCCCTCATCTGTCGCGCTGCCTCCAGCCGCGACAGCATCGCGGCTGAACCTACGCGTTGTGAG
The DNA here is from genome assembly GCA_035263765.1 of Candidatus Angelobacter sp. Classification (GTDB taxonomy): domain Bacteria; phylum Acidobacteriota; class Terriglobia; order Terriglobales; family Acidobacteriaceae; genus Angelobacter. The sequence continues at coordinate 16,417 of DATFQZ010000132.1, read as the reverse complement.
GGCCGCGATGTTTTCCGGGGAGGCACGTTAATCAATCGTTAGCTGCCGGCCTGGTGGGCGGCAAGCGGGTGATTATAGCGAATCATGCCGCGGTCCGCTGTGGTGCTCACGCCATACGTTATTGATTGCAAAGGCTTGTAGTCTGTCGGGAGAGAAGCTGGAGCAGGCGACTTTTGAGGTGCAATCGCCATCCTACAGTCCGTGAAACGGTTGGTGGCACGGACCCCGAGGTCGATCGCCGCTGAAGCGCAAAAGCTGTGCCGGTCCGTTATTGATGCTCTCAGCGACAGCATCCTCATTCTTGATCTTCGAACCGCCAGGATTCTGGACGCGAACAAGTGCGCAGTCAAGACGTATGGGTACTCTCGCGAAGAACTGCTCGGCATGGAGCTGAAGACCCTTACGCACGATCATTCCCTCAACCAGTCTGATCTGGAGTGTGGACGCAGTGTGGAGCAGACCCATTACAGCAAAGCAGGCGAAAAGATCCCGTTCCTGGTGAGCCTGTGCTTGATTGATTACTGGGGGCGTAAAGCCGTAGTGAGTATCAACCACAACATCCGGGCACGAAAACGCATCGAGGCTGCTATTACGGCCAGCGAAAAACAACTGCGGTCGCTGGTGGAAACCATTTCAGAGATCGTAGTTCTGGTTGATGCCCAGGGAACCATTTCATTCATCAGTCCACAGGTGGAACGGGTGTTGGGATATCCCGCTGAAGAAATCAAGGGAAAGAACATATTCGACTTTATCCATCCTGATGACCGCGAGCGAGCCGCAGCCGAATACTCGAAAACAATTCAAGAACTGGGAGAGGCTGTTCCCTCCATGCTGCGTGTGAGGACCCGCGCTGGAGAGTGGATACCGTTTGAGATCATCGGCAACAACCAGCTCAACGATCCGGACGTGGCCGCGGTGGTGTTCACAGCTCGCGATCTGCGCTACCGCCGCGAAGCGGAAAAAGCCGTGCGTGAAGCCAATGCTGACTTCGAAAAGCGCGTGGAACAGAGGACCATGGAATTGGCCAAGGCCAACGCCGCATTGCGTATTGAGAACCAGCAGCGGCGCTACACCGAGGCTCAGCTTCAGGAATCGCTATCCTTGCTCCATTCCACGCTCGAATCGACCGCCGACGGCATCCTGGTGGTATCCAAAGACGGCCGGGTCAGCACTTGCAATCGCAGGTTCCTGGACATGTGGAACATTCCGCAAATGGCCGTTGCCGGCCTGCGATGGGATGTAGACTTGAGGGCCATCGCAGTTCCACAACTTCAGGACATCGACGAGTTTCAGGCCAAAGTCGAAGAGCTGACCCGGCATCCTGATGCCGTGAGTTTCGACACCATCCGCTTCAAAGACGGGCGGATCTTCGAACGCTGTTCTCAGCCGCAGCGGATTGGCGATGAGATTGTGGGACGGGTCTGGAGCTTTCGTGACGTTACGCACGCGCGGGAGATTGAAGATGAGCTTCGCCAGGCGCAGAAAATGGAAGCCGTCGGGCGCCTGGCTGGAGGCATGGCCCACGACTTCAACAACATGTTGATGCTGATTTCAGGTTATGCCGGCCAGATGCTGGAAGATTCGCGGCTGCCCGAGCGTTACCGCACCACCGCTCAACAGCTGGTGGATGCTACGAAGCGCGCTGCGGGGCTCACCAGGCAATTGCTGGCTTTCAGCCGTAAACAACCCGTCATGCCACGGGTGCTGGACCTGAACCGCGTGGTTTCAGACATGCAAAAATTGCTGCAAAGGCTGCTCTCTGACCGCGTTCAGCTGGTCATCCATCTCCAGGACGAACCGGTGCTCATTCATGCTGACCCGTCACAAATCGAATTGATGATCATGAATCTCGCCATTAACGCGCGTGACGCCATGGCCGAAGGCGGCACCCTTACCATGCGAAGCCGCAGGCTGAGTTTGCCAGGTGGGGGCAAGACACAAGCTCCGCAGATGGAGTATGCGCTCTTAGAAGTGGCCGACACCGGTCATGGAATGTCGCCGGAGATCAAGAAGCACATTTTCGAACCTTTTTTTACGACTAAGGAACCTGGACGAGGCACCGGGCTTGGCCTGTCAACGGTGTACGGAATCGTGGAAGCGGCGGAGGGCCACATCAGCGTGGAGACCGAACCCGAACAGGGGGCAATCTTCCGCATCTACCTGCCTCTGGCTACCGGTGCGGTCTTCGAAGAAGCGCAGGTGCAGGAAGCTCCGCCGCGCAGCGGCCATGAAACCATCCTTCTGGTGGAAGATGAAGGCGGAATTCGTGCCATGACCAAGGTGTACCTGGAGACTCTGGGATACAGCGTGCTTGAGGCAGGGAGCTCGACCGAGGCCGAGCGAGTCTCTCGAGAGTACCCTGGTGAGATTGATCTTGTTGTCACCGACATCGTGATGCCGGGCAAGAGAGGCGATGAGATGCTCCGCGAGATCCGGAAGAGCCGTCCGGAGACAGCGGGTATCTTCATCTCGGGTTTCGCGGACGTCCAGGATCTCGACGCAAGCATCCCGGTACTGGAAAAACCGTTCGCATTTCCGGGTCTCGGACGGCGCGTGCGCGAGACCCTTGACCAAGCTCAAAACCAGAAAGCAAAGCCCGCTATAAAGCAGCCGCCACGAAAGCGTGCCTAGAACGCCGGCCACTCCGAATTCTGTATTCGGTACGGCTCTCAAATAAATTCGGCACAGCCGTTCTACACTGTTAGCTCTCGCATGTCGTGGACTCGCAACATGGCGCTGATCTGCGCGGCGGCCTGGCTACGCTCATTCGCTATCGGATTGCTCGGCGTTGTGCTCGGCGTGTTTCTCTATCGGGAAGGCTTTTCTTCCACCGCGATCGGAGTGGTCATAGCCGCAGGTTTGGCGGGGGCCGCTGCGGCGACGGCCCTTGTCACATTACATGCCGACCGCCTGGGACGAAGAAAAACCCTCTTTGTCCTTGCGCTGCTCACGGCCGCGGGTGCGACTCCGCTGATCGTTCATTCCAGGTTGGCCCTTATGGCTCCAATGGCCTTCTTGGGCATGCTGAACGGCATGGGCACAGACCGCAGCGCCGCCTTCGCGTTGGAGCAGGCTGTGATTCCCGGCCTCGTTTCGGACCGGGGGCGCACCTGGACGCTGGCCTGGTACAGTCTGGTTCTGGATGCGGGCGGTGCTCTCGGTGCGCTGGCCGCGGGTTTTCCCGTGCTTGCGCAACGCTGGTGGGCGATGGACATCGGCGCGGCGTATCAGACATTGTTTGCCGGGTATGCCGGGATCAGCGTGTTGAGCGGTCTCATGTATCTCTTCTTGACGCCGCAAGTCGAGGTCGATTCCGCCACGGCGGCGATCGGGGGAGCACACGCGATTTCCGCGGCGACCAAGACCACCGTCAGAAGGCTAGCGTCGCTCTTTGCCCTGGACAGCCTGGGCGGTGGCCTGCTCACTGACGCGCTCGTTTCCTACTGGTTTTTCCGACGGTTTGGCATTGCTGAGAACAAGCTTGCCCTCCTGTTCTTTGTCGTCCATGTTCTGAATGCGCTTTCCCATCTGGGCGCGGCGGCTTTGGCCAAGCGCATCGGCTTGGTTAAAACTATGGTGTTCACGCACTTGCCATCGAGCCTTTTTCTGATGGCCGCGTCCCTCGTGCCGTCGGCCCACTGGGCCGTGGCGCTGTTCCTGTTGCGTGAGGCCCTGGTGGAAATGGATGTGCCCACCCGGCAGTCGTATGTGGCCGCAGTGGTGCATCCCAGCGAGCGCACGTTTGCAAGCGGCGTCACCAACCTGACGCGGAACTTGTGCTGGGCCGTTTCGTCGTCGGTGTCCGGCGCGTTCATGCAAATCGCGGTTTCCGCGCCGTTGTTTCTTGGCGGAGGGCTCAAGATTGTCTATGACCTGCTGCTCTGGCGAGCATTTCGTCATGTTCGACCCCCGGAAGAGAGATCATGAACCCGTGCTGGGTAGTGGGTCAGTTTGGCCGCAAGACACGTCTGGCACAGCCGCCTCGGCTGTGCGGTCCGTAGAACTCGCAGAATCCACCGGCGAGGGCGCCGGTGCCACACGACTCTTGATAAAACTGACCCACTACCCCGCGCTGGACTTGCGCCGGCAATCCATCCTATTGTGAGAGCATGAAACGGTTTGTGGCCCTGCTGCTGTTGTCCGCTGCAACTTCTCTATGTGCGCAAGAGGAAACATCGGCGCCGGTGGCGGGCGTGTATCGCGTCAACGTCCGCGTGGAAGTGGTGGACGCGCAAGTCATCCACAAGAAGACCGGGCAGCCAGTGACGTCGCTGAAGCGTGAAGACTTTCAGGTTTATGAGGACAAGACTCTGCAGCAGATCAGCGCTTTCAGCCAGGACGAACTGCCAATGTCGGTCGTGCTTCTCTTCGATCTCACGGACAGCGTGCGTCCGGTGCTGAAGCAGCTGGCCGCAGGCGCCATGGAAGCGCTCGGACACCTGAAGCCCCAGGATGACGTAGCGGTCATGGTGTATGCGGCGTCCGCCAGGTTGCTTCAGGAACCGACCACCGACCGGACTCTGGCGGCGGCTGCCATCGAGAAAGCAAGCCGCATGGAAAGCAAAGAAGCCGCCTTTTTCAACGAAGGCATCTTTCAGGCCGCCGCGCAGCTCGGCAAAGCCGCGGACCCAAGCCGCCGCCGCGTCATCATATGGCTCACCGATGACGTGCCTAACATTCCGTCGGATGACGTCCGCGCCCAGGTGGGACGAAGTGTTCCTCGCGGAGCCCTGCACACGGAGCAGCAGGCCATGGCCGAGGTCCTTAGAGTGGGCGCGGTTGTGTGCACGCTTCTGAAGCGGAGCGAGATCTCCGATCGTGAAGACTCCAATCGCAGCTCGGCGAAGATCATGGATCGCATGATGTATCCGCCGGGGGAAGTTTATAAGTACGCGCGCGCCACCGGCGGACAGGTCATCGAGGCCAGCGGCAAAAAGCTGAAGGCCAGGCTCACGGAACTGATTGACGACCTGCGTATGCGATACAGTTTGAGCTATCATCCGTCGGCGCCGAAGCCGAAAGGAAAGTTCTGCTCGATCCAGGTCAAGCTTGCGCCAGAGACAAAAAAAGCTCAGAAAGACGTGGTAGTCGAAGCAAAACAGGGATACTACCGCTAGCTGATAGATCGCCGAAATCGCCGTCATCGCACGGAATCGCCGTAATCGGAAGGACCGATCACGTGCGATTACGGCGATTATGCGCGATCACGGCGATCCACTACTTGCCCTTTGTCCCCAGATAGATCCGCGAGGCAAGCACCGCACCCGCCAAGGGCGCTACCCAGAACAGCCAAAGCTGTTTCAACGCCCAGCCTCCGACAAATACAGCAGGGCCAAGACTGCGTGCGGGGTTGAACGAGCCGTTGGTGACGGGGACTCCGGCAAAGTGGATAGCCGTCAGAGCCAGCCCGATGGGGATTCCGGCAAAGCCGACGGCCACGCGATGGTCGCTTGATCCCAGGACAGTGAGCACGAGAATCATGGTCAGAAACATTTCAGCGACGAACGCGGCGAGCATGCTGTAGTGACCGGGCGAATGATCGTAGCCAAACCCGTTGGCGGCAAATCCGGTAACGGCCGGGTAGTATCCGCCAGGCGCAGAATTGGCGATGAAGAGCACAACTCCGGCGGCAAGAATGGCCCCGATGCACTGCGCGATCCAATAGCCGATCATCTCCCCGAAGCCCATCCGCTTGCTTAGAAACATGCCGAAGCTGACCGCCGGGTTGATATGACAGCCGGAAACCGGTCCTAGCGCGTATGCCATGGCCATCAGGGACAGTCCAAATGCAAGGGCGATGCCCACGATTCCGACCTGCGAGCCGGCCAAGACTGCCGCACCGATTCCCGCCAAGACCAGGACAAAGGTGCCAAACAGCTCCGCTGCGTATTTCATCGTGCTTCTCTCCTCAGTCGCCAACGTTGTCTGCCGCGAGTGCTGCAGCGATAGGGTCTGCAGTCGCCTTCCGCGGAGATGCGTACCGCAAGCGCGGCCATTCTACATGCCGGCCCCTGGTTTGGCAGCTGTTTTTCGCCTAGCGAAATTGCCCAGGAAGGTTCATGCACAGCCCATCACGACGCACAAAAAGGGCATGGCACCAACGATATCTACTCGGCTTTGGAGGGCATCTATATATTTTTAGACCACATCTCAGCGGCGACGGAAACAAGTTGTTGTAAACAAATCGCTTGTTGCATGTGCATGACATGCTCGGGAGCGCGACCTTGTCTCTGCGGTCAAACATTTTGATAAAAGGCGCCCATCGCCTCCTGCTTCCCGGAAGCCTGCTGTTGGTCTTCGCTGTCCTTCTGATCCGGGTCGGAATCCTGGCCGATGCTGACTTTCGCGTAGTACGGCTCGTTCCGTTCGCCGTCCTTCTGCCTGGTTTGGTGCTGAGCGCGGTGTTTCGCCGCAGCGTGATTTTCTTTGCTCTTCTCGCCGTGGCCTTGAGTCAAACCGCTGCTTCCATCATCGTGCCCAGACTCCCTGCCGTCAGCGCCCACGCTCTCATGAGCGCCATCGCGATCTTGCTTCCACTCAACCTCCTCGTGATGGCTTTCCTCAAGGAGCGCGGTATTATTTCGCCACCGGGCCGCAGACGGCTAGTGGCGGCGGCCATCGAAGTTGTTGCCATTGCCGTTCTTTGCATTCCACAACTGGCGAGCGCTGCCCAGTGGCTCGAGGGCCCATACTTTCCGGAGAAGTTTTCAGCGTGGAGCCGCCTGCCGCAACCGGCGCTGCTCGCCTTCCTTCTGGCGGCAGCTGCGCTCGTGGGTTTGCTGCTTCGGCGCTACAGCGCGGTGGACAGCGGCCTTCTGTGGGCACTCTTCGCCAGCTGGATTGCGCTGGCCAGCAAGAGCAATGCTCGCGCGGCCGTTTTCGTCTCCGCAGCCGGCGGCGCGTTAATTGTGGCCTTACTGGAAACTTCGTACAAGATGGCCTACCACGACGAGCTGACTCAGCTGCCCAGCCGTCGCGCACTCAACGATGCCCTGATGAAGCTGCCTGAGGCCTACACCGTCGCCATGGTCGATGTAGACCATTTCAAGAAATTCAACGACACCTATGGTCACCAAGCCGGCGACCAGGCGCTGCGTCTGGTCGCTTCGCGTCTGGCTCACATCGCCGGTGGCGGACGTGCCTACCGCTATGGTGGCGAAGAGTTCGCTGTCCTCTTTCCGGGCAAGCCGCCGGACGAAGTGGTGGTATACCTGGACCGCATGCGGCGGGTGATTGAGCAGTCCCGCTTTGTTGTCCGTGGCAAGGATCGTCGCAAACGCAAGGATGGCAAATCTCGAATCGTAGCCGTGAAGAAGGAGACCAACGTTACCGTCAGTATTGGTGTGGCCTCTTCGAACGGGAACCATGCCTCGCCGTCCGAAGTCTTGCGCGTGGCCGACAGCGCGCTCTATCGCGCCAAGACTAAAGGCCGCAATTGCACCGTGACTGCCACCGGCGGCAAAGGCCCTGAAACTGCCCGCCCCAGCATGCGTGTCATCGGGGTCAGTTAACGGCAGAATCAGCCGTGTGCGTCAACAAACGCGATGGAGCCAGCTCTTTTTCCCTGCAGGTGTAAGTGAGCCGCAACTCTGAAGGCATCCTTTAGCTCTGGATCGCATCTAATCGCGGGAAGACTCCTCTACATACCACTAGTTGCCAGGAAGGTTTCTATGCGGCTGTTTGGTTCGTTTGCGGGCCTTCTGTTGGTTTCCTCGGGACTTTATGCGCAGCATTCTCCGGTAGCTGCTTCAACTCCAGCCCCGGCAACCCACACCACAACGAGTTCCCCGAGTACGTCAACCAGCAGCTCTCCGGCTAGTTCGTCGACGAGTTCCGCCTCTTCCTCGAGTGGAATACACAGCAGTCCGTCGAGCAGCCCGAGTTCTTCGCCCACGGCGAGTGGCAGCTCCAGCAGCCATAGCGGAAGTGTGTTTGGAGGCGGTTCCAGTGCCGGCAGCAATCACGACCGCAATTCGGCGGGAAGCGAATCCAATTCGATCAACCGGCGGGACCGTGACAAAGATACGCCCCGTGGTTCCACAGATTCTATTGGCAGCCACGGGAGCGGCTCAACGGGAAGGGAAGCGGGATCAGCGAACCGGCAAGGCAAAGATTCATCGTCACCGGTGCGGGACTCTAAGAACGACACGCCGGAGCCGCGGCGTCACGATTCCGGCTTGGATAAGACGACGGCCACAGAGGACACGCAGACTGTAAACCACCGCGAGAAGGACCGCGGCAGCGATAAGGCATCCGATTCTGCTACGGCCAGCCGAACCCAGGTCGCAAAGGCAGCGGAAGAACCCGCCGATGCAAAGCGGAACTGTGACAAACCGCCCTGCGCCAAGCCCACACCAGAACCATCTCACGCTGACTGGCGGCAGGGACGGTGCAAGGATGGCCCGTGTGAGCCTTGTCCTCCAGGCACCGTGGCGGGCCGGTATGGAGCGTGTGTCGCCAATCCGGCATATTGCACGGCCGGCACGGTTTGGAATGGCGCCGGCTGCGTACCTGCGGCCGCCGCCGTGAATGCGGCGTCAGCATCGCAGTGTATTTCCTTTTATTCGCGGGGCGTCAACATTTCCACCGACCTGGCGCTTGCTAAAGCCAAGGTGAACGACGCATGCCGGGCCAGTCAAGCGAGTACGGAGTGCACGTTTGCTGAGATGCACCTGAGCGCGGTCAAGCAATCTTGCGAAATGTTGCGAACCGAGGCTTTCCCCCACTGTCAAACATCGGTCCCAAGCTGCCTATAACCCCTGTGCTCGCACCGTGCCTGAAAGAAAAATATTGATCCTGTGGCTCGTGTCTCTCATCTCATGCTGGTTGTAAAGGAGGGAAGTAAGATCGTTATGCCATTGAATCAAGCACTTCTGCCGGAATTCGACCACGAGATGCAAAATACCCGCAAGAGCCTGGAGCGGGTGCCGGAAAACAAGCTGGGATGGAAACCCCATCAAAAGTCCACGACGCTAGGGGGATTGGCCACGCATTTGTCGACCATTAATGGTTGGGCGGAGGCAATTGTCGGGCAGGACTCCTTCGACGTGCAGAATTCGCCACCACCGCAGCAACTCAAATCAAGACAAGAGATATTGGCTGAGTTTGATAAGAACACAGCATCGGCCCGCAAAGTGATTGCCGGCGCCAGCGATGAGCAGTTGATGAAGCCCTGGAGCTTACTTTCCGGCGGCAAGAACATCTTTACCATGCCACGCGTCGCGGTGCTGCGCAGCTTTATTCTGAGTCACACCATCCATCACCGCGCGCAGTTGGGCGTCTATTTACGCCTGAATGATGTCCCGGTGCCCTCGATCTACGGTCCGTCAGCGGACGAAGGACAGATGTAGCGGGTTTCGCGGAAAATAAAGCAGGCCTCGGGAACAACCGAGGCCTGCCATTTGGTTCAAACTTTATCTGGCCGTGTGTTTTCCCCCGAAACCACCAGCCAGAACTGTTCTCACACAGCGATATCCTCGCAGGGGCGCCGGATCCGGACAAGAGTACGTTGGTAACAGGACTGTTGGCCGTCTGGGCGGGCGCTCGTTCCCAATCGACAGTCTGGAGTTACTTGTGCCAAGTCTCTAATCATCGCGGAAACGCGGAGAACAGCCTGGGAGGTTAGAGTACTGGTGACCAAGCTTTTGTGCGCAAAACAAGCGGTCCCTGCACCAACTTCGTCCTCCTCCGCCTCTCCGCGCCTCCGCGTTAAGACCCTTTGGTTATCCTTCTCTCAGCTGCCGACGGCAGGCTGGTTGCTCAGGATGACAGATTGACGGCAATCTCCGGCGACTCGAAAAACGTGCATCGGCGGGCCAGTCTTAGTAAGCTAGTAAGCGCATGGCGGAAAACTCATTCGATATCGTAAGCAAAGTTGACCTTCAGGAAGTTTCTAACGCGATCCAGAACGCGCTGAAGGAGATTCATACGCGGTTCGACTTGAAGGACTCGAAGTCGCAAGTTCAACTGGAGGGGAAGGACGCCGTCATCCTCAGCTCACTCGACGAATACAAACTAAAGGCGGTCAATGACATCCTCCAGGGCAAGCTGGTGAAGCGCGGTGTGCCGCTGAAGGCGCTGACCTATGGCGCCGTGGAGCCGGCCGCGGGCTCAACCGTGCGCCAGAAGATCACCATGCAGCAGGGCATTCCAACGGAAAAAGCCAAGGAGATTGTGCGCGTCATCAAGGATTCCAAGAAGAAAGTCCAGGCTTCGATCCAGGGAGACTCTGTGCGGGTGAGCGGCAAGGACCGCGACACCCTGCAGGAGATTATCGCGTTGCTGAAAGGCCGCGATTTTGGGATCGACATGCAATTCACGAATTATCGAAGCAGCTAATGATCAACCTCTCGCAGCAAGCGGCGAGTTAAGGAATCAAGAGGCGATTTGAGTTCACCAGCCACTCCCGGCGCCAGAGAAGTCTTTGAGCTGTTGCGCGACGACCTGGCAGCCATCGAGCGAGAATTCGGGCGCGACACGGTTTCCAGCGTCCGCGCCATTACTGAAATCGGTGAGCATCTGCGCGCCGGCGGCGGCAAACGGCTCCGGCCCGCCCTGCTGCTCCTCGGCGCCAAGCTTTTTCCCCACAGCGAACGAAGCGCCGTTCGGCTGGGCGCCGTGGTGGAGATCATCCACACCGCCACTTTGGTCCACGACGACATCATCGACGAAGCCAAGACCCGCCGGGGGCGTCCTTCGGCGAACACGCGCTGGGGCAATTCGAAATGCGTCCTGGCGGGCGACTGGCTTTACATGCAGGCCTTCAAGATCGCCGTCGAGGAGCGCAACTTCCGCATCCTGGATGTGCTGATTGATCTGACCCAGCAGATGGTTGAAGGTGAACTGTTGCAGACCGAAAAACTGGGGAAGTGCATCACCCTGGACGAGCATTTCGACCTCATCTTCCGCAAGACCGCGTGCCTGTTCTCAGCTTCAACCCGGCTTGGCGCCATCCTGGGCAAATCTACCGAAGACCAGGAATCGCGCTTGACCGAGTACGGGCGCAACCTGGGGCTGGCGTTTCAGATTGTCGACGATGTGCTGGACCTGACCGCCTCGGAAGAAGTTCTGGGCAAGCCGGTGGCCAGCGACCTGCGCGAGGGCAAGGTTACTATGGCGGTGATTCATGCGCTCGAGCGCTGTACTCCGGAGGAACGCCGGCAAGTTGAAGCAGTTCTTGAAGAAAGAGCGTTCATCACCGTGCAGCACAGGCAGATTCTGGACATGCTCAATCGCTATGGGTCGATCCAGTACGCGCACGATGAGGCAGCGAAGTACGCCGACGTAGCTCGCAAATCCATCTGCTCGTTCCCGGATTCGGAGATCAAGCGCGCCTTGCTGGCGATCCCCGAATTTGTGGTGGAAAGGAGCAGCTGAGGAGATGAGAGCTCTGGTTTTCGCGTGGCTGTTTGCGTGTGCGATCAGCACTGCGCCTCACGCGCAAAATACAAGTACCTCGGCTGCGGGCCACTGGGCCGGATGCTACGATCTCCGCGTGGCTCCCAAAGACTCTGAGAAACAGACGTGGGGCAAAGTACCCAGGCGCGTCGAACTCCTCACAGAACAGGTGGATCGCAAGTCATTCCCAAACGAGTTCAGAATGAACACGTTGGACGCCACAGGGCAGCACTGGATTTCCTTTTGGAGCCCGCAAGGTGAGAGTGCGGTGGAACTCATTTTTAGCACCGGCGTTGTTGGCTATCATCTAGGGCTGACAGGCACAGGCGACTTACTCGTAGGAACAGCGGAGCCATTTTCAGATGACGGGAATTCGCACCCGAAATTCAAAGTTACAGTGCGCCGCTATTCATGCCCCCCGCTCCGATGATCGACCGCCTGGACCATCTCGTGCTCACCGTCAAGGACGTAGGCGCCACTTGCGATTTTTACCACCGAGTCCTCGGCATGGAGATCGTGACCTTCGCCGGCGGGCGCAAGGGGCTGGCCTTCGGTCGCAACAAAATCAACCTCCACCAACAGGGCAAGGAGTTTGAGCCGAAAGCCGACCGTCCAACACCGGGATCAGCCGATTTCTGTCTGATCACGGAAGCCCCTATCACCGAGGTCATCCAGCGCTTGCGGCGTGCAAATGTCGCGATCGTGCAGGGGCCGGTGGAAAAAATCGGCGCTCTGGGACCCATGGTCTCAGTTTATTTTCGCGACCCCGATCTGAACCTGGTGGAAGTTTCCAACTACGCTGAAAAGATTGCTTAAAACCCACCACGGAGACACGGAGAAGATCGGATCATCTGACCATGGGAACATCAGGCCATCTGGGTAGCCACGTGATTATCAGATGACCCGATGATCCGATGACCCGATCGCCCGATTCTCTTTTATACTTATGGCCATGGCTCTTTCCGCGGTCATCGTCGATGATGAACAACTCGCCCGCGACGAACTGAGTTATCTGCTCAAGTCGGTCGACGATGTGAACATCGTGGCCCAGGGACGGAATGGCCTGGAGGCCATCAACCTCATTCGCGAGCACGCGCCCGACCTCGTCTTCCTTGACGTACAGATGCCCGGCCTGGATGGCTTTGGCGTCATCAAGAAACTTCTCGACAAAAAGATCACCGTGCCCCAGATCGTCTTTGCCACTGCGTTTGATCAGTACGCGGTGAAAGCGTTTGAGGTCAACGCCATTGACTACCTGCTGAAGCCTTTCGACAAGAAACGGGTGAGCCAGGCCATCGAAAGAGCGCGAAAAAAGCTGCAGACTGCAGGCGCTGCGGGTAACGAAAAACTGGACGCGCTGGTCAAGCTGCTGGAAACACAACGCCCTCAGAAATCGAAGGTTCTGCTTCGCTCCGCCGGACGCCTCTTCCTTGTGGACCAGAAAGACGTCTGTTTCGCCTCCATTGAAGATGGCATCATCAGCGTGGTGGCCACGCATCTGGAAGGCCACTCCAACTGCCGGACGTTGGAAGAACTGCTGACCGGCCTGGACGCAGAGATTTTCTGGCGCGCCCACCGGTCGTATGTGGTGAACATCAACCGCATCAAGGAAGTTGTGCCCTGGTTCAAGAGTTCTTACCAACTTCGCATGGACGACAAAAAGCAGTCCGAGATTCCTGTCAGCCGGGCCCAGACCAAGAGGCTGCGGGAGTTGTTTGGCCTCTGAGCAGCTTAGTCTCGGGACGATGTTCCGAGTCGAAGCCCCTCGGACGTGATCCCGCTCGCTTGCTGTTTCCGTTTTGCCCGACAACTCACCCCCCAACGAGACATCATCCCGAATCCCCGCGTAGCCCCGGTGAGGCGGGGCGAGCGGGGTGAGGGACCTGCTCCGCTGCAGTTTGGCGGGAACGAGTGAGACTCTGCCTTTTCTCGTTGTATCCGAGTGGGCTTGGAGACTGGAACGTGGGCCGTCTCAAGACTGATGCCTTATGGTTTTCTCTGGCTCCCGCGACGCAGCAGCGGAGCAGGTCCCTCACCCACTTCGCCGCTCCCGCCTTGCGGGATCGGCTCCGGGGATTCGGGATGTTGTCTCGTTGGGGATTTCGACGTTACGCGGGTTGCAAGTCTGGTGTTCGGGACGCAAGTTTTTCTGGAAGAATCCCGAGCGGCCTTACATCCTTTGTGCAGCTAGCAATTTCGTGTGCCGGAACGATCACCGCTTTGCAGCAAGACTCACTCACGTGATGCCGGGACCACTGTAAGATTCAACCGCCGCGACCCCCTCAGGATGATTAGCTCGGTCGCGATTCCGATCTTCGCCTCGCTCAGCAGAGGGTGCAGGACGTCTACGCCTTCGACCGGTTCGCCGGCAAGAGCTACGATAACATCGCCTTCCTGAAGTCCAGCTTTGGAAGCGGGGCTGTTCGGTTCCACTCCGATGATGAGCGCCCCCGTCGTAGCCTTCAAATCATAGTGGCGCGCAATAGTTCGCTGCAGGCTAGCGGTCTGCGCGTGTACTCCGATATAGCTGCGGCGCACGACCCCTTCGCGGATCAGCTTGCTGGCGATGTACTGGGCTGTGTTGATGGAGATAGCGAAGCAAAGCCCTTGTGCGGGAAGAATTGTGGCGGTGTTCACCCCGATCACTTCGCCCAGAGCGTTCACCAGCGGCCCGCCGGAATTGCCGGGATTGAGAGCAGCGTCGGTCTGGATGACATCCTCGATCAGGCGGCCGGATTGCGAGCGCAGGCTGCGGCCCAGGGCGCTGACTACGCCCGCGGTTACTGAGTACTGAAAGCCATAGGGATTTCCGATCGCCACCACCAGTTGCCCGACGCGGATTTTGCGCGAGTCGCCCAAACGGACGGCCTGCAACGCCGGAGCATCGATTCGCAGCAAAGCCAAATCCGTGTCAGCGTCTTCGCCGATGAGTTGAGCTGTGAATTCTCCCGCATCCGGGGTCAGAACCTTGATGCCGCGAGCTCCGTGTACCACGTGACTGTTGGTCAGAATGAACCCATCCGGCGTGAAGACAAAGCCCGAGCCGCTGCCGCCTCGTCCGCGGGCAGTCTCTGTCTGGATTCGGACCACGGAAGGGCTCACGGATTCCGCCACGCTGGTGACCACGCGCGAGTAGGCGTCCAGAGCTTCATTTTCAGCAGACGGGGCGTTGGACTGCGGCAATGACATAAAATGGAGAGCGTTACTCATAGCAGGATTGGATAGCTGGGAGGTGCTAAAGGATTCAGCCACCCGGTGGCCTTCCTACCATCACGTACAATGCAGTCGTGAGTGATCTCAAGGGAAAGACTCTTCTCGTCACCGGCGGGGCGCGCCGGCTGGGCAAGGCCATCGTGTTAGCTGCAGCCGACGCTGGCGCACAGGTGGCACTTACGTATCTAAGCTCGGTGAGCCAGGCGCGGCATACGCTCGAAGAGATCAGCAAGCGGGGCGGCAAAGGGCTGATCGTGCCGTGCGATGTTCGCAAAGAAGAGAGCGTAGCTCTTGCGGTCAGCAAAGTCGCCGAGACCTTCGGCCGGCTCGATGTTCTGGTCAACAACGCGGGCATGTTTGCTGGGGCACGATTTGAGGACATTACTGCTCAGGAGTGGGACGACATCTTCGCGGCTAACGTGCGCGGCCCATTCCTGATGTCCAAGCATTGCGTTCCGCTGCTTCGCAAGAACGGCGGGCGCATTATCCATATGGGGTCGCTCGGCGGCGACAAACCTTGGGCCACGCACGCGCATTATTGCTCATCGAAGGCCGCATTACACATGTTGACCCGCGCGATGGCCAAAGCCCTGGCCCCGGAGATCGCCGTCAACTGCGTGGCGCCGGGCATGATCAACGCCATGGTTGACGCTGCGGAGAACAGGGGCAATCGCGAGCTGCTCGACCGGCTCGCCGCCAAGACACCGATGGGTCGCAACGGCACGGCCGACGACATCGTGAATGCCGTCATGTACTTTTCCACCGCGTCGCACTTCATCACCGGGCAGATCCTGACGGTCGACGGCGGGCTGGGACTGTAACGATTCGGGGTCAGGTGTAGTCGAGAGCGTCTCCAGCCGAGTCTGCAAGGCGAGGCTTGAAAAGAATTTTGCTCACCGGTTCGTAGTCTAGTCCTTGCCGGCGGAGGATGCTCCGGGCCTTGCTCTGAACGTGGAGAGCAGCAAGCAAGAGGTGCTCCACGTCAACTTTCTTGTGCGTGCGGTTCCGCATCTCGTCCGAGGCGCGCTTAATGATAACCACTGCATCCTTGTCGAGCGGCATGTCCACGGATACGGAGATCGATGCCTGCCCGGATCCCGCTTTGACGCAAGCCTCCCGGATGAGCACCAGCTTGCCCGGGGGGACCTTCAGCCGCAAGAACATGGCCTTTGACTCCCGCAACAGCCCCAGGACGAGATGCGTCGCTTGAATCTTGCTCGCGCCCAGATTGCTGGCTTCATAGCGCGCGAAGAAAATGACGCGACGGGCCGTTTCGCTATAGATCTCAAACTGCACACTAATCCTATTGACTGGGCTTGCTGGGCTGAAGCGTCACGACGATTCTTTGCACGTGAACCGGCTTGTTCTCGGGAGTGCCTTCCAGATCTGCATAGAAATGTCTTATGTCCACGACTGTGTAGACCTGGGCTCTCTCATCTTTGCCGAGCACAATCGTTTCGCCAATCCGCGGCCACGGCATAGCGACGGTGACGTCAGTCCTTCCAACCGGTTTGCTATCGTAAACGAATTCGACGGGCACCACAGTTGAGCCGGCGGCGGGCCACCTCATGGTGGTGCCTTCCGCAGCTCGCACGCCCTGTAGCTTCTCAAACGTGATGCCATGCCGCTTGAGGATTTCGGAAGTAGCGTCTCCTTCGCGCAGCAAGCCCATAGTGAGATGCTGAAGTCCGATCCACTTGCTCCCCTGCCGCTCCGCCTCCTCGCCGGCGTGCGTCAGAACTTCTTTGGATGCGCTCGACAGGGGCAGATCAACACTGGTTGATATTTTTGCGCGGCCCACGCCGAT
>DATFQZ010000131.1:0-2824 GCA_035263765.1 Candidatus Angelobacter sp. | reverse complement strand
GGGGTGATCCTGCGGCACCCGCTCTTCCAACGAAACGTAGCTGAACATTCCGGACTGCTGCTGGTCGTCTCCGCGCATGAAACAATCATCGCCCGAAATGTTCCGCAGGGGAAGGCTCAGGAACCGTTTTTCAACAAGTTCCTAGTACTACTGTGTTATAAAAGTGCTGACACGCCGGAAGATAACCTTAGAAGGCAGTATTGTGAAAGTGAGATGAGCATCGTCAAAGCGAAGATTCAGACGGTGGAAGACATGTACCGGCTAATATGGTCGCGATAGCGAACAGGCAACCGATCAGCGCCATCTACAAAGACCGCCCTCGGTTGTTTTGCCCTCACAGACTGGGCCGTAATCGCCTGGGCCAGCAGCGCGTGCTCTGCTATCAGTATGGCGGCGAAAGCGAGACCGGTTTGGCGCCGATGGGTTCACCCGAGAATTGGCGTTGCGTCGTTTTCGAGAAACTGCGACGGGTGGAGCTGTTGAACGGCTCCTGGAAGACTGCCCCGAACCACTCTCGTCCGGCCACTTGCGTAGTGGAAGCAGATATCGATGCCGAGGATCAACCAGAGCGTGATCCGCAGAATGGACAGTGAGCGATCGTGCCGATCAGGTGATGAGCCAGGGTCATTCTCAAGGTAGTGATGGAACGCGGATTATGCCGCTCGGGACGAACGCGGCGAACCCCGTGGCCGGAAGTCTGGCGGCGAGGCGGGTGTTGGTAGTCCAAGATGGCCGACGCGGGCTGAGGGGGAAAAACGACTCCGTTCGGCCACCAGGAATCCGTAGGCTGCAATGCATAATGTGGCGTGATGATGAAAACCGCGCCAACCACGTCCTTCGTAATGGCCCAACCCGAGTTCCTGCTTCAGTTCCTGATAATCCCGTTCGATGATCCAGCGATGTTTGGCCAAATGCACCAGTTCCACCAGGGCGACATTGGCCGGCAGAGTGGATAGCCAGTATTTGGTGGGTTCGGGCTCCCCGGTTGGCCATTCAATCAGCAACCATTCCTCCGGATGTGGCTGCGAGCGCCAATAGTCTCGATGCGCGGGACGGACCCGTAAGACGGCAAAGCGTGACTGCAGTTTCTGCTTCACCCCCTGCCTCCAGGCCACTCTCTTCCAGGCTTGTGTGGGCAGTGACTGGGCAAGCTCTTTTGCCGAAACCGGCTGGTTGTTCGCATCGCGTTGGAGCAGTTTGCGCGGCCGTCCGGTGTTGCCTTTGCGTGCTGGCGCTGGCTTCGGCTGTTCACCCGGCTTCCAGACCGTCGTGGTGCTCTGAACGCCCACCACATATGTCATCTCCAACTTCGTCAGTGCGGCACGGAAGTTCGTGTCGGTTCCATAGCCGGCATCGGCCAACACCACACCCTGCGGGATGCCTCGCTCGCGCGCACGCCGGATCTGATCGAGGGCGATATTCGGTTTCGTCTCAAACTGAATCGAGTCAGGCACGCCAGTCTTCTTTCGGCGCCTGCGGTCTTGAACCCAAGCCTCCGGAAGGTACAAACGGAATGCTACCGGCATGCTCGCCTTTTCCGTGGTTACGGAAAGACTCACGGCAACCCGACAGTTCTCCTGTTTGCCGACTTGGCCGCAATACTGCCGGGCCACCCCTACCGACTCCCGACCCTTCTTGGGAAAACCCGTGTCATCCACCACCCACGCCACCACCGGATCGCGGCGCAGCATCGCTGGCACCACAAAATCCAGAACCCGATCGACGACGGCTTCGTCATTCCACGGCGCGTCGGCCACCACATGATGAAGCGACTGGTGCATCCGTCGGACGTCGTCGGCAGCCAGACGGGCGGCCATGGGCTCGACGCTTTTCCGCTCGCCGGGCAACAACAGGCCCGTACAGTAATTCTTCAGCGGGAGGTGACGGTCGGCATGCCCTGCGGCTTCGGCCAGGCCCTCAATATATGCCGCAAAGCGCTGTTCCTGTGGGCCTGGCCCGGTCTCTTTGCCCACAGAACAATTCTACACGACATTGTTCTTTTATAACACAGTAGTACTAGAAACTTGTTGAAAAACGGTTCCTGAGCCTTCCCCTGCGGAACATTTCGGGCGATGATTGTTTCATGCGCGGAGACGACCAGCAGCAGTCCGGAATGTTCAGCTACGTTTCGTTGGAAGAGCGGGTGCCGCAGGATCACCCCTTACGCCGCATCCGGGAAATGGTAGATGGGATTTTGCGAGCGATGGCGAAGGATTTTGACGGCCTGTATGCCAAAACAGGGCGTCCTTCAGTGCCTCCAGAGCGGCTGCTGCGGGCGGTCCTCCGCTGATTTTCTATTCGGTGCGTAGCGAGCGGCTGCTGATGGCGCAACTGAATTACAACCTGCAGTTCCGCTGGTTCGTGAGCCTGGAGATGGATGAGCCGGTGTGGAATCATGCTGTGTTCAGCAAGAACCGGGAACGATTGCTGAATCAGGATGTTGCCCGCGAGTTCTTCCGCCGGGTGTTAGCAGAAGCGAAACCGCACCTGTCAGATGAGCACTTTACGGTGGATGGGACATTGATTGAGGCGTGGGCGAGCCAGAAAAGCTTTCAAAAGAAGGATAGCGGCGAAGATCAGCCGGGGCAGTTCCGCGGAGAGAGACGCACCAATGAGACGCACGAGTCGAAAACCGATCCGGACGCCCGGTTGTATCGGAAAGGGAGTGGCCAGGAAGCCAAGTTGGGCTATCTGGGCCATGTGCTGATGGAAAACCGGCACGGATTGATTGTGGACGCTATGCTGACACAAGCCGACGGCACGGCGGAACGCGATGCGGCGTTGCTGATGCTGTATCGGCAATGGCGGAGTCGGCGCCAGTGTC
>DATFQZ010000130.1:0-3671 GCA_035263765.1 Candidatus Angelobacter sp. | reverse complement strand
AGCCAGCTGCTTTCGTAAAAAGAGATTTTTCGGCTGCCAGTGCGTGACGAGACCGCCAAGTGAGAACGAGGAGGCGGACGAGATCGCACGCGACGGAGGACAGCGTCGTGAGGCTGCGTGTAAGCGGTTGGAAGATGGAGCCGGGCATGGACGCTCAGCTCACCACGTTACGCGCGTTACGCGACTGCGAACTGACGGCTGGACGAGATTTCTGCGGACCACAGCCGAAAATCTTATTTCCGCCCGGAGCTCACGAAAAAATATTGCTTCCCTTCGCCCGAGGGAATGCTGTAAACTAAAGCCAAATCGATCCAGGGCTGTGTTAGCCAAGACCCGCGTTGCTCGAGTGTGGAGTGTGCCTGTATATGACGAATCTAGACCCCCCTTTAGGACCCTTAAGCCAAGAACGAAGTTGGACGATCCCCATCCAAGAGTTCGACGCAGGCTTAGCCCAGTGGGAGTTCCAGTCTCCGCAATGGTACCTCGCAAGAT
The DNA here is from genome assembly GCA_035263765.1 of Candidatus Angelobacter sp. Classification (GTDB taxonomy): domain Bacteria; phylum Acidobacteriota; class Terriglobia; order Terriglobales; family Acidobacteriaceae; genus Angelobacter. The sequence goes on along the minus strand of DATFQZ010000130.1, from coordinate 3,179 downwards.
TCGGGGAAGCCTGCCGGATGTTTACGCAGTCCGCGGCTAGCCGTCAGTTCCTCGCCGCCATGTTGAATTACCTCACGGCATTGCGTAATTCGGGCGGAGACGCGTCTATTCCGTTGGTGTTGGTCGGCGCGACCATGCTGCAACTGGGTTATGCCATGGGCAGAAGGCACGCGGAGGCGGAGATCCTCGAAGGTTGGATGCGGCTCTAAGAAGCCATCGGCTTTCAGCCTTCAATCCAACAAATGGACAAGCTGCAGCTTGTCCTACTCACCACGCGACTCCGGCTTGCACGATCGGCTGCGAATACGGGCGATACAGGCCCAGGCTACCGAACGCCCACAAGGCCTGCGGAGCTACGGGACGAATGGCCAGTCCTAGCGCCGCCGGCACATCGGGGAGCCCGAATCCCGTGCGCCATGGATCTCCCGAACCCGCGGGGAGCGCGCTCGCCGCGAGAATCTGAAACAGCCGGTCGACACGGGCGGAATTTCTCAGCTTGAACCGTGTCAGGAACTCCGGATGATGCGCGAGAACCAACCCCGCCAGGCCGGCGACGTGTGCGGCCGCCATGGAAGTGCCATCCCAGACGGCGTAGTTGTTCGGAGGAACCGCCGAGAGAATCGCCACGCCGGGAGCGCAGAGACCGATCTGCGGACCAAAGCAGGTGAACCTGGGTGAGAAGAATCCGGCGCTGTCCACAAGACCGGCGGTCCGCGCGTGATAGCTGTCGGCAGGGAATTCGCCCCACTTGCCCAGAGCCGCCACCGCCAACACCTGCGGAGAGGAGGCGGGATACTCCACGGCGCCGCCTGAATTTCCCGCCGCTGCAATGCAGGCCACGCCCAGACGCTTAGCGCGCAACAGCTGCTGCTCCAGCGCTTCGGAAGGCTCGCAGCCGCTCAAACTCAGGCTCGCTACGTCCACCTGGTGCTCGATGCAATACTCCAGGGCGTCGATCAACTGGCTTGCATGTCCCCCGGGAAAGAGTTTGCAAACGTGCATCTCCGCCTCGGGCGCAAAACCTCGCATGCCGCCTGCATTGCCTGCTCCCGCGATGATCCCGGCACAGTGAGTACCGTGCGAAACCGCGTCCTGATTCCACGTGGCGGGGTCGGTCCGCTTATTCACCACGTCAAAGCCAAATTTGAGCGCTTGGAGATCCTGATGGGTGGTAGCGGCGCCGGAATCCAGGAGGGCGATCCGGACGCCTTGCCCTCGATAGTTTGCCGGAAGCTGATCCAGGCGCATCATTCGCTGACCCCAGCCCAAGGCCGGCTGCTTGGGGAAGCCAGCGAAGGATTCCGACAGCGGCCGTAGCGAAATCCGCGTTGGCCGGTTGGTCTCGAGAATCGGATCTGCCTGATAGTACGTCCAGTAGTCGCACTTGGGCTTCACATACAACCCAAGCAGGGACTGAGCGTTTTCGCCGGCCACGGTTAGGGTGACCTCTCCGTGGTCCCCGGTGACGCCCTTGGCGGATGAAATAGCGCCAAACAGGTACACCTCGGATGCTCTAACTGGAGCACCGTCGTGGCCCGTCACCGAAATAGTCTCCACCATTGCGGGAGAATCCGGTCCGGCGGCGCATGTTACGAAGTCGGGCAGCGCATCCAGGAGCGCAAGCCGGATGCGTTGGTCCGGTTCTATGAGCAGTTGATGGTGGCTTTGCTGCCTGAGAAGCTCCGCAGTTTCGCCGGACATCCGGGCCACGAGAACATTCGGCGCGCCGCTCATGCCGTCTCCCAGCGTTCCGACCAGTCCTTTGGGCCCGATTCGATCCACGACTTCAACTTCCGGACTGGATCGCAACGCTTGCTCGACGAACTCGAAAGGTGTGGGCTGAAACGCAGGAGGCATCATGCTGTCCATTCGCCGGGACGCAATAATGAACTGTCTTTTCCGGCCGGGAACGGCAGCTCGCTGCGGCTGATTTGACAAATTGTATTCATAATTATCTGGCATTTGTGTCCACCGTATTTGAAAAAGGGATTGGGTCAGTCTGCTTTGTGGCCAGGAGGAATCCGCTGGGTAGTTTTAGAAGCATCCACAGGCAAACTGACCCACTCCCCCACACAGGGATTTAGAAGCCTTGGCGCCAGCCTCCCAGCGTCACCGGATGGGGAAACGTCTGGTACGGCGAGGCTTGATAGGCAAGCGCGCGGGCGAGCTGAGCTTGCTGCACGAGTTGAGCTAATTGCGCCTGTTGCGCGAGCTGAGCCTGCTGCGCAAAGGCCGCGAGCACGAGCGGATCGGTTTGATTCGTCCACCTCGGCGTTTGACCGATCAGACCGCCCGCAAGCGGGTTTGCGAAGGCGCTGCCGAACTGCGTCCCGTGGACCAGTTGCGCGATGTGCGCTTGTTGTAAGAGCGCCGCTGTGATCGGATCGACAGGGTACTGCATGCCCCGGTTTGCTGGAATTCCTGCAAAATAGGGATTTGCGAAGATTCCGGCTTGTCCCAGGAAAGCGGGTCCAGATCCCGCGATTCCTTGCGGCACAAGCTGTGGTGGCGCCAGTTGAGACTGCAATGCGAGTTGAAGTTGTTGGGCATAGGCAGCCGCCACGGGATCCGCCTGTGCCATGGGGATGCCCACGCCGAGTCCGCCCAACTCCTGCGCAGCCCGCCCCATATTTTGACCGCCGAGCCCTCCGCCGATGCCGCTGCCAATCAAACCGCTCCACGGGGCGCCCGGCAGATTTCCCACCCCTATGGACGGCCCAAAGTTCAGCGGACTGGACCCGGTTACGCCCGGGTATCCTTGTTGAATTCCATCCATGATCGATACTCCTTTAAGTTTGGATTGCCGGAATAAATGTTCAAGCATTTATTCGCATGCTAGGTTGTGCTACAGCCCAAGAATATCAAAGCTCAATCCCGTGTCAAGTGAAAAAACAAAATAAAATAAAATAAATTTTGGTTTTTATTCAGAAATTGGAAGTCGCACAAACAAATATACAACCTCCTTCCTCGCCGGGATCCACACTCCTCCTTCTTCCTAGGAGCGCCGCCGGGCGCTCGTCACAGCGACAAGCTTGAACGTGGCAACCCAGACTCCAATCTCCACTGCGCCGCAAGCTCCCCGCCGCTGTCATCAAGACGCCGATACTGGATGTATTTCGCTAGAAGAGATCTGCCAACCGCAGGCAATGGAAGGCCACTATCGGCACCACAGCGTGGTG
>DATFQZ010000129.1:0-12959 GCA_035263765.1 Candidatus Angelobacter sp. | reverse complement strand
TTTGATGTCGTCGGCCATCTAATCCACGCCGAACGCACCGATTGGATGCCACGGGTGGAGATGGTGCTCGAGTTTGGCGAGACGCAGGCCTTCGTCCCGTTTGATCGCAGCGGACACGCGCGGGAGATTCAAGGCAAGTCGATGGGGCAACTATTGGACGAATTTGCCCGGGTACGGTCAGAAAACCTGGACAAACTGCGCGCGATAAACCTGCGACGGGAGGACATGGCACGGCGAGGGCGGCATCCGGCTTTGGGAGTAGTTACTCTTTCCCAGTTGCTGGCGACCTGGGCGGCTCATGACTTGACTCATCTACACCAAATCTCAAGAGTCATGGCCCACCAATACCGGGAGGCGGTGGGGCCGTGGAGCCGATACCTTGGCGTGCTCGAATGCGCCGGCCACAGTTCTTCTTGACAAGCAGACCACCTCGGCGAGGGTTTTGCTTATGGGGCTCACGACCATGGGCTTCATCGCCTTTTGGGCATGCAGTCGGCAGACTCAAAGGACGCGGCTGCTCATGTCGACAAGAGCGTTTGTTAGCCTGCGCTCCGTCGCCCTCAGCAAGGAATACACGCCCAACTAAATGGTGCCGGCGGCAGAGGCCAGCCTCTGGTCGACGGCCAACACGACAGATTTATCCGGCTGCGACGGGCTGTGTCGCACCACGATGGGGCTGCCTTTGGGATGGGCGGCAGCATAATCGTCAGCATCGCGCTCCACGGCAAAGTGCCGTCGCATTTCTCCAGACCAGTATTCACCTTTCGCAGAGTAAGAATAGGTCACCCAGGCCAGCCACATTCTTTCACCCTGGCTGACCTGGCAAGTAAAAATAACTCCGGTCGCGGTTGTCCAGTCAGACGTGCCGATGCTGCGAAGTCGGTCTTGGAGAGCATGCCAGGACTCAGTGAACGGACGAAGAGCGATGACCAGGCCCCGCGCCAGGAGGTTGAAGATCAGATGACCCATGGCCCACGATTTATACCACGACGCGATGCAAGCCGGGGCTTAATCTGTCGATCCGTGAGCAACAGTGAGAGCTAATGGGACGGCGCCGGCGAGGCTTCCGTCCAAACCTGTGCCAGGATGAGCCACCGGCCATTGCTCTCGCGTCTCAGCACCATGAGGTAAGTTCCTCGGCCTTCAGTTTTTGCCCCGTCCGAGTTGGCAGTCAGTGTTTCCTGATAATCGCCGCTGTCATAGGCCAGCGTGCCCGATTGTTCCGTGACGATGCTATGGAAGGTGAGGTCGCTGGTGAAGGTGTCCATGGCTTTCTTGCAAAGGTCGCGGATGGCCGGTCTGCCGCTGACCCGCTGGCCATGAGGCTCGAGAAAGACCGCGTCCGGTGCATACATCATCGCAAGCGAATCCAGTTGCTTGGCATGAAGCGCCGCTGACCACTCGGCGCGCAATTTGGCGAAGGGGTCATCGGCTTTACGCGATTCCGGTGATTTGGTGCCCGCCTGTGGCGCCGAGGCCATGTTCGCAGCCGGCCGGCGCTGCATGGAGAACGTGAGTACCCCCGGCAATAAAGCCGCTAGAAGAATGAGCGTCGGGTAGCGTTGCATTGTTCCTCCGCAAACGGCGGCATACTACGCTTCGGCTTCGAAGCGCGTCAAATTGGAGACCAAATCGCGCTGGCTGCGTGAGCGAAGCGACGGGAGTTATATGATGGAGCGCATGTTGAATCCACTCTCCCTCGTTATTTTGCCCATGTTGATGGCATCGCCCATGGACCCTAACGTCGCTTGTCCGGTGATGCTCTTGAGCGGCTCGGGCGAGCCGAACTCGATCAGCGTGACCTTCCGGACGATGGGCCGGCTTCCCATACGGCAGCTGGAGTTTACCTGCCGGAAAGTAGATGCGAAGACGGGCAAGGCGCACGCCGCGCAGTGCTATGAGTCGAACGCCTCGTTCGTGCCGCGGTCGGTGTACACAGTCTCCTACGGCATCCCCGGCGACGCGCCCGGAACGGTCCTGGTGGGAGTGAAGAGCGTGATGTTCTCTGACGGACACACCTGGAAGCCCACCAAACGCGAGCCTTGCCGGCCGCTGAAGATCAAAATGCCGCGAGCGAAGTGAAGGGCGATCTTTCATTTCAACAGTAGATGCTGACCTATGTGGCACAGGCACTCTTGCCTGTGCTGAAGCATCCTTCTCGAGAAAGCAAGCACCGGCAGGAGTGCCGGTGCCACACAAGCGTCGGTCCCAAAAGCTCGCGACGATATTCAGCAACGATCAGTAAGGTAGGCAGCGACCGCCAATCAGTATGGAAAAAAAAGAGCCTGGACTTTTGCGGCCCAGGCTCGGAGAGAGGAGGATTACAACGTCGTTAGCGATCAGTCGTCATCACCATTGTCGTTACCATGCCGGCATGGGTTATGGTGAATGGTGCGGAAGTCAACCACGAGTGTGGTGGAACTTCCGTTGGGATGAGTTGCGTCAATCGGCACAATCACCAGCAACGGGAAGCCTCCGCCATATTCTGTGGTTGAGGTCCCACCGAAGTTGTTTTCTGTTCCCGGAATGTTGGGACCACCCAACTGCCACGAGCATGTTCCATCGTCATCGTCATGGCCGTGCGCGCGGAAGGTGGAATAGATGGGGTAGAACTGGGCGCCCGCCGGCGGGTTGGTGCAGCCGTTCCCGGTCAAGATGTCGCAAGCGGGGTTGGAAATGAACTCGTTGATGGGCATGTCTACCTCAAAAGCCACACGGCTGAAGTCACGCAGTGCGCCGTGGTGATCGTCAGCATCGTTCGCGTCCTGGTCCGTGTGGTGGAACTGGGGACTGGCGAAGCGGATGGGAGCAGCATGGAGCAGAGCGTCGGTGGCCGCAGGGCCTGTCCCCGCCCACTTGAACTTGTAGTCGGCTGAATCGAAATCGAACTCGCCGCCGATACAGGCGCCGATCGGCTGCAATCCGAACTGGGCGAGGAACGCGCCGGAGAAACACCCGCCGATCTGATCGTCAAAGTCCGGGCCTTTAGGATCGTCGGCGCTGGCCGCGATGCAATTTCCGCCTTCCTGGTCCACCGCCGGACAAAGCTCAAAATGCCCGATCTCGTCGGAGAACGAAGTGTTGATGGTATGCGCCGCCCACGTAGCGCGGGTCTGCTCGCTGGAGGTCGCATACATGGGGTGGAACGCGTAGGGGCTCGAAGTGCATGTCACTGAGGGATGATTGGGATCAGGATCAGGAACAAAGTTCACCTGTGCGAACCCATTCTTGATGCTCGCTGTCATGGACCCGGTCGTTCCCTGGGTCAGATCGTGCACGATGGCCTGCAGGCCGGCCGGAGTGTCACGAAGGATGACCTGGACTTTGTCGCCGGGATTCATCTGAAAAGTGGTTCCGGGAAAGACGCCGAACTTCGTGTTGAAGTCAGGGTTCAACGGATCGGCCGCTGTTTGCGAGACGCCATTGGTCGTCAAGAAGGCAAAGTTCACCGGCTCGAGCCCGACCTTGTTCTGGCAATCAGCGTTGTTGGCCAGGTTCGTAAGGTCCTGGAAGTTGAAGCTGTCAATGGTCATGGCCACGCACCACAGCGTGGGATCGGAACAGGTGTTCAATCCACCGGGAGGGTAGAACTGCAGTTCCTGGACGGCCGATCCGGGATGGTGTCCGACGAAACGGTTGGAGTTGGGATTGGGGTTCTCAAAGATGTTGGCGTCGGTGTCAGGATTGCAAACGTGCGTGAAGTTAGGCGAAGACTGTGAATCGCACAGTACCATCCCGAACCAGAACGCCGGATGGAGCTGAAAACTGAAAGTGCCGCCGGTGCCATCCTGCTGTGGAGGTGTCGGCGGGTCCGTTGGGAGGGTAAGCGTAGTGGTCAGATTATTTCCCGCACCGGGCTGGTTGGAATAAAAAAGGATCGCCGGCTCATCGTGTCCTGAGTAGCCCAGCTTTTCCTGATACTGGTGGCCGATGTCAGTGCAAAGGGGGCTGTTGGCGGGGCAGTGGGCCAGCGCACTCTTGATCTTAGGATCCAGCCGCTGCTGAGCATGAGCAGTGCTGATGATTCCGGCATACAAGAACGAAAGTAGCGTGAAGAGGATCCAACTCTTTCTGTACATCAAGATTCTCCTGGGAGGAAATAGAATTTTGTGAGGTTCCTGGAATTCCAGGCGCGACTCACGGAAGACAATCACCAGGGGTTGGGGCCCTGCTCCTGTTGCGTCGTCGATTGCCTGAAACGTCGCAACCAGGAGCTTCGCGGCACGCGGATGGTTGGCTTGTGCCGCTCGCCATCTCCTTGGCACGCAGACAGAACGGTTCCAATACGCCTGCTTTGCTGCGTGCACTGGGCAGGTAAATGAATATACGTCGCCGCCTATTCACGAATCAATGGGGAAGCCAGGAATATGTGGAAAGTTTTTATGAGCAATCTTCAGTATTGCTGCGCAGTGATGGCTTTGAAGCTGGAACCTATTGCAGCTAAACGAGAACCTTATAGGTTAGAGCTATCTGGCCGTAGGTCGATATTGGCTGGTACCAATATGAAACTCGTGAGCTGGTTAGAAGATTCTAGAGAAGAGCTACAGAAGAATCGCGAAATCGGGGATCCTTGCCAAAAAGAGTCTTAAAAGACCGGAAAGAAGAGTTAGCTCCAGGCATCTTCGCGCGAGGGAAACCTGCGGCGACGTTCCCTTTACTTGCTGGTGGCGCGGGCAGGAGCCAGCTTGTCGATGGCTGGGAAGGCCGTGGGCGAGAGCAGCGTCCGTTCCGGAAGCGCCTGCGGCAACGGCATTCCGCTGGCCATCAGTTCCAAGGCGCGTCCGGCAGAAGGCGGCAGCAAGATCGACGCCGTCAGCAGCCCTTGCTGCACCCATTTTTGCCCGGATTGCGGGCAGGCATCGCAACCGATATACGGCAACTGGCTCCAACGTTGGCGAGCGCTACCGACCATCCTTTCAGAAAAAGCGCGGCGAGCGCCCATGGCCATGCTGTCATTATGCGCGGCTACCAGTTTGACCGGGGCGCTGTGTGCTGTGCTCAGGCCGAGCCAATTGGTGACCACGTCATAACCGCTCTGTTCGGTGAGGCGGGCCGGCAACATGCGCAATTGAACGTTGGCCGGTTTGGCAGCTTCCGCCCCGGCCGTGCGCATCTGAAGAGCCGGATTCGAGGTTGGTCCCACGATGTAAAGGGCCAGGCCGCCTTCCGGCAGCAACGCGCCCATTTGCAATCCCTGGAGGCGCCCGACCTCCTGCTGGTCTACGCTGACGGTAAACACCGGGACCTTGGCATTCTGGCGCAGCTCGGGGATGTAATCGGCTTCGCGGTTCAGGATGGCCCAGGCGATGCCGGCGGTCACCGCCTCACGCGCGACGTGCGGCAAGGACGTGCCCACAGGATGGCACACGATGCCGTCAGGGCGGCGATCCGAGGACTGGATATACTCGAACAGTTGCTGCCCTTGCGATACCGCGTCATTGCCGGCATAGAGAACGTCAAGGTCAGCGCCCAGCTTTTCTGCCGCCTCCTTCGCGGCTGCGGCCTGCTCCTGCTGATAGTCGTTCTCCGCCACCACTAAGGAAACAACAAATCTGAGCTTCTTCATCCTGGTTCACCCGAGCACCATAGATCACCCAAGCACAAATACCGTCAAAAACAGACGTCCGGCGATAAAGCCCGGGCGGGAGCGTCCGCTATCCGTACTCTCGATTGTTATTCCAAGAATTGAACACAATGCTGGTAACACTTACAAGGTGAAATTGATGCCAAGAGTCACGAAAGTACTGATTCGCGGAGACGGGGCATGCGCGTCGCTCAGTCTCCGGTGGGGATGATGCCCTTATTTTCGACCATCAGGATGACGGTACGGTCCGCGGCGCGGGTACGGTGCAGCACGCCTTTGGGCACGACAAAGCCTTGGCGCGGCTCGAGCTCTACGGTCCGGCCCTCAAGGTCTATCAGCAGGCGCCCTTCGACGACGTAGAAGAACTCGTCGTCCTTGTCATGCTTGTGCCAATGGTATTCGCCCTGGATTACAGCCATGCGGACCACCGAGTCGTTCACCTGGCAGAGCGTCTGGTTGAACCATTTGTGGACGCACGCGTCGGCGATGGCTTTTTCGTCGATGACCTCGAGCGGCTGGAACTGGATATTCAATCGCGTGACGTAGGGATAGGCTGCTGGATCACTCATGAGAATTCCTTTCCGGCGCGGGAATACATCATCTGCCGATTAGACGCGCGGCTGAGCGTACCGCTTCACAGAATTTGCGCATGGCTTATGCGAACCGCTGAGCGAAGCGGAGACGCGCCGGCCAAGCGTAAGATGGAGCATTATGATTGGAATCCCGGAACGCACCGAAGCTGCCGAGTATTACTTCAACTACATTGGCCGGATCAAGAGCGACGCTGTCCTCCGAGTGTTGGAAGATCAGATCGCGGAAACGACAAAGTTCCTGCGCGGCATCTCAGAAGAGAAGTCGCTCTACCGCTATGCCCCAGACAAGTGGAGCATACGGCAAGTGTGGGGCCACGTGAACGATGCCGAGCGCGTGTTCCTTTCTCGCGCCCTGTGGTTTGCGCGCAAGATGGAGGCGCCGCTGCCGAGTTTTGAACAGGACATTGCAGTCATCGCGGCCGATTCTGACCGATTGCCGTGGGTGCGACACATCGATGAGTTCCGGCAGGTCCGCCAGGCTACCCTGGCATTCTTCCGCAATCTTTCCGCCGAAGCCTGGATGAGACGTGGTACCGCGAGCGGCAATCCGTTTACGGTGCGGGCCATCGCTTACATCATCGCCGGACATGTTGAGCACCACGTGGCTGGGCTCAAGGAAAAGTATTTGTGAGGGAGAGTGTGGAGCGCGGCATGAAGAGAATAAAATGATGCTTCAACCATGAATACAGCGTCAGTGCTCTTTCACTGCCTTCCTTACTTCCTCTCGACTGCATACGGGATCTATACACTGCTCGAAGTGTTTTTCCCGTCGCTGCGAGATGCTAACTTCAACCACTGGGAGATTGATGTGGGCGGCAGCTACACCCAGACCCTGGGCTGGAGAAAAGTTCTGAAGCCACCCAGAGTGATCGCTCAAGGCTACATGTCGAACCGCTCCGCATGCGCGATGGCGATGGCGGTCGGGGTCTTCTTTATCGTCGTCGGATTCTTCGGCATTCGCCACGAGAGTGGCATCCCAGAAGTCTTTCCGGATTTCTTTGGGCACTTGTCCCGCTCCGACTAGACCAGTGTAAGCTGACCTTAAGCTGCAAGACTTGGAAGAGCTGGCTGCTAAAATTAGGGCCTGCCCTGAGGGTACCCCCTCCGCGTCTCTGCGCCTCCGCGGTTAAGACTGTTTAAGGCTCGCCGAAGAACTTGAGCAGCTGTTCCAATAGATAATCAGGTCTCTCTTCAGCGATCCAATGCCCGCAACGTTCGATCACGCCGCCGCGGACGTTTTCCGCGAGCAGTTGCATGGAGCGCAAGGGCATCTCGCTGAAGCCGCGCTCGCCGCCCAACGCCAACACCGGCATCTTGAGCTTGCTCCGGGCGTTCTCCTGGTTGTGCTCTACGTCCGTGAAGATGGCGCGATAGTATTCGAACCCGGCGCGCAGCCCGCCTGGCGCGGAATAGCAGCGCACGTATTCGTCGATGTCTCCTTCGCTGATCGCGGTGGGATTGTACGCCGTGCGGTAGAACCAGGTGAGATACGTCCTCTCGCGCCCCGTGATCAGAGCTTCCGGAAGATCGCGCACGTAGTGAAACTGAATGTGCCAGATGCTGCGCTCGGGGCGAAATGTGAGCGCATGTTCCAGGCCGGCGCCGGGAATGCCGACGTCGAGGATGACCAGCTTGCGCACGTCGTTGGGGTGGGCGCATGCGTACGCATAGGCCACCGGGCCGCCCCAATCGTGCCCGACCAGATAGATTTTCTCGAAGCCCAGCTCGCGAACTAGGTGGTAGATGTCCTCTGCGACGGTGCGCTTGTCGTAACCAGTGGCGGGTTTGGAAGAATCGCCCAACCCGCGCATGTCCGGCGCAATCACCGTGTAACGCTCCGCCAGTTGCGGGAGGATCTTGCGCCACTGGTACCAGGTTTGCGGCCATCCGTGCAACAGCACCACGGGATCGCCTTGCCCGGCGCGGACGTAATGCAAGCGGACGTCTTTGATCCTGGAGGTATGGTGCTCAAGGGTTGCGGGCATGTTCTTCTCCGGGCTGGCATTCTAAACGAACGAAGGAGGGAAGCGGGAACATCCTGATCTGAGCGAGTGTCCAATCATCTAGCGCGCGCAATCTAATCATCGCAACGCCGACGAAATGCCAGGAGCACATTCATGTCCATGACGAACGGATCGCGCAACGGTCTGAGTTCAGAGATCAACGTTACCCCGATGATCGATGTTCTGTTGGTCTTGCTGATCATCTTTATGGTCATCTTGCCGCACCACTTCTGGGGAGAGCGCGCTGACATTCCGATTCCCGCAGACCAGGTCACGCCGCAGCCGCCCGATCCGACAGTCGTCATTATTCAACTACATGACCGTGGCCAGCACAGCTTGCCCCGCATTACCATCAACGAACAAGAAGTCGCGTGGCGGGATTTGGACACCGAACTTCACGAGATCTTTGCACACAGGATTGAACAGGTAGCTTTCTTCAAGGGAGATCCTGAGATCGACTTCCAATACGTAGCCGACGTGCTGGATACGGCGCACCATGCGGGCGTGGATCGTGTGGGATTGCTGGGCGGGAAAGAGTGAGAAGCGGCCCTCTCTTGCCGAGCCAGATTCTGGTTTCTCTGCTTGCCAGACCACTCAAGCTGTCATCTCGACCGACTCCGAAGAATCCCGCGGAGCGGGAGACCGAGGAGGAGTGGAGAGACCCTCGAGGATGCATCCTCTGCCAGGTCGATACGAGGTGTTCTCCCCAAACTGCACGTCTGATCGCAATCTGAAGGAGAGAGAGCCCGGGTAGAACTCCCTAAATCGGCATGGTGACGCAAACAGCCTCGGGTCTCTTCACTCGCACTCAGTCGCCTTCGCGCCTTCGTACTCGGTCGACATGACAGCTTTTTGCTGCTTGGGTTTTCCTGCGCAAGTCACTCCTACGTGATGTGTCCGTTACCGCTGGCTGTGTCACGGGCGCGCATCGTCTTTTCCACTTTGGGGATGGTAGCGCGATAGTACTCGATCAAGGTCTCGATGCGCTCGGCTTCCGATTTCATCTCCAGGATGGACTGCTTGAAGTCGAGATCGACCGGCAGCTCGTTGGCCAGCTGAAAGGAAAGCGAGGGGTACGTCTTTTCCACCTCGATATGTTGTCCCAGTACTTCAAAGAGCTGCTGGTGCAGTTGAATCACGGTGTCATTCTCGCTCTTGCTGACTTGAGAAGGCTCGTCTTCAAAGAAAACCACCTCGGCGCGTAAAAAGGAGCGTTCCTGGTTGAGGTGGCGGACCGCGAAGCGCTGGCCGCCCTCGGTGGAGATGTCGAAGCGTCCGTCCTCGTATGTCTTGTTGACGTCGAGGATGACGGCTGTACATCCGACTTCTGCCAGCGCGTTCTCGCGGGCACGTACCATGCCGAAAGGCGTCTTCTGTGTCATGCACTCCGTGATCAGTTCCTTATAGCGCGGCTCGAAGATGTGCAACGGGAGCGGCGCTCCCGGAAACAGCACCACGTCGAGCGGAAATATCGGCAGCAAACTCACAACGACATTTTATATCCTAAAGTTTTATATCCTAAAGTTCGTGTCGCTTTGCTCCAAACTGAGTGTCGCAAAGACGTGACCGCGCAAGTCGTCATAACACCGGGGAATACCTCGACCTTGACTACAACGCCTCAACAAACTACAAAGCTCATATGAAACTCCAAGACAAAGTAGCGGTGATCACCGGCGCTTCCATGGGAATCGGGGAGGCCATTGCAAAACTGTTCCTGGCAGAAGGCGCCAAACTGGTTCTGTGCGCTCGCGACCGGGGGCGCGTGGATGCCGCGGCAGCGCTGATCGGAGGCACCGCGGACAACACGCTGTGCCTGTCCTGCGACGTGAGCCAGCGCGACCAGGTGGATACGCTCGCCGACGCCGCGGTCCGCCGCTTCGGGCGCATTGACATCTGGGTCAACAACGCCGGCTTCGGACTGAATGACTCGATCGAGAAAATGGACATGGCCCAGCTGCGCCACATGTTCGACACCAACCTCTTCGGGATGCTGGAGTGCATGCAGGCGGTGATCCCCATCATGCGGCGGCAAGGCGGCGGCGACATTGTGAACGTCTCTTCGGTCTCCGGGCATATCGCCACGCCGTACATGGGAGGCTACGCCGCCACCAAGCATGCCATGCAGGCCATCGGCATGGCGTCGCGCATGGAACTCAAACGCCACAATATCAACGTGGTCACGGTTTGCCCCGGCTACATCGCCACCGACTTTACCAAGAACATGATGAAAGGCAGCCAGCCGGAACGCGTTGGCGCGTCCGTGAGCTATGGCGTGGGCGCCGATGTGGTAGCGCGGGACACGCTCAAAGCTTTGCTCAAACGCAAACGCCAGGCGGTGACGCCATGGTTCTACTGGATCGCGATCAAGCTGTATCAGAACGCGCCGGGCCTAGTGGAAAACAGAATTCGCAAGTCGCTCAAGCCAACTGCGCAGGTGCTGGCGGAGAAGAGCAGCACTTAGCAATCAGCACTTAGCAGTTGGCTCAACTAAAGTCGGACTCGGCATTTTGTCTTGAGCGAGGTCTTTCGGCTCTACTACTGATTCTGTGTCCGTGTCCCCGGGGCAAGGGATTTTTGTTCACACACCCAGCGCCGTCAGGCGCGAATGAGAATAGCCCGGCAGGGACTGCCGGGTTAGCGATGAGGGAACCGCCGAGTCCCGATAGGGACGGCTGACGATTCCAGTTGTAATTCACCATTCTCGATATCTTGGAAATCCGATCGTGGATGTTACATATCCAACCTGCCACTCACGTCGTTTTTGGCATCCTGCTCGCTATCGATTAGCTGCCGTTCAGCCGTCCCTGGCGGGACTTTTCCTTTTTTGCGTCCTCACCCGGCAGTTCCTGCCGGGCTACCTTCAGACGCGCCTGGCGGCGCTAGGCAAACGATGACGTGAGCGTCTCGTTTGGCCGGAGCAGGCCTTGCTGCTAATTGCCAGCTACTAATTTGCTAAGCGCTTGCCTCCAGCTCTTCCAGCATCCCCGTCATTTCCGACAGCGCATGTTTGTTCCCCGTGCGCTTAGCAGCTTCGATTCCATCTCCCAGCATCTTTTTAGCTTCGGCCGTCCGGCCTGCGCGCTCCAGAGTTTGTGCGGCCATGAAGTAGCCGTTGGTGTAGTCAGGATGAAGCTCCAGCAGCTTGCGGAACTGTTCGAGCGCGGCCTCGACCTGGCCCAGGCGCGAATGTTCCATGGCCAGGCCATAGCGGGCAAAGGCGTCGCTGGGATTGTGTTCCAGAAATTGCGTGAGCAGGTCTAAGCGGTTGGTGTCATCCATAGGAAGAAAAATTCTACACAATCCGGCGCCCGGCCACTAAGATGAAACCATCGTGGCATGTCCTTACTTCTTTCCGAAGGAAAAGTGTCTCACCGTGGCCTGGGCGTTTCCAAGCCGCCTGCCTCTGGGCGCGGGATTTTGCGGGACGTGCCGCGCCCCCACCCCAGCCTGGGCAAAATCAGCCCAATCCGGGGGCCCCGGCGCCGCTGGGGAAGGCGCTGAAGCTACCCCGGACGACGCCGCGTTACGCGACTTCTGCAACGTGGGCTACGCCCGCGGGTGCTCACGCATGCCGGTTGAGCGTCGCGCTGATTCCGTCCGTTTTGCCGTGACCGCCGACAAGGGCGAACGCGTTATCTTGAGCTACGTCTATGATCGCGATCATTTGCCGGTAGCGCACGGACAACTGGAGTACGACTGCATCCGGCAGCGCTGGCTTTCTGCCGTGGCCGACGCCTGTTTGGAGCGACAGGCGGAATGCTATTTGGCGATCTACCTGGAAAAACATCCAAGGCCACGGGGTTCCGATCACCCGATCACCGGATCACCCGATCACCGGATACCGTCACGCCGGTAACCGCAGTCGCGCGCGCAGGCCGCCCAGCGGAGAGTCTTCCAGCGAGATCGTCCCACGGTAGAGCTCGGCGAGATCACGGACGATTGCCAATCCCAGCCCTGAACCGGGTGCCGCTTCGTCGGCGCGTACCCCGCGCTGGAGCACTGCGTCGCGCATGGAGGGAGCCAGGCCTGGTCCATCGTCATCCACTGTCACAACCACCGCGCCACTTTCCCGTGTGGATCGTATTTCAATCTTGGATCTTGCCCATTTGCAGGCATTGTCCAGAAGATTGCCCAGCATTTCATCCAGATCTTCGCGCTGACCGCGAATGAAGTGCTCGGGCGCAACGTACACTTGAATTTGAAGCCCGCGGCCGGCGTAGATTCTGTGCAGGGTACGCGTGAGCCCTTCCACCGAATCGAGCACTGCACACCGCACGCCAGGCACATCGCCGGAGCCAGCGGCACGGGCGTGCGCCAGATGGTAATCAACCTGCCGGCGCATTCGCTCGACCTGATGGCTGATCATGGCAGCCGTTTCCTGCTGGCCCGCGCCTTCGGCCCGGTCGGCTTCTTGGGCCAGCACGGCCAAGGGAGTCTTCAATCCGTGCGCCAGGTCTCCGGCTTTGGCCAGCGCCCGCTGAACGATCCGCTCACGATGTTCGAGCAGGGAATTAAGGTCGTTCACCAGGGGCTGCACTTCTGTTGGATAGATTCCTTCGATCCTCGGGACGGAGCCATCGCGCAAACCGGACAACTGTCTGCGCAGACGGCCAAAGGGCGAGAATGCTGCGCGTATGAGCAAGATCCCTGCCAGCATCAATAGGGAGGCAATAGTAATCGCCGTGCCCACTCCGGAGACAACCATCCGCGCACCTGCCCGGGGGTGCGTCCAAACAAATAGAAAGTGCGCCAACGGAACCAGGCCGCCCGTCCAAAGAA
>DATFQZ010000128.1:0-10717 GCA_035263765.1 Candidatus Angelobacter sp. | reverse complement strand
CAAGAAGTTCTACGCCCACGACGAGAAAGGCACGGCGAAGCTGGGCGATGTCGTGAAGATCGAAGAGACGCGCCCGCTGTCGAAGCTGAAGCGCTGGCAGTTGAAGGGCGTCATCCGCCGCGCCGCGCAGGTGGCGCCAGTGGAAGAGCAGCCGATCAGCTAGTCGAGGATGGCCCCTCGAGGGTGCCCACCCTTATCGCCCTCTTTGGCGATAGGGTGGGATCAAGAGTGAGTGGCCTGGGTAAGGAGAAGAGTTATGGCAGTGATGATGAGAACCATGCTCGATGTCGCTGACAACAGCGGCGCGCGCAAGCTGCAGATGATCCTGCCGCTAGGCGGCGGTACCGGACTGCGAGCGCACATTGGTGATGTGGTGACCGCGGCGGTGAAGGAAGCGGCTCCCGACGGAACCGCCAAGAAGGGCACCGTGGTGAAGGCCGTGATCGTGCGCACGCGCAAGGAGCATCGCCGCAAGGACGGTACATACATCCGTTTCGACCAGAACGCGGCTGTTCTGATCAACGATGCGAACGAGCCGATCGGCACACGCGTCTTCGGTCCGGTAGCCCGCGAGCTGCGTGAGAAGAAGTTTTTGAAGATTGTGTCCCTCGCACCGGAGGTGCTCTAGCAATTAGGGCCGTTAGCTTTCGGTTGGGACGCGGAAACAGATTTGAAGAGCAATCAGCTAAACGCCAAGTGCTAACGGCTTATTGCTCAACCCACAGGTTGAACAGACATGCACAAGATCGTAGATATTCGTCGTAACGACAACGTCCGGGTCATCACCGGGCGGGACAAGGGCAAGGAAGGCCGCGTACTGCGTGTATCGCCGGCTAAGGGCACGGTGCTGGTTGAGCACGTGATGATGGTGAAGAAGGCCGTCCGCAAGAATCCGCAGCGCAACGTTAAGGGCGGCATTGCCGAGCAGGAGAGCCCGATCCACATCAGCAATGTGATGCTGGTTTGCAACTCCTGCAAGCGCCCGGTGCGCGTCGTACACGAGAAGCATGGCGACAAGCACGTGCGCATATGCCGGCATTGCAAGACAACGCTGGAGAAATAGCAGCCAGCACTTAGCTAGCTAGGCGCTAAATGCCGAGTGCTCAAAATTGATTTCCTCACGTAACGGTTACAACCCGGGTCCGTGAGAAAGGTAAAGCAAAGAAATGGCAGACGAGAAAGACAAGAAACCGAAAGGCCAGCAGCAGGGCCAGAAGGGCAAGCCGGAAGGTAAGAAGGCAAAGCCCGAGCAGGTGGAAGCGGCGGAAGAGCCTTCCGGCAAGCCGGCGCGTCCGAAGGCGAATAACCGCGCCACCGCGCGTATGCGCGACAAGTACTACAACGAAGTGCGTCCGGCACTGATGAAGGAATTCAGCCTCGACAACCCGATGGCGGCCCCGAAGCTCGAGAAGATCGTGGTCAATATGGGCGTAGGCGAAGCGACGCAGAACGCTAAGGTGATCGACCCGGCAGCAAGCGAGATCGGCCTGATCACCGGCCAGAAGCCGGTGGTGACGAAGGCCAAGAAGTCCATCGCCGCCTTTAAGGTGCGCGAAGGCATGCCGATCGGCGTGATGGTGACCCTGCGTGGTGACCGCATGTACGAATTCTTCGACCGGCTGGTGAACGTTGCACTGCCGCGCGTGCGTGACTTCCGCGGCGTGCCGACCAAGTCGTTCGATGGTCGCGGCAACTACACCCTGGGCGTCCGCGATCAGTTGATCTTCCCGGAGATCGATTACGCGAAAGTCGAGAAGATGAAGGGCATGAACATTACGTTTGTGACCACCGCCGGCAATGACGACCAGGCACGTGCGCTGCTGAAGCACATGGGCATGCCATTCAGACAGTAGCCCCCTGGCCAGGCGCCAGTTGCCAGGGCAACGGTGCAAAGCTAAAGGGCTAAGAGCGAGAAGCTAGAGACAAAGGACAAGATGGCTACAACAGGCAAAATTGCCAAGGCGAACAAGAAACCCAAGTTCCCCACGCGCGCCAAGAACCGCTGCAAGATTTGCGGACGTCCGCGGGCCTATCTGCGCAAGTTCGGCGTCTGCCGTTTGTGCTTCCGCGGTCTGGCGCTCAAGGGAGAAATTCCTGGAGTTTCGAAGAGCTCTTGGTAGGTGAAAAGGGAAGCTCAGCGGCCCCGGTGCGGCGCGGTCGCACTGAAATGCTGAGCTAAGTACGTCGCGGCTGGTTCTTTCACCAACCCGAATGCGCGCTGAGCGCATCACGGGGGACCCCGGAGAGCAACCCGGACACGAAAGCGAACGGGCGACGATATGAGGAGAAACAGAGCATGAGTTTGACCGATCCGGTCGCAGATTTTCTGACCCGCGTTCGCAACGCGATTAAGGCGCGCCACCAGAAGGTGGACGTGCCGCTCTCCAAATTGAAGCTGGAGATCGCCCGCATCCTGAAGGACGAGGGTTACATCGCGAACTTCAAGGCGACGGAAGAAGAGGGTCGCAAGGTGTTGCGCGTCTACCTCAAGTATGGGTCCGACAACTCGTCGCCCATCTCGCAGCTCAAGCGCGTTTCGCGCCCCGGCTGCCGCGTCTACGTCGGCCACAGCGCCATTCCGCGCGTGCTGGGCGGATTGGGGATCAATATCCTCACCACACCCAAGGGCGTAATGACCGGCCGCCAGGCCCGCAAAGAAAAGCTGGGCGGCGAATTGTTGTGCGAAGTTTATTAATTCGCGATTAGCCTTAAGCGATTTAGCAAAAGGCCGAAGAGCGAAAAGCGAGTTCCGAAAGCGTGCCGGCGATAGCTGACAGCTCAATGAGAGACACGACATGTCGAGAATTGGAAAGAAGCCGATTCCGTTGCCCAAAGGCGTGAGTTACACCGTCGAAGGCAACAACGTAGTAGTGAAGGGCCCCAAGGGCACCGTTTCGACGCACATGCCAGCGGGTGTGAAGCTCGAAGCCAAAGACGGCAGCCTGGTCGTCACACGTGAGGACGATTCGAAGGCCGCCGTGCACGGCTTGGTGCGGGCGCTGGTGAACAACTCCGTCGAAGGCGTTACCAAGGGCTGGACGAAAGAGTTGGACATCGTCGGCATCGGTTACCGCGCCGAGATGAAAGGCAAGGGCATCGTGGTGTTCACGCTAGGATATTCGCATCCGATCGAGTACCCGCTGCCGGCCGGCATTGAAGTGACCATCGACCCCAAGCAGACGCACCTGACGGTGACCGGAATCGATCGCCAGAAGGTGGGATTCGTGGCGGCGGAAATGCGCCAGCTGCGTCCACCCGATCCGTACAAGAACAAGGGCGTGCGCTACACCGACGAGCGGTTGAAGAAGAAGGTTGGTAAGACCGGCGCGAAATAGTGGCGCTTGTCGGGCGTCTGAGCCCGACGCGGCTATCCCGAGCCCGTACAGAAACCCGGGATGAAGGAAGACAGAGATGATTGGGAAGACTTCGAAGAACGACACGCGGACCAAGATCCACACGCGTATCCGCAAGAAGATTGCCGGCACCGCCGCGCGCCCGCGCCTTAGCGTGTACCGCTCGGTGAGCCACCTGTACGCGCAGGTAATCGACGACAGCAAGGGCGTGACCCTGGTTTCGGCAGGCACAGTGGAGAAGGCCAAGAGCGCCGCAAAGGGCCAGAAGCGTCCTACCGGCGGCAACGTCGCGGCGGCGAAGGAAGTCGGCAAACTGATTGCCGAGCGTGCCAAAGAAAAGGGCATCAAGAAGGTGATCTTCGATCGCGGTGGATACCTCTATCACGGACGCATCAAAGCCCTGGCCGACGCGGCGCGCGAAGCCGGGCTGGAGTTCTAGGAAAAGCAATGAGCCGCTCGCAAAACGGGCTGGCGTACCACTAAGTGCCCAAAATGCTAAGTTGCCAAGTGCAAGTTTGGAGAAACAACGGGAATGCCAACAGTAAAGAAAAAACTTGACGCCAATCAATACCAGCTCAAGGACGAGGTAGTCTCGATCAATCGCGTCACCAAAGTCGTCAAGGGCGGCAAGAACATGTCGTTCGCAGCGCTGGTAGTGGTGGGCGATCCATCGGCCGCGGTCGTGGGTTACGGTTCTGGTAAGGCTAAGGAAGTTCCGCAGGCCATTCGCAAAGGTATTGAAGCGGCCAAGAAGAACCTGCTGCGCATCAACCTGACGCAGACCACGATTCCGCACCAGGTACTGGGGCGCTATGGCGCAGGCAAGGTGATGCTGAAGCCGGCACCCGAAGGCACCGGCGTAATTGCCGGCGGAGCAGTGCGCGCGGTGATGACTTCGGCAGGCGTGCAGAACGTGCTGACTAAGTCCATCGGCACCACCAACCCGCACAACGTGATCAAGGCGACCTTTGACGCCCTGAAATCGCTGCGCGACAAGACTGAAGTCGCGACAGCACGCGGCAAGGCCGCCGAGGAGCTCTAATCATGGCGCGCATTCAGGAAGACAAAAAAGAAAACTGCGCCTGCCAGCGCAAAAATCCATCTGAAGTATGTGCGTTCGGCCATTGCCACGCCGGAGAAGCATAAGGTGGTCATCAAGGGCCTCGGTTTCAGGCGTCTGAACCAGGTGATCGAGCGCGAAGACTCGCCGTCGATCCGCGGCATGGTAGCGAAAGTGCCGCACCTGGTAGAGATTGTTGAGGCATAGCTGGCAACCGGGCACTTAGCACTTGGCACTTAGCTTCTTGCCCGACGGTGTCATAGGTTTGGGCTAAATGCTAACTGCTAATTGCTAAATTGTGATGCCGCGCACAGAGAAGGCCGCGGCAGGTACGGTACACAATGAATCTGAGTACATTAAAGGCGCCCAAGAAGGCGAATTCGAATAAGAAGCGTATCGGCCGTGGTATGGGCTCGGGCATGGGCAAGACCTCGACCCGCGGCCATAAGGGACAGGGCTCGCGCAGTGGTTATAGCATGATGCGCGGTTTTGAAGGTGGCCAGATGCCGCTGCACCGGCGTTTGCCGAAGCGCGGCTTCACCAATATCTTCAAGACCGAGTACGAGGTCGTGAACCTGGAGCGGCTGGCGGCTTTAACCGAGAGCGAGATTACTCCTGAAGTTCTGCGCAAAGCCGGTGTAGTGAACGGCAAGAACGCACTTGTTAAAGTATTGGGTCATGGCGAGCTGTCGCAGCCGCTGACGGTCAGCGCACATAAGTTCTCCAAGTCGGCCCAGGAGAAGATCGAGAAGGCCGGCGGCAAAGTTAAGGTTCTGTAAGACGGTTGCCGGTTGTCAGTGTGCAGTTGTCAGCAGTGCAACTGACGACCGCTGGTTCGGCGACGGGTCACATCAGGAGTCGGCTTTAGGTTGTCAACTGACAACTGAGAACTGACAACTGACAACTGAGGTTTCGATGCTAGAGAAGTTGGCCAACGTATTCCGCGTTCCCGATCTGCGGAAGCGCATTCTGTTTACGCTCGGGCTGCTGGCCGTCTACCGGCTGGGCGGACACATTCCCACGCCCGGCATCAATGCCGACGTGCTGGCGCAGTTCTTCGATCAGAACAAGGGAACGTTCCTCGGCTTTATCGACCTGTTCAGCGGCGGACAGCTTCGCCGCCTGACCATCTTTGCCCTCGGCATCATGCCCTACATCACGGCATCCATCATCTTGCAGTTGATGACCGTCGTGTATGAGCCGCTCGCCAAGCTGCAGAAGGAAGGCGAGCTCGGGCGCAAGAAGATCACCCAGTGGACCCGCTACTTAACCCTGCTGTTGAGCTCGGTGCAATCTCTGGGTATTGCCTACACGCTGCTGCACCAGCCGGGATTCGTGAACACGCCTGGCTACGTCTTCGTGCCCATGACGGTGTTGACCCTGACGACGGGCAGCGTCTTCATCATGTGGTTGGGCGAGCAGATCACCGAGCGCGGTATCGGCAACGGCATGTCGCTGCTGATTTTCGCCGGCATTGTTGTCGGATTGCCGCGTGCCATAGCTGACCTTTACGACAAAATTAAGACTCAAGCTTGGGGAGCATTTACCGTTCCCGCAATGCTGCTGCTGGTCGTGGTGATGATTGCGATTGTCGCGTTCATCGTCTTTGTGGAGCGCAGCGAGCGCCGGATCCCGGTGCAATACGCCAAGCGCGTGGTAGGTCGGAAGATTATGGGCGGGCAGTCCACCCACTTGCCGTTGCGTGTAAACTCGGGCGGCGTGATGCCGGTGATTTTCGCCTCTTCCGTGCTGACCTTGCCTCAGACCTTGGGGGCGATGCCTCTGTTCAAAGACAGCCGCTACTTCAGCCCGGTTTTTCAGGCGCTGCGTTGGGGAGAACCGCTGTATACCTTGCTGTACGCCATCGGAATCATCTTCTTCGCGTACTTCTACGTGTCGATTGTCTTCAACCCCAACGAGGTTGCCGACAACATGCGCAAATACGGAGGCTTCATTCCGGGCATCCGGCCAGGCGCGCGTACCGCGAATTACATTAACGACATTCTGACCCGCATCACATTGGTGGGCGCGCTGTACCTGATTCTGATCTCGTTCATTCCTGAGTGGATGATTACCGGTATCCACCTGAATCACCTGTATGGACCGATCGGAGCCTTCTTCGAACGGCTGCCGACATGGGTGACGAGCGGTTTGAACGTGAACTTTTACTTTGGCGGAACCTCGCTGCTGATCGTGGTTGGTGTGGCCATGGATACGGTCAACCAGGTCGAATCGCAGCTCATCATGCGACACTACGAAGGCTTCACGCCGCGTAGCGGACGCATTCGGGGCCGCCGCGCGACCTGGTAAGGAAGCAACGAGCAGCTGGCAACTGGTAAAAGTGATCAAACATTGTTGGTAGTTGCCGACACATCTTATCCGCTGAAAGATCTGCACGAGCGGATTTGATCCGTTGCTGATTGCCAGTTGCTAGTTACTGGTTTACGGAGCTACCGGGAGGCTCCGGCTCGCCGTGGCGAGCAGAAGGGCCGGCAATACGGCCCGCGGGGGTGGGTGTGGCAACACAGACCTCTTCGTCCGTAGTTGGTGTGCGCAACAGTGAGCGCGTGGTGGGACCGATTATTCTGCTGGGAGCACCGGGCGCAGGCAAGGGGACCCAGGCCAAGCTGATCGCTGCAGCTTATGGGATTCCGCAGATCTCTACCGGAGACCTGTTTCGGGCCAATGTGGCCGACGGCACGGAACTCGGTCACAAGGTGAAGGACATCCTTGACCACGGCGACTTGGTACCCGACGCGCTGGTCAACGACATGGTGGCTGAACGACTGAGCCATCCTGATGTAAACAGAGGTTTTATTTTAGACGGCTACCCACGCACCGTGGGCCAGGCCGAGTGGTTGGACGGATATTTGAAAAACAGGCAGGCAAGCGACGGTGGGGCAGCCCCGTTTAGTGCCATAGCACCCCTTGTGATACAGATCGTTGTGGGGTATAATCAACTACTGCAACGGATTACCGGGCGTCGTTCTTGTCCCACCTGCGGGCGGATCTACAACGTCTACTTCCAGCCACCCAAAGTTGAAGGTATCTGTGATTTCGACGGAGGGCGACTTGTCGTCCGTCCCGACGATAAAGAGGAAGTTGTTTCCGAACGCCTGAAGGCTTACGAGGGGCAGACTCTGCCGCTGGTCGCCTATTACAAGGCCAAAGGGCAGCTGGTGGACGTGGATGGCGATCAGACGGTGGAAGCGGTAGCGGCCCAGGCGTCGCGTGCAATAGAGAATGCCGATCGTTTGTAAGTCGAGCTCCGAGATTGAAAAGATGCGCCGCAGTGGGCGCATAGTCCGGCAAGTGCTGGACGCAGTGAAGGAAGCTGTTGCTCCGGACGTAAGCACCATGGATCTGGAGCGTGTGGCCGAGCGCAAAATCAAAGAGCTAGGCGCGAAGCCAGCTTTCAAGGGTTATTACGATTACCCCTGCGTTCTGTGCACGTCGATCAATAACGAGATCGTGCACGGTATCCCGTCGGAGAAGCGTGTGCTGAAGGCGGGCGACATCGTCTCCATCGACACCGGTGTGGTGCTTGACGGGTATTACGGCGATGCCGCGATTACTGTTCCGGTGGACGGTCTTACGCCTGAGTTGCAAAAGTTATTGGACGTAACCCGCGAGTCGCTGTATCGCGGTATTGAGAAGGTCCGCATCGGTAATTCCATTGGCGATATCGGCGCGGCGGTGCAGTCCCACGTTGAGGCCAATGGCTTCAGCGTGGTTCGCAAGCTGGTAGGACACGGTATCGGCACCAAGCTCCACGAAGAGCCGCAGGTGCCGAATTACGGCACGCCGGGAAGCGGTCCGAAGTTGCGTGAGGGCATGGTACTCGCGATCGAGCCGATGGTGAACGTTGGCAAGTACGGCGCCCGCGTGCTCGATGATAACTGGACGGAAGTTACCGAAGACGGTAGCTACAGCGCCCACTTCGAGCATACCGTTGCCGTGACGAAGAACGGGCCCATGATTTTGACAGAATAGTGGCTGGTGGTCAGGGCCTGGTAGCTAGAGACTGACGGCTGGTAAGAGAGTAGAGCTGGCCAACAGGCCAGCCTTACGGTGACACATAGATCAAGGGTTTTAGCCCTGGGTTTTGGAGCTGAATGAGTAAGGAAGACGCGATTGAAGTAATGGCAGTGGTGATCGAGCCGCTGCCCAATGCGATGTTTAAAGTCGAGCTGGAGAACAAGCACCAGGTTCTGGCGCATGTCTCCGGCAAAATGCGCAAGAACTTCATCAAGATCCTTCCGGGCGACCGCGTGGCCGTAGAACTTTCACCCTACGACCTGAACCGCGGTCGGATCGTGTATCGGTATAAATAGCAGCGTTTGTCGGGCCTCTGGGCCTCAGGCTGCTATCCCGGCCCGCAGGGCGAGGGATCTGCTTTTGAGTTGAAGGGAAGACAGTCATCATGAAAGTACGGGCATCAGTCAAGAAGATTTGCGACAAATGCAAGGTGATTCGCCGTCACGGCATCGTGCGCGTGATCTGCGAGAACTCCAAGCACAAGCAGCGGCAGGGATAGCAATTAGCAACTGGCAATTAGCTAAATGCTAAGTGCCAACAGATTTGGCAAAAGAGGTTTGGGACAGACATGGCACGTATTGCAGGCGTGGATCTTCCGCGCAACAAGCACATCAGCATCGCGCTGACCTACATTTTCGGCATCGGCATCTCGCGCTCGAAGAACATTCTGAACGCGGCCAGCGTCGAGGGCACAAAGAAGGTCAGCGATCTGAACGAGGATGAGGTCAACCGCATCCGTCAGGTCATCGAGCAGCAGGGCGACGTCGAAGGCGACCTGCGCAAAGACGTCTCGATGCACATCAAGCGGCTGATCGAAATCGGCTCGTATCGTGGGTTCCGTCACCGCCGCAGCCTGCCGGTTCGCGGCCAGCGCACCCACACCAACGCCCGCACCCGCAAGGGTCCACGCAAGGGCACGGTAGCGAATAAGAAGAAAGCGACGGCGAAGACATAACCCATGGCTAAGGCAGCAGGCTCCGCAACGGAAAAGAAGGGCAAGGCCGGCAAGAAGTTCAAGAAGAAAGAGCGGAAGCACATTCCGCACGGACTCGTGCATGTGCAGGCTTCCTTCAACAATACGATCGTCACCATCACCGATCTCACAGGGAACACGGTGTCGTGGAAGAGCTCGGGTTCGCTGGGCTTCCGCGGATCACGTAAGGGCACTCCTTTTGCCGCGCAGCAGGCAGCCGCAAATGCGGCCAACCAGGCGCGCGATCACGGTATGCGCAGCGTGGATGTCGTCGTCAGCGGTCCGGGTTCGGGACGTGAGTCGGCGGTCCGCGCCTTGGCTGCCTCCGGGCTCGATGTGCGCTCGATCAAGGACGTGACGCCGGTGCCGCACAACGGCTGCCGTCCGCCGAAGCGCCGCCGCGTGTAGCCAATTGCTAGTTGCTTTTTCTGATAACTGACAACTGGCCACTGACAACTGATTTGATCGGGACGAAAGGCCGCCAAGCGCCCGTAAACCGATCCATAACCGGAGTCGCCGCCAACGGCGACTCTCAAGGAGAAAGTAACTTGGCGCGTTATCGTGATGCAGTATGCCGCCTTTGCCGCCGCGAGGGCATGAAGTTGTTCCTCAAGGGCGCAAAGTGCTACACCGACAAATGTCCCATAGAAAAGCGTAACTTCGCCCCGGGCCAGCACGGTAAGGACCGCAAGGCCAAGGTCGTCGGCTACGGTTTGCAGCTTCGCGAAAAGCAGAAGGCGAAGCGCATGTACTTCACTCAGGAAGGACAGTTCCGCAATTATTTCGAGAATGCATCGCGCTCCAAGGGCGTCACCGGTGAGCTGCTCCTGCAACAGCTGGAGCGTCGTCTGGACAACGTAGTCTATCGTTTGGGCTTCGCCGTTGCGCGCCGTCAGGCTCGCCAGCTTGTTCGTCATGGCCACGTGACCGTCAATGGCCGGAAGGTTGACATTCCTTGCTACCAGGTCAGTGCCGGCGATGAGATCGCAATTCGGGAGAAGAGCAACAAACTCGCGGTGATTGAAGGTGCGAAGGAGTTTGCCAGCCATCAGACGCCGCCCAACTGGCTCGAAGTCGATCGCGAAGCGAGCAAAGGCAAGGTATTGTCGCTGCCCAAGCGCGAAGACATCAACCAGCCGATCAACGAGCAGCTGATCGTCGAACTTTATAGCAAGTAGTTGTTACCGGCGACGCCTGGGTGTTTTAGTAACCGCGGGGCGTCGCGTTTTTCACCAAGTCGTGCCAGATCAGCCGGCATTGCTCCCACACAGCGGGATCAGCCGTGCAGCATGG